>JAXJLD010000088.1:0-14701 GCA_036297385.1 Christensenellales bacterium | reverse complement strand
GAATCTGGAGCCTGCCGCCGCCAGTGGCGGAAACAGGCAGGCGGAATGTCGGAAATCGCAAGGAGCGCGAAGCGCGACTATGCGAGTTTCCCGGAATCGCAGTCCCAACGTATACCTTTAATTTGAGTAAGAGATTTTAGATATAAAACCGTATGAAATAAAAGAAAAGGCTCAGCACAATGCTGAGCCTTGGTGCGGGAAACAGGACTTGAACCTGCATGAAATTGCTTTCACTAGAACCTGAATCTAGCGCGTCTGCCAATTCCGCCATTCCCGCGAGAACAAAAACGATTATACATGAAATGCCGAGATCTGTCAACTCTTTTCTTGAAAAAACCATCTTTTTGCTAAACTGACCGCGAAAACTTGCGCTGAACGGGCGAATCTGATAAAATATGAAAGATTCCGGCTGCCGCTGTACGCAGGGCAGACCGTCAGGAAGGAAGCACATGAACCGACCGCCTCGGCGGTCAAACCAAGTCGGGTATCCGCGTGAACCCGAACGGAGGGAAACAATATGTATACGCAAACCGCAAGAAAAACTGGGTCGATGCAGTGGATGACAGGCACGGCGATGATGGTCGCTCTGCTGATTGTGCTGGCGAATACGCCGCTTGGGCTGATTCGCTTGCCGTTTTTGACGGCAACTACGCTGCATATCCCGGTTATTATCGCCACGCTGACGCTTGGATTGGCTTCGGGCGTTGTCACAGGATTGGTGTTTGGCGTGATCAGCCTGCTGGGCAACCTGACAGGCACATCGTTTTTTGCACCGTTTTTTATCAATCCGCTGGTATCCGTGCTGCCGCGCGTGCTGTTTCCGATAGGGGTATATGCCATCGCAAAGGCGGCGTCGGGGCTGACAGATCGGCTGGGGCACGGGCGTTTTGCCGCATATATGGCGGCCAGTGCGCTGGGAACAGGCCTGCATACGGCGATGGTGATGGGAATGATCGACCTGCTCAATCATCAGAAGATTGCAGCCATGCTGGAGGCTGGAGCGGGTGTGCCGCAGGCGATCGCTGAAAAGGGCGTGAATGCGGGTATCGCTGCGTTGGGCGTGGCCAATGGCCTGCCGGAGGCGCTGGTCGCCGCGCTGATTGCGCCGGTGGTGGCTGTGGCGCTGGAGAAGGCGCTGGGCAGAAGCGCTGTTAAGAAAATCAACCGGCAGCGCGCCTGAAGCGCCGCCGAGAATAGTGCCGGGTATTCCGGCTGATGCGAGGGAAGAACCATGATCTTTGTGATGGATATCGGCAACACGAACATCAAGGCGGCGGTGTTTGAGGGCAAGAAGCTCCTCAAACGCTGGCGCTGTGCGACGGACCCGGCGATGACCTCCGATCAATATGGCATTCTCATGTATGATCTGTTCCGCTATCATGGGCTGGATTGGACGAAAATCGAGGGGATCATGATCTCCTCGGTGGTGCCGACGATCAATTTCACGATTGAGCATATGTGTCTGGACTATCTGGGCATGGAGCCGAAGCTGCTGGTTCCGGGCATGAAAACGGGGCTGAATATCAAATATGAGAATCCGCGCGAGCTGGGCAGCGACCGCATTGCCAACGCGGTCGCAGTCTCCACGCTCTACGGCGGGCCGTCGGTGTTCATTGATTTTGGTACGGCGACAACCTACGGCGTGGTCTCCAACCGGGGGGAGTTCCTCGGCGGTGCAATTGCGCCTGGACTGCGGATGATGAACCGCGCACTTTCATCAGGTACGGCGAAGCTGCCGTCCATTGAGCTGGTGGTGCCGCCGAAGGTCATCGGACGCACGACAGTGAATAATATTCAGGCTGGCGTGCTTTATGGCTATATCGGCTCGGTGGAGAAGATTGTAGGGACAATGAAGGCGGAGATGGGCTGTCCGGAGGCGAAAGTGATTGCTACGGGCGGCATGGCGCACATGGTCAAGAAGAATTCGTGTGTCATTGACGAGATCAATCCGGATCTGACGCTGACAGGCTTGCGCATTATTTACGAGAAGAATATGGTCTGATCCGAGAAAGAGAGGGCGGACGTATGAGCAAAATCAGGATTGGCTTTTTGGGCTGCGGCAACATCGGCTGCGGCGTGTACAAATTGCTGGAAACCTATGGCAACGAGATTGAAAAGAATGAGGGCGTGACCTTTGAGGTCAGGCGAATTCTGGTACGCTCGCTCGGCAAGAAGCGCACGTGGGATATTCCCAAAGCGCTGCTGACGGACTGCGCACAGGATGTGGTGGCTGATCCTGAGATTGACATGGTCATGGAATTCATGGGGGGCGAGGAGCCCGCGGCCTCCTATATGCTGGAAGCGCTTCAAAACCGTAAAACGGTCATCACGGCCAATAAGATGGCGCTTTCCACCCATTGGACGCAGCTTATGGAAGCGGCGAAGGCGTATGGTGCAGGGCTGTACTATGAGGCCAGCGTCTGCGGCGCGGTGCCGATCATCCGGGCGATGAATGAATCGCTTCAGGCGAACCGCATCACCTCGGTGATGGGCATTATCAACGGCACGACGAACTACATCCTCACCCGGATGAGCCGGGAGGGGGCTTCCTATGCTGAGGTGCTGGCCGATGCGCAGCGGCTGGGCTTGGCAGAGCCAGACCCGACTGCGGACGTAGAGGGCTATGATGCGGCGTACAAGCTCTCAATTCTCTCCACGCTGGCATTCCATCGCCATGTGCCTGTGGAACAGGTGTACCGCGAGGGCATCACCGGCGTGACGGCGCTGGATGTGCAGTGCGGCAGGGAGTTTGGTCTGACGCTCAAACTGCTGGCCGTCGCAAAGGCGGAGAATGGGCGAATTCAGGCGCGTGTTCATCCCACATTTGTGCCGGACAGTCACCCGCTTGCTGGGGTCAACGATGCATTCAATGCGGTGTATGTTCATGGCCATGCCTGTGGAGAGCTGATGTTTTACGGCAGGGGAGCAGGGGATATGCCCACAGCCAGTGCGCTGGTGTCCGATCTGGTGAAGGCGGCGCACACCAAGCGTCACCTGCTGCCTGCGGTCAGCGATGAACCGTGCGCGATGGCGGAGGACTGGCGCTGCGTCTACTTCGTCCGAATGCGGGCGAAGGATGAGCCGGGCGTGCTGTCCATGCTGGCGGGAACGTTCGCGCGTCATGGGGTGAGTATTGCCTCTATGGTGCAGAAGGGTGAACCGGACGAGGCGGGCTATGTGCAGCTTGTGCTGCTCACGCACGAGGCTTCCGAGCGCGCAGTGCGCTGTGCCATCGGTGAATGGGACAGCGAGCAGGCTGCGCTGTGCAGCGTCATCCGCGTAGAGGGACGCTGAGCGATAGCAGCATTCCCGCGGTGGCTGCGTTGAGGAACATTTGCGTTGTTATGCAGAAATCAGCCGTGGATACAAGCTGCATGAGCGGGTCAACTGGACTGAGTATAGGAAAAACACGATGACAGCATGCGTAAAGCATGCTGTTTTTTCTATGGATAAAAATCTTTTTTGAGAAGGATATGTAGAATATTGTACATGTGCAATTTTCACAAGAACGGATTTTCATGCCCTGTATGCAGAGCATGTGACTGGCGAAAAACCGAGAAAATGCAGATGAAAAAATGCAGGAATATGGTAGAAATGCGGCAAGAAAAGGGGTTACATTGGAACGAATGTTGTCGAATGTGCTCCGGAAACGTTTCCGGATTGCGGATGAATTGGCTTCATGGGAGAGAGGAATAGATGTTTTGAGGTGAACAAGATGAACAAATATCGAAAAAACAGGAGAAAACAGAAGGAATATAGAGATACAATGAGATAAATTAAAATAATCAAACAGAATGATGGAATTTAAGCTGGATAAAAATGAACAAAACAAGAGGAAAATGTGGATTTATAAAGTCCTTTTTGTGAACTTATTCAATTGCAAAACCTACAGGAAATCCGTATAATAAACACAACGGATCGCCGCGGGACGTCAAGAAGCGGCGGCTAGGTTACTTTTGAAGAATTAAAGGGGGATTTTTCAATGGCAGGCTTGAAGCTTAATCACATCTACAAGATCTACTCCGGAAATGTTACGGCGGTTTCTGACTTCTGCCTCGACATCGAAGATAAGGAATTCATCGTGCTGGTCGGCCCGTCCGGCTGCGGCAAGTCCACCACGCTGCGCATGGTTGCGGGTCTGGAGGAGATCTCCGAGGGTGAGCTGTACATTGGCGACCGTCTCGTCAATGATGTTGCGCCGAAGGATCGCGATATCGCCATGGTGTTCCAGAACTATGCGCTTTATCCGCACATGACCGTGTATGACAACATGGCGTTCGGCCTGAAGCTGCGCAAGAAGCCGAAGGATGAGATTGACAAGCTGGTTCGCGAGGCCGCGAAGATCCTTTCCATTGAGCCCTACCTCAACCGTAAGCCGAAGGCCCTGTCCGGTGGTCAGCGTCAGCGCGTCGCGCTGGGCCGCGCCATTGTCCGTGATCCGAAGGTCTTCCTGTTTGACGAGCCGCTCTCCAACCTCGATGCGAAGCTGCGCGTGCAGATGCGTACCGAGATCACCAAGCTCCATCAGCGCCTGCAGACGACGTTCATCTACGTCACCCACGACCAGACCGAGGCCATGACGATGGCTTCCCGCATCGTGGTCATGAAGGATGGCTTCATCCAGCAGGTTGATACGCCGCAGAACCTGTACGATTATCCGTGCAACCTGTTCGTCGGCTCCTTCATCGGCAGCCCGCAGATGAACTTCTTCAATGCCAAGCTCGTCAATCGTGATGGCGCGGTTTGGGCGGAGTTCGGCAAAAATGCTGTTAAGGTGCCGGATGCGAAGATCCGCAAGCTGGTCGATGAGAGCTACATCGGCAAGGAAGTGGTCATGGGCATCCGTCCGGAGAACATCCACGATGAAGAGCGTTTCCTGTCCGTGGCGGATGGCAACCTCGTGGAGGCGCAGGTGGAAGTTACCGAGCTGATGGGCTCTGAGACCTACCTCTACCTCAAGACCACCGGCAAGGACGGCAACGTGGTGGCTCGTGTCGATCCGCGCAGCACCGCGCGCAACGGAGACACCATCAAGGTCGCGTTCGAGACCAACCGCCTGCACTTCTTCGATAAGGATACCGAGAAGAGCATCCTGAATCGCTGATAAGAGGCTGGAATCTAAGGATATACGCACACCCACATCGCTTTGATGTGGGTGTTTTTTGTATAAAAGCCACAAATTTACGGCAGATTTTACCAAATTAGCGGAGATATTTTTTATTGGATGTAGATTTTTGATTCATCATGCGCTATAATAGTTTCGTGTCTGTGATTGTCTTGTTGGCGTTCTCGAAAGGAGAATGAACATATGATACCCGAGAAACGATTTTTGAATCAGATTCAGCAGGTGTTGGCCCGCCTGATGCAGCCGCTTTGGCTGCTGGATACCGAGGGAAGCGTGCTGCTGCCCGAGGAAAACCGCGGGAAGATCAGCCTGCCTGAATTTATGGAGCCGGGCATGCCCGTCGCCTTTGAAGGAAAAACCTTTCTGATGATCGGCATCACGCCGGAGCTGATTTTGTGTGCGGATGCGCAGGGTGCTGCGACGCATGACTGCATCGTGCTGGCCGGCGCGATGGTGCAGTCCATGGGACGCGGCGAGGCGCCGATTCAGAGCCGCTACGACGTGTACCGCCGCGTGCTGCGCGATGAGCTGTCCGGCTCGGAGCTGGAGGCGCTGGCGCACGAGCATCAGATTGAAATGAGCCGCGAGCGCTGCGTGATGACGTTCCAGATCCTTCAGACGGAGGCGGAAACTGCCTTCAATATGCTGGAGGAGCTGGTGCCGCGTGCCAACGGCGATCTGCTGGTGGAGATGGATCGCCACACGGTGGTCTTCCTCAAGTGCATGGAGAATGTGGAATCCTTTGACGAGCTGTATCAGCTTGCTGAGGCGATTGAGCAGACCCTGCTGGACGAGGTGGGCAAGAGCTGCGTGGTGGGCATTGGCGAGCCGAAAAAGACCTTCCCGGAGATCGGGGAGAGCTATCGGGAGTCCCGCCGCGCCGTGGAGGTGGGCCGCATCTTCCTGACCGAGCAGCACATCTACGTCTATCGCAGCCTGGTGCTGGAGCGCTTCCTGATGGATATTCCGCGTGAGATGGGGACCCGCTATCACAGCA
Source organism: Christensenellales bacterium (assembly GCA_036297385.1). Lineage (GTDB taxonomy): Bacteria > Bacillota > Clostridia > Christensenellales > Aristaeellaceae > Ventricola. Next base: position 8,579 of record JAXJLD010000088.1, on the reverse strand, counting down.
TCCTCTTCAACCGTAAGACGGCGCGCCTGTTCAACGACGAGATGCTGCACACCATTGAGATGTTCTTTGCCAAGGATCTCAACCTGTCCGATACCGCGCGCCAGCTTTACATTCACCGCAACACGCTGGTTTACCGCTTGGACAAGGTACAGCGCCAGACGGGGCTGGATCTGCGCAAGTTTGACGACGCGGTGACCTTCAAGATGATGATGCTTCTGGGTAAGAGCGGCAAGGACAAGCCGCGTCCCGTGTATTGATGTTTGCACATGACAGCCGGCGCCGATTTCGCCGGCTGTTTTTGGACGTTTGGAAAGGAATGGAAACGCATTGAAACGCAATCAGGTCATCGCTTCGGCGCTGGTGTTCCTCGTGATGACGGCGGCGTGCGTCTGCGCAAGCGCCTCTGCGCTGCCGATGTTCAAGCAGCAGGGGGATGTCACCATTTCGCGCGAGGAGTACAACCGGCTCCGGCAGTATGAGAAGCTGGATACGCTGATGCAGCTGATCCAGATCTACTACTATGAGGATGTGGACACGGAGGATATGCTCGAGAGCGCAGCGGTGGGTCTTGCCGCGGGCGTGGGGGACGTGTACACCATGTACTATACCAAAGAGGACATGGAGGCGTTCAACGAGGAGACGGAGGGTGAGTATGCGGGCATTGGTTGCCAGCTTCTGGCCGATCCGACAGATCAGATGATTACCGTGACGCGAGTCTTCAAGGGGAGCCCGGCGGAGGCGGTCGGTATGCGCTCCGGTGATAAGATTGTGTACGTCAATGACGTGTACTACACGGCTTATGAGATGGAAGCTGCCGTAGATGTGATGCGCGGCGCACCGGATGAGAGCGTCAAGGTGACTGTGCTGCGCGGCATGGAAACGGTAGATTTTGAAATCACCCGCAAGGTGGTCAACATCAACTATGTGGAGTACGACATCCTCGATGGAAACATCGGCTATGTGATGGTGTACGACTTCCTGGGCGATGCGGTGCAGGGCTTTGAAAAGGCGCTGAACGCCTTCAAGGAAGCAGGCGTCAAAGCGATGATCGTTGATCTGCGCAATAACGGCGGCGGATTGCTGGACGCCAGCGTGGAGATGGCGGACATGATTCTGCCGGAGGGAACGGTTGTGTCGGTGCGCGATAAGTACGATGGCGAGGAAACCTTCACGGTGGATGATGTGTATTATGATATCCCCATGGCGGTGCTGGTCAACGGTTATAGCGCCAGCGCGTCGGAGATTCTCGCGGGTGCGATTCGCGATTACGGCGCGGGCACGCTCGTGGGCGAAAAGACGTTTGGCAAGGGCGTGGTGCAGAGCGTGATTGATTTCCCGGACGGCAGCGGCCTGAAGGTGACGACGGCGCGCTACTTTACGCCGAGCGGCGAGTGTATCCACGGCGTGGGCATTGCGCCCGACGTGGAGGTGGCGCTCGATGAAGAGGTGGTCACACTCTATGGCATCAACAACCTGCCGCACGATCAGGATGCGCAGCTTCAAAAGGCAATTGAGCTGATTGAGGCCGGCGAGATTCAATAATGAAGAGGGCTGTAAGGACATTTCCCCGGCAGGGGGGAAGTCCCTTACGGCCTTTTTTGCTTTGTGCGCCGATACCTTCCTTCTTCATTTCGCGCTTGCAGCTTGTTTGGATTGCGGTCTGAGATTGAGGTCTGAGATTGAGGCGGAATGGATAGACGGAACGGGGCGGGTGTGCTATAATGAAACTGTATGATTATACCCGTGTGGGTGAGGAGGAAATGCGGATGTGCCGTGTGAGCGTGATCGTCCCGGTGTATCAGGTGGAGGCGTATCTGCCGGGCTGTCTGGACAGCATCCTTGCGCAGACGTTTTCGGATTTTGAGCTGATTCTGGTGAACGATGGCACAAAGGACGGCTGCCCAGCGATCATGGCGGAGTATGCCCGGCGGGATGGGCGCATCCGGGAAATTCATAAAGAGAACGGCGGTCTGTCCTCCGCGCGCAACGCAGGGCTGGATGTGGCGCAGGGCGAGTTTATCGCTTTTGTCGATTCGGATGACACCGTCGCGCCGCAGTGGCTGGAGGAAATCGTCCGCGCGGCGGATGAGACGGGCGCGGAGCAGGTGCTGTACAATTATGCGATGGTGGTGGACGACCAGATTCGGCCGCCGTATCTGCAATTTGAGAGCGAGACGATCGACGTGGATCGTCTGGGGCTGGCCAACTATTTCTATCGCTACTGGATGCCGTACCGGCACGGACAGGAGGCGTGGAGCAAGCTCTACCGCCGCCGCGTGATCGAGGAGAACGGGCTGCGCTTTGCGCCCAACGACGAGATTTTTGCTGAGGATACGCTCTTTTCTGCGATGTACCTGATGCACACGCACAAAATCGCGGCGCTCAATCGCGCGTATGTGTACTATGTGCAGCGGGGCGATTCGCTGATGGGTATGAAGAAGCCCAAGCTGGCGCGGCGGCTGATGACGCTGTCCATGCGCCTGTGGACTTACGCACAGACTTGCGGTCGGTTTGGGGAAATCCGCCATGTTCTGCCGGTGCTGTGCTATGACAAGCTCATCACCAAGGGTATCCGGCTCGATCCGAGCTTGCAGGAGGTACAGGAGGCAATGGCGGCTTGCCGCGAGGAACCGGCCATGCAGGCTATCCTGCGTGCGCTGCTTTCGCCTGCGCCGCTGCTGCTGTATACGCTCAAGACGGGCAAGGGCATTCGCACGCAGGTGCGGGCGCGTGTGTTTGCCGTGCGCTGGCTGCGCGGCGATGTGCAGGGCGCAGCAAGGCTGGTGCAGGGACGGGAGGATGCAGCGTGAAGGTGAGCGTGATCGTGCCGTGCTGGAACGGCGCACGCTATCTGGGGGCGTGCCTCGATTCCTTGCTGGCGCAGACGGAACGCGATTTTGAGGCGATCGTCATTGACGACGGCTCGCAGGATGGGTCGCTCGCCCTCGCACGGGACTATGCCCAGCGGGATGTGCGCGTGCGTGTGCTGCATCAGGCCAACAGCGGCGTGTCGGCGGCACGCAATGCAGGGCTTGCGCAGGCGCGGGGCGAATGGATTGCATTTGTGGACAGCGACGATCTGCTGCCGCCGGATGCGCTGGAGACGATGCTCTCCGGCGCAGGCGACGGGGTGGACATGGTGGTGTGTCCGCACGAGACGTTTGACGAGCGCGGACAGACGGATGTGGTCATCCCGGAGACGCGCTGGATGGACAGGTGCGGAGAGCGGCAGCGCCGCGCCGTCGCGCGGCGGCTGATCGAGGGAGACTGCGTGCTGAACATCATGTGCGGGAAGCTGCACCGCCGTGCGCTGATCGAGCGGGAAGGGCTGCACCTGACTGCGGGCGTGAAGGTGGCGGAGGATGCGCTGTTCAATCTGGAGGCGGCGCTGTGCGGGCGCGGGGTGGCGTATGTGAACCGCGTGGCATACCGCTATCGGATGCACGAGGGCTCTGCGATGCACACGCAGGCTGCGGGCGAGATGGCGCGGCACAGGCCGTGGCTGGAGGCCATGCGGGATATGCTGCTGCTACGGGGACAGATGGAAGCGTATTTTGGCGCGTTTGTGGATAGTGCGGCGCTGCGGCTGTACAAGGATGGCGGCGTGAGCGGTGTGATGCGGCGCTTCAATGCGGACGTTTTGCCGCTTCTGCCGCTTGACGCGATGGATGCCAAGCGCATGACGTGCGGCGCACGTTTGCTGGCGCGGCTTTGCCGAAGCGGCGTCTATCCGCGCGCGTATCCCGTGGTGTATCCGGTGCAGGCGCTTCGCCGGAAGCTCAGCGAGGCGGCGTTTGCCCTGCGCAGAGGAAAGGAGATGCCCCGATGAACAGGCCACGGGTTTCCATCATCATGCCGTGCTACCAAAATGGGCGGACGGCGGCAGACACGGTGCGCAGCATTCAGGCGCAGACGGAGGCGGATTGGGAGCTGATCGCCGTAGACGACGGATCGACGGACGATACGCTGGCGGTGTTGGAGCGTTTGGCGCGGGAAGAACCGCGTATGCGCGTGATTCATCAGGAAAACGGCGGCGTTTCGGCGGCACGCAATGCGGGCATGGACGCGGCGAAAGGCGAGTGGCTGTCGTTTGTGGATGCGGACGATGTGCTGCTGCCGCAGGCGCTTGCCCATCTGCTGGCGCTGACCGACGCGGAGACGGACGTGGCCTGCGGGGCCTATGTGATGCGCTACGGCGACGAGGGCGGCAGGGAGGAAAAGCACGTCTGTGCTGACGGCGATTTGCAGACCATTTTGGAGAGCCTGATTCGCGGGGACAGCGCACTCAACAGCATGTGCGCCCGCCTGTATCGCACACAGATGATCCGCGAGCGGGGCGTGCGCGCACCGCTGGGGGTGAAGGTGGGCGAGGATGTGCTGTTCAATCTCGATGCGTTCATGGCGGCGCGCGCATGGCGCATGAGCGAGGAGACCATTTACATCTACGAATTCGGCGGGGATTCCGCGATGACGCGTGCCCGCAGGGATTTTTATGCGCGCAGCGTGCCGCTGATGGAGGGCGTGGGGCGCTTTATTGACGCGAATGGTTTGGCGACGGCGCTTTTCCGCGCACATATCGACCTCTATGTTCGCACGCTTCGTGCGGACAGGGGGCGCTTCAGGGCGGCGCTGTCGCTCAGCCGCGCCATGGTGGCGCGCATCGTCAAGGGGGTGGCGCCGGGCAGTCTGCCGCTCAAGCAGCGGCTGTATTATGCGGCGCTGCGCGTACTGCCTGCGTCAAGCTATCTGCTGCCGTGAATGCAGATGTGGAAGGGAGATACAGAGGATGGAATCACAGCCGGATATCAGCGTAATCGTCCCGTGCTACAATGCGGAGCGCTATCTCAGCGTATGCCTTGAGAGCCTCAAGGCGCAGCGGCAGCCGGAGATTCAGATGATCCTGATCGACGACGGTTCGACTGACGCGACGGGGGAGATGCTCGACCGCTTTGCGCGCAGCGATCCGCGTGCGCGGGTAATCCATGTGAAAAACGGCGGCGTATCCTCGGCACGCAACAGGGGTCTTGCGCTGGCCGGGGGGCGGTATATCGCCTTTGTGGACGCGGATGATGCGCTGGAGGAAAACGCCCTCAAGCGGCTGTATGACTTTGCGGAGCAGACGGGGGCGCAGATCGTCTCGGCCAATCACACGCTTTTTGATATGGACAAGGGTCAGCGCGTGCCGGTTCAGGTGCCGCCGGTGATGCAGAAGCCTGCGGAAATCGCCCGAGAAATCATCCATATGCACCGCATTTACAACAATGTATGGAACAAGCTCTATGACAGGGCGCTGCTGGCTGACCTGCGCATGGATGAAGGCGTGCGCATCGGCGAGGATGCGCTGTTCAATTTGCAGCTCTATCTGCGCGCGGAGCGTGTGGCGCATTTGCCGCAGTACACCTATGTGTACCGCGTACACAGCCACTCAGCGATGGCCGGCGTGCGGGGATATAGCGAGGCGCATCAGCCCATGCTGCGCGGCATGAACGAGATTTTGCTGGAGCTGGGCAAAAAAGAGCAATATTTTAAGGACTTTTTGCAGAGCTGCGTGTGGATTGATGAGAAGGAGCGTGGCATCCGCGCGTGTATGCGGACGTTTGATGCGCGTGTGCGCCCGCTGGTGGTTTCCGGCGTGCGCGAGGAGGCGCTCAGTGAAGTGGATGCGAAGCTGTACCGGCTGGTGAAAGGCGGGCGGTTTCCGGCGTTTTACACGATGATGCGCGTGCGGGAAAAGGTCATCCGAAGAAAATGGGGGATCAGGCGATGAAGCAGATCATGCTCTACAATCATGGCGGCTGCGGCAACCGCGGCTGCGAGGCCATCGTCCGCTCGACGGCGGCGCTTTGGGACGGCGAAGCGGCGGTGATGCTCGTCTCCGATCATCCGGAGGAGGATCAGCGTCTTGCGCAGGTGGAGCGCATCGTGAAGAGTGAGATTTCGCCGTACAGCCTGCGGCGGATTGTCAACTCGGTGGGCTTTCGGCTGGGAATGCCGCGTGAGCAGGAGGTGGCACGCAAGTACGCGCCCGTTGTGGACTGGGGCAAGCGCAGCGATGTGTGTCTGTCCATCGGCGGGGATACCTACTGTTATGGACATCAGGAGCACTTGCAGGTTATCAATGGGCGGCTGAAGCGGGCGAAGAAGCCCATGGTGCTGTGGGGCTGCTCGGTGGAGCCGGACATCATCCGGGGCGAAACGCTGGAGGATTTGCGTGCCTATGACCTGATTGTGGCGCGGGAATCCATCACGGAGCAGGCCATGCAGGCGGCGGGGCTTCCGGTGATCCGCTGGTGCGATCCGGCGTTTACCATGGAGCGCGAGGAGCTGCCGCTGCCGCAGGAATGGCGCGAGGGCAGGACGGTGGGGCTGAATGTCAGTCCGCTGATTCTGAGCCGGGCGAAGAACGGTGCGCAGGCGCAGGCAGCATTTGTGCAGCTCGTGCGCCACATTCTGGATACGAGCGACTGCGCGGTGGCGCTGATTCCGCACGTTTTTTGGGCGCATGACAGCGATATGGACGCGCTGCGTGCCATCAAGGCCGAATTTGAAGCGGAGCCGCGCGTATTCCTTCTGCCGGACGCAGAGCATTTGACCGCGCCGCAGCTTAAGGGCTATATCGCTCGCCTGTGTGCGCTGGTGACGGCACGCACGCACGCCTCTGTTGCGGCGTATTCCACGGCGGTACCCACGCTGGTCATCGGCTACTCGGTGAAGGCGCGAGGCATCGCGCGGGATCTGTTTGGCGAGGAGGCGGGCCATCTGATTCCCGTGCAGGAGCTTTCCGGCGGGCAGGAATTGGTGGACGCTTACGAAGCGATGCGTGCGCGTGCGCAGGAGGAGCGGGCGTTTCTGGAAACGCGCCTGCCGTCGTACACGGCGGGACGCGAGACGGTGACAGCGGCGGTCATGGCGCTGGCGAAATGACGGGAGAGAGACGATGAGACATACGGTACGAATGAACCCGGAGGAATGTACGGGGTGCGGCGCGTGTGCGAGCATCTGCCCCAAGGGCGCCATCACCATGCAGCCGGATGCGGAGGGCTTCCGCTATCCGGTGGTGGATGGGGAGAAGTGCGTGGGCTGCGACCTGTGCGAGAAGCGCTGCCCGGCGGGCAAGGCGCAGGAAGCGCACAAGCCGCAGATTTACGGCGCACAGAACCGGGATGCGGCGCTGCGCAGCATCTCCTCATCGGGCGGCGTGTTTACGGCGCTGGCGCACACATGGATCAAGAACGGCGGCGTGGTGTTCGGTGCAGCGTTTGATGAGGCGCTGCGCGTGGAGCATATCGGCGCGTTTGACGAGGCAGAGCTCTCCGGTATGCGCGGCAGCAAATATGTGCAGAGCGATGCGACGGATGCCATCGCCCATGCGGCGGCGCTGCTGGAACGCGGGATTCCCGTGCTGTTTTCCGGCACGCCGTGCCAGATCAGCGGACTGATGGCACGCGTGGGGAAGAAGGCGGGCGACCTGCTGCTGACGGTGGACTTTGTCTGCCATGGCGTGCCGTCGCCCGGCGTGTTCGCGTCGTACCTGCGGGAGCTGGAGGCAAAGCACGGCAAGCGGGTTACGCGCTACGCTTTCCGCGATAAGAGAAAGGGATGGGCGGATTTTTCCGCCGTCGCGACGTTTGAGGACGGCACGGAGCAGGTCGGCCAGCAGACGACAGACCCATATCTTTACGGCTTTTTGCAGAACCTGTATCTGCGCCCGGCCTGTGTGCGCTGCGATACGCTGCGCGGGGAGCATCATCCGGCGGATATCACGCTGGCGGATCTCTGGGGCGCGAAGGAGATTGCACCGAAGGCAGATGATGACACAGGGCTGTCGCTGGTGTTTGTCAATACCCCGCGGGGCAGGCAGGCGTTTGAGGCGTGCCGAGGGCAGCTATCGACGTTCCCGATCAAGGATACGGACAAGCTGCTGCGCTATAATCCGAGCATTGCAAGCACATCGAGTGCGCATCCCAAGCGTGCGGCGTTCTTCAAGCGCTATCGGGAGCGCGGCTTTGAGAGCGACTATGTGATGAAGCTGCTCGCGGACCCGGGAAGGCTTGAGCGGGCGGCCCGACGGATTGCGCATCTGCCTAAGGGGCTGATGCGGCGCATCCGCGTGCTGATGGCGAGCAAGCAGGGCAAGTAACCGCCAGTTTTTTCTCAAGTAATCCTGTTTTCTGATAAAAACGCGCTATAAGCGCGAAGCGAAGAAGGGAGTCGGAGGGACGTTGCCCCTCAGGCGGGTTTGGGCGGCAGCCCAACGTATCCCTGAATGGCTTTATAATTCGGAAACAGTATGAGACTGTTCTGTCTCTAAAACCTCTTACTCAAATGGAACCCGTTTCAATCGTAGACCGCTTTGCGGTCTGCTCTGAAACTACGTTTTTTCTAGCCTTCCCCTTTGGGGAAGGTGTCATCCCGAAGGGATGACGGATTAGGTCTGCGTTGGGACTGCGATTCTGGGAAACTCGCATAGTCGCGCAAAGCGCTCCTTGCGATTTCCGACGTTCCGCCTGCCTATTTCCGCCACGGGCGGCGGCAGGCTCCAGTCCCCAAACCCCTTCTTCGCTTCGCGCTGAATAAAG
>JAXJLD010000087.1:0-16640 GCA_036297385.1 Christensenellales bacterium | reverse complement strand
CTCCTTCAAGCTCAAAACTCATTCTCGAATTGACTGTCTTTGTACAACTGCAACCTCTTGGTCGCAGTTCGCGTTCTTCTTGATTCTGTATCGTTTTCAAGGATCTTTCCGTTTTCTCGGCTGCACCAGCCGCAACGGAATGATGAGATTATATCGTGTATGCGTTCATTTGTCAACACCTTTTTCGACACTTTTTTGAGCTATTCTTTGATTCTTACTGTTAAAACCCGAACATTTTTATACATTTACACCGCATTCTTTCGCATCTTAAATCGAACGGTTACGCCCTGTGTTCACAGTTTTTACACAAAAAACACGAACAATTTACGATATTTGAAAAAGTCAAAATTTTACATGCTTTGCTCTGATTTTACACAAAATGACCCGTCCAAGTCTCCTTGAACGGGTCATTTTCATCAATAACGCGGGGTACGATGCGCCGCAAAGCAATCACGGCAGTACACGGGCTTGTCGCCACGCGGCTGGAAGGGAACCTGCGTCTCCTTACCGCAATCCGCGCAAATCGTCGTGAACATCTCGCGCTGCGGGCGGGCGCCGCCATTCTGCTGGGCGCGATAAGCCGCACGGCACTCCGGGCAACGGCGCGGCTTATTCTGGAAGCCCTTTTCAGCGTAGAACTCCTGCTCGGAAGCGCTGAAGATGAATTCTTTGTTGCAGTCGCGGCAAACAAGGGTTTCGTCCTGATACATAACCTGTATCCTCCTCTAATAGATTGACCTTCACCGATTGGCTCTCATGGCCAGACTTCCTGTTGGGGCGCGAAGGCGAATCCAAGGAGGCCGTTATGTAGATGAGAAACGATGGATGAGGTTAGGCGTATTATAGCACACTTTGATGATGTGCGCTACATTTTTCGCCAGAATTTCAAATATTGCACTTTGGGTGTGCCCGCTGACAGGAATTCCGCTGTTGCGGGCGAATTGCTACAATAGATTCAGGAAAGAAGGTGCTGTCATTGAACGTTCAGATTGACTATGCGCTGATTGGCAAGCGGATTCGAGCCTACCGGCGCGAGGCGCATCTCACGCAGGCCGAACTGGCAGAGCGTTCCGGCATCTGTATGCAGTTCGTCGGTTGTCTGGAACGCGGCCAAGGCATCCCCAGCCTCGCTACGGTCTTATCGCTTTGCGTAGCTCTGGATATTGACCCTAACGCTTTGCTTCAGGATACCGCACGCTACAACCCGGATGCTGCCTGCTCTCTGCACGATGTACCTTCTTCATTTCAAAATACGCTGACGGAGCTGTGGTTCCAAAGGCCCGAACCCGTCCGGTTCACACCGACCGACAGCGACTGTTTTCCGCCGCTTGACATCACCTTGCAGGATCACCCCTTCTTTCCCGACCCCTATTAAGCCTTTTTGCCCGCCGAATGGGACAGCGGCGCAGTTTGCGCTTCCTCAATAGCTCGAAATAACCCTGTCAGCCATGCCCTGTCGTCGATACGCTCTATCAGCAGCATATCCTTAGCGCCTTCATAAGGCTTTTCGTAAATCGCCTCGGACAGATACCGAATCGCCGCAGCGCACGGCTTCACAAGCAGTCGATTGTCATAGAGGCCGCCGACCACCTTGCCATGCAGATAGAGGATGTACTCGCCCATCATCGCGCGATGCGACACGCCCTCCACCTCGGACAGCTGATCCAGAATAAACCGAAGGTATTCCTTGCTTGATGCCATATCGCTCTCCCCTTTATTGTCAAGCCCCGGCATCCACTGCATCCAGTCAGCGGCTGCCGGGGCCTGTATTTCTTTTATGTTCTTATTCAGGAAAAGAAGCCTGTCAATACCTGATTGACCAGTCCGCCATCCGCCTTGCCCTTTACGCGCGGCATCAGTACCTTCATGATCTTTCCCTTGTCCTTAGCCGTCGGCTTTTCGAGGGAAAGCTCCGCCAGCACAGTCTGAACAACCTCGCGGATTTCCGCTTCATCCATCAGCTTCGGCACAAACTCGCCGTATACTGCCATGCGCAGTTTGGCTTCCTCAATGGTCTCCACGCGGTCTGCCGGCGTGGTATCAATCGTCTCCTGCGCCTGCTTAATCTCTCGGAAGATGACGGCGTTCTCCTCTTCCTCCGTCAGATCTTCGCGCTTGTCAATCGCCTTGTTCTTGAGCGCCGCCAGCAGCAGCGACAGCGCGTCCTTGCGCGCCTTATCCTTGTCCTTCATCGCCTGCATCATAGCAGCGCGAACGGTATCAATCTTGCTCATTATCAATCACTCCTTCAAGATTTTTCTGTATTCGAAACCATTCTCGCCCGCATGAACGCCACGGAGCGCAGCAGCGCTTCATCGCTTTCAATCAGTTTGAGATACGGCTCCATGACAATCGGCCCATCGTATCCGACTTCGCGAAGCGACTCCATCAGCTTATCAAAGGGAAAACTTCCCTCGCCCGGCAGGCAAAGCGTGCCATCCTCCCGCCAATCACAGACATGGACATGGCCAAGCTGGCTGCCCATCGCTCGCACAAAGGCCATCGGATCACATCCTGCGCGCATCGCCTGTTTGATATCCAGCGTGAAGCGCACCTGCGGAAGCGCCTTTCGTGCCTCCAGCACGCGGGATGGATCGGTAAGCTGACACCAGCTCACATTTTCCCAACCGATGACCATGCCCCGCTGCGCAGCCTCCTCGCACATCGGCAAAAGCGCCTCGACATTCCACTCCAGATCCCACGGCAGCGCCTTGAGCAGCGGCGTGCTGCGCCCATGGTAGACATAGGTTTTCGCCCCCAGCGCTGCGCCTGCGTCCAGCACACGTCTGAACTGGTCAAATGCATCCTGCTTCTGCCGCGCCGGTCGTCTCGCCATGTAGTTTTCAAAGCCGATCAGCGGATGCACGCTCACGCAGGCGATGCCGCCAAGGTTTTCCCGTACCAGCGCCGCAAATTCCGCAGACAGCTCGCTCTGGGACTGTAAAAAGACCTCTGCGCAGTCCACCGGCAATCCTGCTATGTGCAGCGCCGCCTCCTCGGTCTCCCATCTGCCGTAAAATGCGGCGGTTGAAATGCCCAGCTTCATCCCATCCCTCCCCATTGGGTCCCGGTTCTCTTATTATAGCGCGCACGTGTGGCAATGTCACTTTCTTTTTTTGAACAGGTATGGTATAGTGTTGGTATAAAACATCAGGAACAGGAGTGTACTATGGCCAATCGCCTTCTCTTTCCACCGACAACCGTTGAAGATATCCACGCGCGCGGCTGGGATGCGCCGGATTTTGTCTATGTCAACGGCGACGCCTATGTGGATCACCCGTCCTTCGGCGCTGCCGTCATCGTTCGCACGCTGGAAGCCGCCGGATACCGCGTCGCCGTGCTTGCTCAGCCGGACTGGCACAGCACCGCGGACTTCAAACGTTTTGGCCGTCCGAACTACGGCTTTCTCGTCTCCTCCGGCGTGATCGACAGCATGGTGAATCACTATACTGCTGCAAAAAAGCGCCGCTCCTCCGACGTGTACACCCCCGGCGGCAAGCCTGCCAAGCGGCCGGATCGCGCTGTCATCGTCTACTGCAACCTCATTCGTCAGGCATACGGCGATATTCCCATCGCCATCGGCGGCGTGGAGGCCTCCCTCCGCCGCTTTGCGCACTACGATTATTGGGGCGATGACGTGCGCCGGAGCATCTTGGTGGACAGCCACGCCGATCTGCTGATGTTCGGCATGGGCGAACGCTCCATTCTCGTCACGGCAGACTGGATGAGCCGCGGTGCGCCCGCTTGGGAATGTGCCAAGATGCGCGGCGTATGCTATCTCGCGCCCGCTCCTCTGCGCGGCAGCATCGAGATTCCGTCCTTTGAAGCCTGCGCCGCCAGCAAAAAGAAGTATGGAGAGGCCTTCCTCACCCAGTATACCGAGCAGGACCCGGTGCGCGGTCACGCCATCAGCCAGAAGCACGGAGATGTCTACCTCGTCCAGACCATCCCGGATATGCCCCTCTCCCGCGAGGAGCTTGACCAAATGTATACCCTGCCCTTCCAGCGCACATGGCACCCCGACTATGATGCGCAGGGCGGCGTGCCTGCCATCGAAGAAGTGCAGTTCTCCATCGCGCACACGCGCGGCTGCTTTGGCTCCTGCTCCTTCTGCGCGATTACCTTCCTTCAGGGGCGCATCGTCACCACGCGCAGCCACGAATCCGTCCTTGAAGAAGCCAAGGCCATCACCGCCATGCCCAATTTCAAGGGCTATATTCACGATGTCGGCGGCCCGACGGCCAACTTCCGCCACGCCGCTTGTGAAAAGCAGTTCAAACACGGCACCTGCGCTGCGCGCCAATGTCTGTTCCCCAAGCCCTGCCCCAATCTCAAGGTGGATCACACAGACTACATTCAGCTCCTGCGTGAGCTGCGTGCGCTGCCCAAGGTGAAGAAGGTGTTCGTCCGATCCGGCCTGCGCTATGATTACATCATGGCCGACAAATCCGATGCCTTCCTGCGCGAGCTGTGTCAGCACCATGTCAGCGGCCAGCTCAAGGTCGCGCCGGAGCACGTCAGCCCCAAGGTGCTGGCCGTCATGGGCAAGCCCGGCCGGGACGTGTACGATGCGTTCTGTGAGAAATACAAGCGCATCAATCAGCAGCTTGGCAAGGAGCAGTATCTGGTTCCGTACCTGATTTCCAGCCATCCGGGCAGCGATCTGTCCGCCGCCATCGAGCTGGCAGAGTACCTGCGGGATATCCATCATCAGCCCGAGCAGGTGCAGGACTTCTATCCCACGCCCGGCACGCTTTCCACGTGTATGTTCTATACCGGCGTTGACCCGCGAAACGGCAAGCCCGTATTCGTGCCGCGCACGCCAAAGGAAAAGGCCATGCAGCGTGCGCTGCTTCAATTCAAGCGTCCGCAGAATTTCCCGCTCGTGCGCGAAGCGCTGCGTCAGGCTGGCCGCGAGGATCTCATTGGCACAGGGCCGAACTGCCTCGTTCCGCCGGAAGGTGTCAAAACCGCCGCCGAATATGCGCAGATTCGCCGTGAAAAGAAAGCCCGCGAACAGCGCCGGGAGCAGCGCGAACACCGCGGCGCACCCGTCAAGGGACGTCCCGATACGCGCAAAAACAGCCGTGCTTCCTCCGGGAAAAACAAAAAAAACAAAAAATGAGCATCAAAAACCGGCGCTGGCTGACGAGCTGCGCCGGTTTTCCATTCCTCATCCTGTTTTCTGAGCAAAACGATCTATCCGTGCGATGCAAGGTAAGGACTGGTCCTGTTTTCCTTGAAAACCCTTTATCGTCAGCAGCATTACAGCGTCAGTTCCCGACCATCCAGCGCCGCCCGCACAAGGCGTTCGCCCTCATATACCAGCTTGAGCGAAAAGAACGTCTCACGCTCGCGCAGGAGCTTCAAAAACAGCTTGTCCCCTTCCCAGATGGGCAGGTCAGCAATGCACCCCCAAGGCACCCACTCCAGCGTGCCTTCGTCGCACACCTCCAGCGTACCCTCTGCCTCAGAGGCTGTAAACAAGTGCATATACTCGCACCAATCGTCCGATACAAATGTCACCAGCCCGCGATACGCCCACTTCGTCAGCGTCAGCCCCGTTTCCTCACGGAATTCGCGCAGCATACACTCCTCCGGGCTTTCTCCGGGCTCAAACTTGCCGCCTACACCAATCCACTTGTCATGATTGACGTCATTCTTTTTCTTGACACGGTGGAGCATCAGCGCCTGATCCTCCACCACGAGATAGCAAAGCGTCGTTTGAAGCATCTGTATTCTCCCCTTTGTGCATTTATACTATTGAAGCCCCGCTGCGGAACACTTCGCGCCGATTAGAGCTTTGATTGAACGATCTTTATCGGCATCATACGACGTTTTCGCACCGCTGTCAAGCCGCAGCTAAGCCAGCCACAGAAAACGCATAAACGCTTCGGTCTGCGCGCGCCAATCCTCCTCACAATGTCTTCCGCCCGGCTCCAGAACCGTACATACGCGCGCCTGCTTGTCCATGAGCGTGTTGGCAACCGTCAGATGATTGACGACCATGTGTGTAAGCATCCGTTTATCCCGTGCCTCATTTTCGCCCAGCGCGAGATAGATTCGCGTATCCGGGTCGATCAGGCTTTCACGCACCTGCCGCAGCAGCTGAGGGTAGCACACGCCCATCGGCACGCTGAGGCAGGCCGCCTTGGAAAACACCGCGTTGAATGCCGTTGCCGCGTACAGGCTCATCAGCCCGCCCAATCCTGCGCCCATCGCGCCGGTGCAGAGCCTTCCCGGCATCGTGCGGTACCGCCGATCAATTTCAGGTTTCAGCGTATCCGTCATCCATTCCATCGTCGCGTGTCCGCGACCGCGCAGCCCCTCCCACATACGCGGTGCCAGATGATAGGGACAGTATTCCGCCAGATGCCGATCGCTCTCCTGACTGCTCTCCACGCCGACAATGATGATCCCCTTTTCCCAGCCCTGCACAAACTCGTGCAGCCGCCATGAATTGCCGTAATTGGTTCGGTCCTCCTCAAAGGCATTCTGCCCGTCAAACATATACATTACCGGGTACCCTTCACCGCTTTCGGCGTAATGCTCCGGCAGGCATACGCTCACCACACGCTCGTCCATCCCCGGTGCAAAATGCATACGAAACCGCTCGATCATGCTTCCTCCGTTCCCGCCGCCACGGCGGCGCAATTGCTGGTTTATCTATATGCACATGGCGCTGTATTTTTTCCTGACGGTGTGCTATAATGAAACGAAATGGTATCTGCATGTTCTTCTCATTCTTGATGCAAACGAGGCGTACATTGATGTTTCATTCTTCCCATCGCTCCATCGACTTGGCACGCGATTCCATTCCGGGGCTGATGCTCCGTTTGGCGCTGCCCTCCGTCATCGCTCAGACCATCAATATGCTCTACAACATGGTCGACCGCATCTACATCGGCAGTATGGAGGGCGTAGGCGCCTATGCGCTCACCGGCATGGGGCTCACCCTGCCCATCATCACGCTGATTTCCGCTTTCTCCTCCCTGTTTGGTACCGGCGGCGCGCCGCTGGCCTCCATCAAGCTGGGCGAAGGGAAGCGTGAGGATGCCGAGCGGATTCTGGGTGCTTCTGCATTCATGCTGCTGTGTACCTCTGCCGCGCTCTTTGCGCTGTTTCAGGCCGCCATGGACCCGCTGCTCATGGCCTTTGGCGCAAGTGAAAACACGCTGCCCTATGCCAAGGAATACCTGCGCGTATATCTGCTGGGCACAGCGTTTGTGCAGATCGTGCTGGGGCTGAATCCCTTTATCTCGGCGCAGGGCTTTGCCAAGGAGGCCATGGTATCCGTTGTCATCGGTGCGGTGCTCAACATCGCGCTCGATCCGCTGTTCATCTTTGCGCTTGACATGGGCGTGCGCGGCGCAGCGCTGGCGACGATCATCTCGCAGGGTGTCTCCTGCCTGTGGATTCTGCACTTCCTCACCGGCACCCGCGGGCGGATGCGCCTGCGTCTGTCCCATCTGCGGTTCGCGCCGTCGATTGTCGCGCGGACGGTGTCCCTCGGCGTCTCCCCGTTCACCATGTCCTTCACCGAAAGCGCGATTCAGGTCGTGCTCAACCGCGGCATGATGGTCTATGGCGGCGATATGTACGTTGGCACCATGACCATCATCACCAGCGTGGTCAACCTCTTCTCCACCCCGCTGCACGGCTACACCAACGGCGTGCAGCCGCTGCTGAGCTTTAATTACGGCGCCGGGCAGATCGACCGCGTCAAGCGCGCATTTCGTCTGCTGCTCTTGTCCACGGTTGCCATCACCATGAGCTACTGTGCGCTCATCGAGCTGTTCCCGCGCACGTTTATCCGTCTATTTGCTCATGACGACGCGCTCGTGGAGCTGACCGTCCGTGGCCTGCGCATCTATGCCGCAGGGCTGGGCATCTTTGGCCTGCAAAACGCCATCCAGAGTATGTTCGTCGGTCTGGGGCAGGCAAAAATCTCCCTGTTCATCGCGGTACTGCGCAAGATTATCCTGCTCATTCCGCTCGCGCTGGTGCTTCCGCTGTTCCTCGGCGTAACAGGCGTGTATCTGGCAGAACCCATCGCGGATATCCTCTCCGCATCCACAGCCACTGTGCTGATGCTGCTCAACTTCAACCGCATCCTCTCCCGCCGCGAGCAGGAGCTTTCCCACAGCAAAGGAGCCTGATATGAATACAGACTGTATCATTCTCGGCGGCGGCGCGGCTGGCTTGGCCGCCTGCGCCCATCTCTGCAGCGCAGGTCTGCGCATCACGCTGATTGAACGGCTGGATCGCGTGGGCAAAAAGATCATGGCCTCCGGCAATGGCCGCTGCAATATCTCCAATGCCGATATGCGCCCCGCCCTCTACGGCAGCAGCGCACCATTCGTCTCCCGTATGTATGCGCAAACGCCGCCGGAGGAAGTGCTGGCCTTCTTCTCCTCGCTCGGGCTGATGACCGCGCAGGAGGACTGCCGCCTCTACCCGCGCACCATGATGGCCTCCTCTGTGCTGGACGTGCTGCGCATGGGCTGTGAAAGCGCCGATCTGCGCACAGGCCAGCGTGCCGTATCGCTCACGCCTTCTCGGCGCGGCGGCTGGTGTGTGCAGCTTGATGATGGCACAGGCGTGTTCGCGCCCACCGTGCTCTGTGCCATGGGCGGTTCTGCCGCACCGCATCTGGGTACGGACGGCGACGGCACGCGTCTGCTCCATGCGCTGGGACACAGCGTCACGCCGCTTTATCCGGCTTTGGTGCAGCTCAAGTGCGACCACAGTGCCCTGCGCAGCCTCAAGGGCGTTCGCGTGCAAGCCGAGCTGACGCTTGAAATCGACCAATCCGCCAGCACGCAGGAGCGCGGCGAGCTGCTCTTTACCGATTACGGCGTATCCGGCGTATGCGTATTCCAGCTCTCCGGTGCAGCCGCCTGTGCGCTCGCATCGCACAAGCGCGTTCGCCTGCTGGTCAACCTCCTGCCTGAGCTGAACGCGCCCAGCGCTTGGTTGGACGCACGCATCTCCGCGCGTCCCGGCGTCTCCGCGCAGGCGCTGTTCGTCGGCGTATTTCCGCGTCTTTTGGCGCTTGCCGTGCTCAAGCAGGCTGGAATCCACCCTGAAACGCAGGCAGGCGCACTATCTCCTGCCGATCGTGCCGCACTGGCGCAGGCCATCTCCGCCTTTCCTTTACCGGTCACCGGCACCCAAGGCTTTGCGCACGCGCAGGTGACCGGCGGCGGCATATCGCTTGACGAAATTGATCCGGATACAATGGCCTCCCGCCTCTTTGACGGGCTGTATATCGCCGGAGAAGCGCTGGACGTGAACGGCCCCTGCGGCGGCTACAACCTGCACTTTGCCTTTGCCAGCGGCCTGACCGCCGCCAAGGCCATTGCCGTACGCCTTCGCGGATAATATAACTCGGTCATGCATTACCATTCGAGCCTCCGTGAAAACCTGCTTGGGGATTCCATCCCCTTCTTCGTTTTGTGTTGACAGCGTATTTTGATCAGAAAACAACATCAAAACAGTATGAAAAGAGAGGACGTCCATGATCCGACTACACAATGTCAAAATCCCGCTGGAATTCACCCCGCGCACGCTCGCGCAGGCCGCCAGCCGTAAGCTGGGCTGCCCAGACGCACACATCGCCCGCTGCTCTATCAGCAAGAAGAGTGTTGATGCGCGCAAAAAGAATGACGTGTGCTTCGTCGTCTCCATCGACGTAACGCTTAAAAACCCTCAGGATGAGCCGCGCTATGCGGCACGCCTTGCGCCAAACGCTGGCGGCATGGCTGCCCCCTATGCGCCGCCCACCATCCCGCGCCTTCCCTGCGCCCCCTCGCCGCGTCCTATCGTCGTGGGCTTTGGCCCAGCAGGCTTGTTTGCCGCGCTGACGCTGGCTGAGGCTGGCGCACAGCCCATCGTGCTGGAGCGCGGCATGGATGTGGATACCCGCACGCGCGATGTACAGGCCTACTGGACACAGGGACAAGCAGCCTTTTCTCCCGTCTCCAACGTTCAGTTTGGTGAGGGCGGCGCAGGCACCTTCTCCGACGGCAAGCTCAATACCGGCACAAAAGACCCGCGCAGCGAGCATATCTTCCATACATTTGTCCGCTTCGGTGCGCCACAGGAGATTTTAATCAATGCCAAGCCCCACATCGGCACGGACAAGCTGCGCGGCGTCGTCAAGTCCATGCGCGAAGCCATCATTCAGTTGGGCGGGGAAGTGCATTTCGGCGCACGCATGACGGATCTCATTCGGAAGGATGGACACATCGCAGCGGTACGCTACGAGGATGCCTCCGGTCTGCACGAGCTTCCGGCCCGTCACGTCATCCTCGCCATTGGCCACAGCGCACGCGACACGTTCTCCATGCTGCATGAAGCGCGCTTCTCGCTGGAGCAGAAGCCCTTCTCCATCGGCGCACGCATCGAGCATCCGCAGGCGATGATCGACCGGGCGCAGTATGGTGCATTTGCAGGACATTCCTCGCTCGGCGCGGCGGACTACAAGCTCGCGCTGCATCTTCCCTCCGGGCGCAGCGTGTACACGTTCTGTATGTGTCCGGGCGGAAGCGTCGTCGCCGCTGCCAGCGAGCCTGAGAGCGTCGTCACCAACGGCATGAGCTGCTTCGCGCGCGATCTTGAAAACGCGAACAGCGCACTTCTGGTCGGCGTCGCCCCGCAGGACTACGGGAGCGATCATCCGCTGGCGGGTATGTTCCTCCAGCGTGAGATTGAGCGCCGCGCGTTTATCCTCGGCGGCAAAACCGGCAAAGCGCCCGCACAGCTCGCGGGCGACCTGCTCGCAAGCCGCAAAAGCACGCAGATTCGCTCCGTTACCCCCAGCTATCAGCCGGGCGTGGTGATGGGCGACCTCGCTGAGCTGCTGCCCGACTTCATCCTCTCCGCCATGCGTGAGGCGCTGCCGCTCCTTGGCCGCAAGCTGCACGGCTTCGACCATCCGGACGCGGTGCTCACCGGCCCGGAAACGCGCTCCTCCTCGCCTGTGCGCATCCCCCGCGGCCCAAATCTCATGAGTGTGGACTGCGACGGACTGTACCCCTGCGGCGAGGGCGCGGGCTATGCCGGCGGCATTACCTCGGCCGCTGTGGATGGCGTGCGCTGTGCGCAGGCCGTTCTGGCGCAGTAAATCACATTCCCTGAAGCGCCGTGCGCAGTTCCCGGCAGAGGGTACACATCGTCAGCGCCGCATAGCCGTGCGCACCATTCGCTTCCATCCCGGTGCGCTCCATCAGGGCGCACCAGTTGATCAGGCTCTGCGCAAGCTGCGTGTACAGCGCGTGTTCCGGGTGTTGATCGACCGCCCGCTCCGCCGCTTCGCCCGTCTCCTTTACGATGGACGCAAGCGTTTCCTCCCCTGCAAGGAGGCGTTTCAGCACAATGTCCGGCAGCTGCAAAAGCGTGCGCACGTCGTCAATCGCATCCGCGCTGCAGCTCAGGCGCAGCGTCAGCGGGGACAGCATCTCGCGGATCACATAGCCTTCATGCCCCTTGGCGCTGCTCCAGTCCAGTTCTTCCCGCGAAAGCGCGACGCCCGATACAATGCGCATCTTCTCCCGCTGCCAGACGATGCAGCGCACCCCTTCCGCCTGAAGGCGGTTCGCCTCGTCTGCGGCGCGCTCCCCGCTGTCAAACACAGCAAGCTGCAAGGCATAGATCTCCATTTCAGGAAGCATCATCTCTGTCTGCTGTACGCTGGGTGAAAAAGCCGGCATCTCCAAGCCGCTCAATATCTCTTTGAAATCCGGCGAGGCCGCCAGCGCGCCCAGCGTCAGCACAACCAGCGCCAGAATCAGCCGCCTGCGCCAACACGCCGCCCTCTTCCGCCGTCTGCGATCAGCAATGATTCCCATGCGCATCCCGCTCCTTTCGCCGCCCTCGAACCTATGACCGCCGCGCGGCAATTATCCCTTCCGCAAGCTATCATGAGGTGAACGCACATGAAATATACGCTGGATACCCTCCCCGTTCTGGATGCCTACAAAACCGACTGCGAGTGTCCGCTGTGCAAGCTGCGGATTCTCTCTGAGGATCAGTATGTGGACACGCTGCTCTCCTCCGCCTACATGGAGCCGGAATGGCGCATCCGCAGCAATGAAACCGGCTTCTGCACGCGCCACTTTTCACTGATGTTCGACCGACGCAACCGCCTCGGTCTTGCGCTGATGACGCACACGCATATGCAGGCCGTCATCGCCTCGCTGGAATCCATGACGGACGGCTCGTCGCGCAAGGGTCTGCTTGCTGCCCTCCGCGGTGCAGACAAGTCCGAAAGCAAGCCGGCCCGGATTCGCGCCCGTATGCAGGGCTGCGTCATCTGCGAACAGGTGGATGCAGCGCTCGATCGCTATGCCTACACCATTGCCCAGCTCTATGGCACAAACAGCGAGTTCAAGGCAATGTTTGAACGCTCCAAGGGCTTCTGTCTGCCGCATTTTGCGCTGGTGCTGGAGATGGCAGAAAAGACGCTTTCCGGTGCGCAGCTTTCGGCGTTCGAGAAATCCGCGACGGCTTTGGAGCTTGAACAGCTTCATCGCGTGGAAAATGAGCTGGAGTGGTTTACGCTCAAGTTTGACTATCGCAATGATGGCAAGCCGTGGGGAAACAGCAAGGATGCACCGGAACGCGCCATTAACAAACTGATGGGCGCGTGCGTCGGCGAAGAAGCCGCCATGCCCGCGCACAACGACTGATGCCCAAGGAGGCCGACAGCCTGTGAAACACCTGTACCTGATCGGCGGGCCAATGGGCGTTGGCAAGACGGCCGTCAGCCGCAGCCTGCATCACCTTCTCCCCCACAGCGCCTTTCTGGATGGAGACTGGTGCTGGGATATCCACCCCTTCACCGTCACGCCGGAAACCAAGGCCATGGTGATGGACAACATCGCGCATCTGCTGCGCAGCTTTCTTCTGTGCAGCGAGATCGACCATGTGATCTTCTGTTGGGTGCTGCACGAACAGACCATCCTTGACGACCTGCTCTCCCGTCTGCCGCTGGAGGGCGTGCAAGTGGTATCCCTCTCGCTGCTCTGCGACGCAGACACCCTGACAGCGCGCCTGCAGCGGGATATCCATGCGGGACTGCGCACGCCGGATGTCATCGCGCGAAGCCTTGCACGGCTCGACCTGTACGATGTCTTGCACACATACAAGCTGAATACATCGTCCCTTACGCCCGATGAAACGGCGCACGCGATCCTTGCACTTTGTCCGTCTATGACAAACGGGGAGTGAGCATAGACTCACTCCCCATTGTTTTTGGATATATCTCCGATAGAAAAGTGTTTAGATTACAAACAGAATCAATCCTTGAGAAACGCCTCCACGGCGGCGCCGGCCTGCGCAAGCGGATCACCCGCCATATCCAGCCAGACGATATCCGGGCAGCGCCTAAACCACGTCATCTGCCGCTTGGCAAACTGCTTGATGGCAATGGCCAGCTTCTCCAGCATCTCCCTCTTGTCCGGGATCACGCCGGTCAGATACTGCGTAATGAACCGATACTCCAGCCCCAGACCGAGCAGGAATTCTTGGCTTGCGCCTTCATCCATCAAGCGCTGCACTTCTTCAATCATGCCCTGCTCCAAACGGCGCTCCAACCGCTCGTCAATGCGCTGATTGAGCACCTCGCGCGGCCAACTCACGCCAAGGCGCAGGCTCTCATAGCGTGCCTGCTTGCCCGGCATCGCGTCATCGCCATCGTGAATGCGCTCAATGATGCGCATCACGCGGTTGCGGTTGTTCCGCTCCACCTGCACATCCGGCTTGAGTGCGAGCAGCATAGCGTAAAGCTGTGGCGTGGTCAGCTTTTCCAGTTCTGCGCGGTACGCCAGATCTGGCTCCTTATCCGAAAGCAGATAGCCGTCCAGCACCGAATCGACATACAGCCCGGTGCCGCCGACAATCATCGGCAGATTTCCGCGGCCGCGGATCTCCTCGATCGCCTGATAGGCCATGCGCTGAAAATCTGCCATGGAAAAGAAGTCATTGGGCTCCCGCACGTCGATCAGGTGGTGCGGCACATCCTGCATCTCCTCCGGCGTGATCTTTCCGCTGCCCAAATCAAGCCCCCGAAAGACCTGCCGCGAATCTGCCGAGATAATCTCAGCCTGGTATCGCTTCGCCAGTTCGATGCCCAGTGCGCTCTTGCCAGATGCATTCGTGCCCACCACGGCCACAACCTTTGGTAATCTGCTCATATGCTCTCTCCTGTTTCATTTGCTGCTCTCGATTATAGCACAACAAATAGGCAAGAACAAGCCGCCTGCCCTTGCAGACGGCTTGTTTTCTCTTTTCTCACATGGTTCGGTGATAATCGCCCTCAATCTGTCTGCGAATGGACAGCATCTGCTGATCCGTCTCGCTGACCACCTGTGCGCAGCGCACAAGCTGCTCGGCAATCTGGGCCGCGTGTTCCTGCGGAATGTCCTTCTTGTAGTGCAGCTTATGCTCCAAACTGGCCCAGAAATCCATGGCAATGGTGCGCAGCTGCACCTCCACGCGCATATACCGCTTCTCCTTGGAGAGGAAAATCGGCACCTCCACGATCATGTGCAGGCTGCGATATCCGCTGGGCTTGGGGTGCTTGATGTAGTCCTTCACCTTCAGCACGCAGATATCATCCTGAAGCGCCAGCATATCCGCCAGCTTGTAGATATCATCCACAAAGGAGCAGATCACGCGCACGCCTGCCACGTCTGAAAGCTCCTTTTCGATCATCTCCACCGTCGCAGGCTTTCCCAGACGCTGCATCTTCTCCACGATGCTCTGCGGGGACTTGAGGCGTGTCTTGATATTCTCAATGGGATTTCGGGCAAATCCGCGGTTCAGCTCGATATTCAGCACCTTGAATTTGGTCTCAATCTCCATCATGGCGGCGGTATAGTAGCTCATCAGCCGCGCATAATCTTTGGCATGATCCTTAAATTCCTCAATCAGCTCCGTGTTCAGCCACGGCGCAAATGTAACCTCTTTGTTCTCCTGCATATGCAGGATCCTCCTTTCGGTCTATCTGTGTATATTGTAACACGATTGTGGGAAATCTGTCAAATTGCACAGTTTGACCAAAGGAAAATGGTTCGCTTTACAGCACCTTGAGCTGCTCAATATCCCGGCCGACAATGGAGGCTGCGCAAGGTTGGGTAAATGTGCGCTTCACAATCCGCTCAACATCCACCCGCGTGACCGCTTCGATTTTCCTGATGACGTCCTGCGGATCGACGGCGCGTCCGCGCAGCAGCTTGCTGCGGCCGATGGAGGACATTCGGGATGAGCTGCTCTCCAGCCCCAGCGTATAGGAGACCTTGAGCTGCTCCTTGGCCATGGCAAATTCCGCATCCGTTACGCCCTCACGCATCAGACGATCGATTTCGCCATGCAGCGCATCAATCACCGGCTGCGCCATCTCTGGCGATGTACCAGCATAGATGGTCAGCGTGCCGCAGTGTGGATAGGACGACGGATAGCTGTACACGGAATACGCCGCACCCATCTCCTCTCGGATGTGCTGGAAGAGCCGGGAGGACATCCCTCCGCCAAACAAATTGTTCATGACCGTCAGCGGATACAAGTCATCCTCGTCCTGCGCCACACCCGGATAGGACAGACAGATATGCACCTGTTCGATGTCCTTTTTCCGGGACAGCAGCTTGCCCGCGCATCCGGTAAAGGACGCCGGCGTCTGTGCGTCACCCTCAGCGTGCCAACCGCCCAGATAGCGCTCTGCCATGGCCTTGAGCGTCTCCAGATCAAACTGGCCTGCAACCGCCAGCACGGTGTTGTCCGGGCGATAATGCTTTTCGCGGAAAGCGATCAGCGCCTCGCGCGTCACCGCCGCAATCTGCGCCTGTGTGCCGAGAATTGGGTGCGCCAACGGATGATCGCCAAAGTACGCCTCCGCCAGCAAATCATACACCAGATCCTCCGGCGTATCCTCGCACATGGCGATCTCCTCCAGAATGACGCCGCGCTCCTTTTCAAACTCCGCTTCGTCCATCTTGGCGTGAAGCAGCAGATCCGACAGCAGATCCATCGCCCGCTCCAGATGCTCAGCGATGACCTTCGCATAATAGCAGGTACACTCTTTAGATGTAAACGCATTGACCTGACCGCCAATCGCGTCCATCTCCACGGCAATTTCCTTGGTGGTGCGGCTCTGCGTTCCCTTGAAGAGCATATGCTCCACAAAGTGGGACAGGCCGTTTTCCTCCTCCGTCTCATACATGGAGCCCGCGCCAATCCACAGCCCCACGCTCACCGATGGAAAATGCGGAATATACTCCGCCACCACGCGCAATCCGTTTGAAAGAACGAACTCCTCGCACATACGCCGATACCCTCCGTTCATGCTTTCTCCTATTCTTTGCTTGTTATCCATGATTCATACTGTCCAACGCAACGATGCCTATGCCGTTCAAAACCGTTTTGCAAATCAAGCCCGTTTCAATCGCAGTGCGCTTCGCGCTGAATAGAGTTCTTATACCCTTTCCGAGTGAAAAAGCCAAGCGCCAGACCCCGTCAGGTAACGCTTCGCTCCCTGACGGCTTTGCTTGAATGGCTTCGCCACATGAGAACCGTTAGGGCTGCCGCCCTAAAACCTGCTTGGGGATTTCATCCCCAAACCCCTTCTCCGCTTCGCGCTG
>JAXJLD010000086.1:0-41311 GCA_036297385.1 Christensenellales bacterium | reverse complement strand
GTGGAGAAGGTCAAGGGCATCATCGATGAGCTGCTGCGGCGCGGCATGACGGAGTGCGTGGTGTATCCCGATGCGAAGATTGACAAGGATGCGCTAAAAAAGTACAGCACGACCGAGATTGCGGACGTGGGTGCGAAGCTGGAGGTTGAGGATGTGTTTGGCTACGAGGTGGACGAGGAGGCGCTGGCGTAATGATTCAAGTGGTATGCGATCGGTGCGGTAAGGTTATTGATGAACCCGATGCGACCAATAGCTTCCGCTTGGAGAAAAAGAAGAGCTTCACCTTACAATTCAGGAAAACCATACAAGCGTTTGATATGTGTAACATTCAGCTTTGCAGTATATGCAAGGACGGTTTCTTTGACTGGATGAAAATGGGGAGAGATTCAGAATCTCTACCTTAAAGTAATCAAGGGGGGATAAGCATGGCGATGTGCAAGGCAAGCGCTGCGCAGATCAAGGCAATTTGGGCGCTGGGAAAACGACTGGGCATGGATGCGGACGATCTGCACGCGATGGCATATCGATTCTGCGGATTGGAGAGTATCAGCGCGCTGACCGGACGCGAGGCGGGGCGAATGATTGACGAACTGAAAGTGCGTGCAGGAGAGCGGCCGGGCGTGCCGATACACAGCACGGGCGACGCCAGAGCGACAGGGGCGCAGCGCCGGATGATCGCTATGCTGACCCGCGATCTGGGATGGATGGACAAGCCGGAACGGCTGCGCGGATTTCTGCACAAGTATGCTGGTGTGGACGACGTGCGTTTCCTGACGGTTCAACAAGGTATTCGCGTGATTGACGGCCTGAAGGCCATGCGCGATGGCGGGCGTGGGGAACGAAAAGCGGAGGTGATCGGCGGATGATTCCGGCATGGGCGCGGGATATGCGCATGGAGGATATTCGGAATGAAACGATGGCCGATCTGGCAGAGCTGATTGGCATTGATGCCGTGACGAAGATCGCAGAGGCGTACAGCGGATCGGTGCTGTACATTCCGAAACTGGAGTCTCTATTGGCACCGGTACGGGACAGGCATATCCGCGAGGAGTTTGACGGCACGAACGGGCATAAGCTCGCGCTTCGTTACAATGTCAGCGACAGCTGGGTTTGGCGCGTGGTCAACGAGAAACAGATATTCGGACAGACGGATATGTTTGATTCAATGTAAAATTTCTTACAAGTACGTCAAAGGACAATGATTCAAAGACATGATAAGATGGTCGCAGCTAAGGGGCTGCGGCCTTTTTTGATGGGTGGTGATAACATGGAAGAATATGTTTTCTGGGCGATCACGGGCGGGATTGGGCTGCTTGGAAGCATCGTCACCTATCTGCTCAAACGCGAAATCGACAAGAGCGACAAGCGTATCGCACAGAATGAGGCGCGAACGCGCGAAGTGGAGGGCAAGCTGAACAAGACCATCGCTGATCTGCCCTTTGCCTACACGCTGAGAGAGGACTTTATCCGCGTGACAGCCAATCACGACCGCAAGCTGGATCAGATCATTGCACTGCTGTCCGCGAACCATCCAAAGGGAGGAACAAAGGATGATTGACAAAATGACGGTTGCGCGCCGCAAGTGCGCGCGGGGGACGCTGCTCAGTATGTTGTATGATAACCAGACGGCAGCGGTGATGATGCGGTCGCTGGAATATGCGATGATGGTGGATGATCCGCACATTTCTTCTGAGATCGGCGCGCACATCTATTATCTGGCCGACAAGGGATATGTGGCGGCGTACATGGGCGGTGAACCATTTGATCTGGATCAGAATCCGCCGCGCGAGGCGCTCGTCCGCCTGACGGCAAAAGGCATCGACCTGATGGAAGGCACGATCGACGATGAGGGCGTGGCCTTCGGCGATCCGGCGCGCCAATAAATAATGGGAAGGAAACGGGAACGCACGCGGACTGTCAGCCGGATGGACGAGCTGCCGGAAGATGTACGCGCGCGTGCAGATGCGATGCTGCTGGATCATGCGATCAGCTATCAGGAAATTGCCGACATGATTACGCAGGCGGGTTATCCAATCAGCAAAAGCAGCGTCGGACGGTATGCAAAGCGAACGGGCCGTGAGGTTCAGCGTTTGCGCCATATCCGGGAATATTCTGACGCCATCATTGCGGCGCTAAAGGAACATCGGGGGTTGGAGCTTTCTGACGTGGCGACGGCGCTGATGATGGATAATGTGATACAAGTGCTGTCTGAGGCTTCGCTTGAGGACTATGGCAGTATTCCGCTGCCAAAGCTGCTGGATTTGGTGACTAAGCAGCAGCGCAACGCGGTCTATAAAGCCAGAATGATCAAGACGTATGAGAAGGACGTAGAAACCATACGCAAGGAGCTTGTCAGGGAAATGGCTGAAGAGGTGCAGAACAATCCGGATGTGATAGTCCTGCTGGAAAAGGCCAGTCAGGCGGCGGCACAAAGGGTGGTGGAATCCAGTGAGCAATGAGTATAGGGATCATCAGGGGCGCGAGTGGTTTGCGTTGCATGTGCGCACGGGTGAGGAACGTGATGTGGCAATGGCCGTGTACCAACTTGGCGACACGGACAGCCTGCTGCCGGTGGAACAATACAGCCTTCGCGGGGGCGCAGAGCACGAGCGGGTGCTCATGCCGGGCTATGTGTTTGTCGGCTGCATCATGACTGCGGAGATGTGGCAGCAGCTTCGCCACTTGCGCGGTGTGCTGCGCATCCTCGGAGAGCCTTATGAGTCGATCCCGGAGGAGCAAATGGCAGCGGTCATGGCGCTGTATTGGCATGGCGTACAGGGAACGCGTGTGGTTCGGCAAAGCGGCGTGACGCAGGTGGTTGGCGGACCGCTGCTGGATGTGACACACAGGATCACCTGTGCGGATGCGAGGCAGGGCGTGATTACGGTTGCGCTTGATCTGCCGGGTGGCGTGCGAGAGGTGACGATGCACGCGATTTTTGAACAGACGGATGATAAGCAGGGATGAAAAGCGGCGGGTTGAGCATTCCCCACGCCGGAAAACCCGAACAGAGGCGTCAGGCCGCACCCTGACAACAACAGCCAGCCCCGGGTAGGGAGCCGGAGGGCGAAGCTATGCCCAAACGTGAGATGGAGGGGGATGGTTCCACCCCATCTCACGTTTGTATTATGATCTGCCAAAGCGGCGCGTGAGCCGCAGCGGCGGCCATGTGAAATCCTCCCTAACAGGCGGTATGCAGGACGCGGCATGCCGCCTTAGCATCTTTTGCAGGCGAAAGCCTGTTTTTTTAAAGTTGTGTACAGCGAGCACAGAATGTGGATTTTTGCAGGGCGTTTCGGATGTGAAAGATGTCGGCCTGTAGCGCGCGTTTGATGTCAGAAAAGGAGGCGGGACGATGTCGGAAAACAGTCTGCTGAATCAGATCATTGGCAAGCAGAGACGAGAGCCGGGCGAGCTTGAGGCCATCGACCGCAGGGCGCGCGAGAATATGGCGCGGTGCTTTGACGAGGTTCTAAGAGCCGTCGAATCGGGCGCATACAACAAGGTGCTGTTGGGCGGCGGGCGCGGCAGCACGAAATCCTCCAGCGCGAGCATCATCATGGGCAGAGGGCTTGAGCATGATGAACGCGCCTGCGCGTTGGTTTTGCGCAAGGTGGGCAATACGCTGCGCGGAAGCGTCTTTGAACAGATTCAATGGGCGCTGGATACGCTGGGTGTGTCTGACCACTGGGAGGCTACAGTCAGCCCGATGGAGATCGTGAACACACGCACCGGGCAGAAGATTGTGTTCCGAGGGCTTGACGAGCCGAAGAAGATCAAGTCCATCAAGCTGAAGCGCCGCCAATATTTCAAATATGTCTGGTTTGAAGAGCTTGACGAGTTTGACGGTGAGGGTGAGATCGAGAATGTGCTGGATTCGGCTCTTCGCGGAGGGCCGGGCGGTATGGCAATTTGCAGCTACAACCCACCGAAAAGTGCGAACAACTGGGTGAACAAGCTGGCAGCGAATCCGCCTTCGAGCTGCTTTGTTCATAAGAGTGACTACACCATGGTACCGCCTGAGTGGCTTGGCCCGGTCTTTATTCGGCGCGCTGAGGAAATGAAGCAGCGCAATCCGCGAGCCTATGAGCACACCTATTTGGGCATTGCAACAGGTGAGGGCGGCGCGGTATTCAAGGCGCTGCGCGTGAAGCCTATCAGCGCGGCGGACAGGGCGCGATTCGAACTGAAACCGAGCATCGGCATGGACTTCGGCTATGTAGATCCGAACGCCATCGTCAAGACCTACTATGAGGCGGGCGAGCTGCGAACGCTCTACATCTACGAGGAGTTTTATCAGAGCGAGATGACGACGAGGCAGATTGCGGCGGCATGCCGGAAAATTGCACGTCATGGCGAGCTGATCCGCGCAGACAACGCTGCAAAACAGGTCATTGTGGATTTGCGGACAGATTACGGCATCAACATCACCGGCGTATCTAAGGGGAAAAACTCACGGAGAGACGGATATGATTGGCTGCGTGATCTGGATCAGATTGTCATTGACCCGGTAAGCTGCCCAAATGCCGCACGCGAATTTGCGGCCTACGAGTATGGACGCGGCAAGGACGGCGCGCTGATTGAAAACTACCCGGACGGAAATGACCACAGCATTGATGCGGTGGCCTACGGAAACAGGGAACATATTTACAAGAGCCGCCGCACGAAGAACAGGAGCGGAAAGGGGGCAAGGTACTGATGCAGAGAATCCAGATCGGCAGTACGGAATGGATCAAGAGAGAGCTGACCGGGCTGCTGGGGCAGGAAGTTTTGCAAGATCTTGCAGACAGCATCCAGTTGTATGACGTCTATGACGGAAGAGGGCAGATTTGGCAGCCGAAAACGGCAGGACTTGATTATAAGCCGACCGTCAAGACGACGAATATCGTCAAGAAGCTGATCAAGGAAGAGGCACGCTTTATGATGGGCGTTGAACCGGAGATCAAGCTCAGACCGATGAATGGCGAGCGCGAAGCGGACAGGGCGGCATGCGCACGGATTGAGGATTGGCTTGCTGATTTTCTGAAACGGAACCGATGGGGCGACAAGTTGATCAAGGCTGCACGGGACTGCTTTATTGGGAAGCGGGTAGCGCTTAAACTGACCGGCGCGCCGGGGAAGCCTTTGGGCATCCAGTTCCGACCATCGCTGGAGTTTGTCTATGATGCAGACCCGGAGGACGTGGACAGGCTGCGCAAAGTGGTTTTCTTTTACCATACCAACGAGAGCAAAGAACGCGAAAAGCAGAGGATCTGGCGGCAACGCTATGAGCTTCGGGATGGGCGATGCTACCTGACGGAGGGCGTATACGATGGAAACGGACGTGTTGTTTCCGAAACGCACACGGATGAGGATACAGGCCTTGATTTCATCCCGGTTTATATCATCATCAACGACGGCCTGACAGGCGACATGAACGGCGAGAGCGATGTGCGCGAGCTGCTTTCCAATCAGGACAGCTACAACAGGCTGCGCAGCGACGACATGGATGCGCTGCGCTTCAACATGTTCCCGATGCGCCTGTTCCGGGATGCATCGCAGAAAACGATGGACGAGATCAAGATTGCGCCGGGCGCAGTCGTGGATGCGCAGACCGATCCGGCATCTATGCAACAGGTGGATGCCAAGATTCTGGAGACGCAGTTCAGCTACGATGCGCGCATTGAGCACACGCTGGATCGGACGAAGGGCGATATGTATGAGGCGTTGAGCGTGCCCAATGTCAGCCCAGACCAGCTCAAGAGCTTTGTGACCAGCGGCAAAACGATGAAGGCGCTGTATTGGGGGCTGACCTGCCGGTGCGAGGAAAAGTGGAATGCATGGGATGCGGCGCTGATCTTCATGGTGGATGCGCTTTTGAAAATGGCAAAGGTCTATGGCGCAGCAGCGCTGCCGGATGTAGCATTCACGGTTTCCGTTGATCATCGCTATCCGATCCCGGATGACGAGGAAACAGAGAGAGAGAACGACATGGCGGAAGTTGCCCAACAGGTGCGTAGCCGCAAGAGCTACATCGACAAATGGCAGCCAGAGAGCAGCAGCGATGCAGAGCTTGAGCAGATGGCGCGCGAGGAGCGGATGCTGGAGGACGGCGTGAGCAGGGCGATGCAGGAGGAGATTGAGGAAAACGAATAAGAAGGACGGCAGATGATGTAGCGTTTTGTTTCGCCTCAAATTTGCTCTGTGAGCCGCATGAAATTGCGATAGGAGAAGTTATCGGCCTAAGTGTTATAACGCGCGAGAACGCGCGTCAAACGCCTGATAACGCGGGTCACGCCAGAAAACAGAAAGAAAGGTGACGCTGCATGGCGTTTACAGCGCAGGAATACATCGATCGCATGGCGCAGACGCGATCTGCGCACCTGAAAAACCTCGACACCACGGGCAAACGGATTCAGGGCATTTATGCCAAAGCGGCGAAGGATCTGGCGCAGCGTGTTGCGGCGGCGAAGGACAAGAGTCTGACCAAGAGGTGGCAGGAGGACTATCAGAAAGCGCTTGAGCGACGGGTTGAACAGATGCGCAAGGAGCTGGGCAGCACGATTTTATCCGGCATGAAAAAATCGGCAGGGCTTCCGGGGGAAACCACGGAGGCGTGGCTGAATGATGCGCTGGCCATGGCTGGCGTAGATGGGAGCTTCACCGGAGTGTTCTCCGGGACACCGGACGATGTGCTGCGCGCGCTGCTGGACGGAAGAATGTATCGGGACGGCAAGAGCCTGTCCCGGCGCATCTGGAATCGAACGGAGCAGCTTCAGGGCAGCATCGAGGAGATTGTGGCGCAGGGCATAGCGCAAAAGCGCAGCGCCCTGAACATTGCCCGAGACCTTGAGGCATACGTCAATCCAAAGGCAAAGATGCCGGTGAGCTGGTTGAAGATCTATCCGAGTATCCCATTTGATCGGCAGATCGACTACAATGCGCAGCGTCTGGCACGAACGGCGATCAATCACGCCTACTGGGCCGCCAACGTGGAGACGGCGCTGCAGAACCCTTTCTGCACGGCGATCCATTGGCAGCTATCGCCCAGCCACTACGAACGGCAGGTGGCCCGATTTGGCGAAGACGTCTGCGACACATACGCCAGCCACGACGAAGGACTTGGGCGCGGCAACTATCCGATCAAGAACGTGCCGATGCCGCACGCGCAATGCCTTTGCGTGCAGTATCAGGTGGTGCCGGAGCTGGATGACGTTGCCGATCGGCTTAGTGCGTGGGTGGACGGCGGGGAGGATGCAGCGCTTGATGAAGCTTTCGGGGCGTGGCGGCTTGAACATGGATTTGTAAAGAACAAATACATGGAAAGCTTTGACGGTCTGTATGTCACATCGCCGACCACGCCGAATCCCAATATGGTCAAAAAGGCGGCTGACTTGTATCAGCGCGTTGCGAATGATTTCCCAGCACTCAAGGATGCGCTTCAAGTGATTGGATTTGGCATGGAAAATGCCTGTGGATTTGCATCGAACGGAAGCATGTTTGTTTCTCTGGACAGTGAAATCTGGAAGGATGAAATGTCGCTTTCGACTTTTTTTGAAGGTGTAAAGAAAAGCGGACATACAAAAAACGCCAGCGATCCGATGTTCGTTCTGGCGCATGAGCTTGGACATGCGCTGGATAATACGCTTGCACTGAAGCGGATCGGGGCAAAAGAGAGATTGACGATTGAAAAGCTGTCGGCATTTTCAAATGCAAAGAAAGAGAATGCGCAAAAAACAAGGGCGATACTTGAAAAAAGGTTTTCTGATAAGGAAATGGATGAATGGATTGCAGATGAACTTGGAGAACGTGCGAGCGATTCGGATGAAGAAATGATTGCGCAGGCGGTCGCAACATGGTATTATGGAGAAGCCGACCATCCGATTGCAGACGCTATCATGCAGATGTTCAGAGAGGAGCTGTAAACGATGTCTTTGATTTCTCGGTTTCCGTATATGCCGGTTGGTAGTTATCATATTGATCCTGAGGGGAATATCCGATATCGCAAGGAGCTGCCAGAAGAATTAAAGAAGCGCTTCGAAGCTGACGTAGCTGAAAAGCTCAAGGAACAGCATGAACGTCACGCAAAGGGAATTTGGTCGTCAAGCTTGGATATCTGCTGAGAGATATAACTACATACTCAAGCGCACCCGAAAGGGCGCGCTTTTCATATACAAAAAATTTTTGAGGAGGATAAAACCATGATGCACTTTTCCTTTTTTCGTCCCGTATTGTTTTGCGCCCCTGATGCGGGAGGCGGCGCAGGAGATGGCGGAGCAGCAGATCCTGAACAGGCGTGCGTGCAGGAGCAGACTGCACCGGAAGCAGCGGCGCAGAATGCACCCGCTGCCGAGGGACTGTATCCCGCCGTCGCCAGTGGCGGAAACGGGCGGGAGGAACGTCGAGAACCGGAACAGCCTGCCGAAGCAGCGGTTTCTGACACGGAACGCGCGCAGGATGAGGTGAAAAGCGACGAACAGATCGAAACGCCAGAAGCTCTGCGCGAGCGCATGACCGCCATGGAGAAGAAGCTGGGCGAGTACCAGCTTCGCGCGGCTGCGGCGCTGGCGGGCGTGCCGAAGTCGCGCATCCCGTATGTGATACGCATGGCGGACGTGGCAGATATCGCCCCTGACGCGGCAGACGCGGCGGAGCGTTATCAGCAGGCGATTGACAAGGTGCTGGAGGCCGTGCCGGAGCTGCGCGGCGGGGCAGGCACGGGCAGTACGGGCAACTTTGCCCGCAGGACGATGGAGGCTGCTGACCCGGATATTGCGCAGATCAGGCGCAATATCCTTGGAGAATGACGGCTTGGAAACGAAAGGAGCAGGAAAATGGCGAACACGATTGAAAAGGTGGCATTGATTCAGAAGGCGCTGGATCAGGCGATGATTCAGGGCGCAGTGACCGGATTCATGGAGGCCAACGCGCTGGACGTCAAGTACAGCGGCGGCAATGAGGTCAAGATCCCTTCCGTTGTGATGGATGGCTTGGCAAACTACGACCGCGCGACCGGCTTTGTCGAAGGCGACGTCACGCTGGCCTATCAGACCATGAAGCTGACGCAGGATCGCGGTCGAGGCTTTACCATTGACGAGATGGACGTGGATGAGAGCGGCGTGCTGGATCTGGTCAGCAAGCTGGCGGGGGAATTCCAGCGCACGAAGGTCATCCCGGAAGTGGATGCGTATCGCATGGCCACGCTGTGCGCGCTGGCTGGCAAAGCGCGCAGGCGTACCTACAGCGCTGCCGCTGCCAGCGTGTTCACGCAGCTGACGACCGATATCGGCGCGGTGCAGGACGAGGTGGGCAGCGACGTGCAGCTTGTGGTGCTGATCAACCAGAAGGTTGCCACGATGATGAACAACAGCACGGAGATCAGCAAGAAGCTGAACGTCGTGGATTTTGCGCGCGGCGAGATCAAGACGAAGGTGAAGGCGATCGACGAGACCGCTCTGCTGCCTGTGCCGTCGGCACGTATGCACAGCCGTATCACCGTGACGGCGGGCGGAAAGGGCGGCTATACGGCTGCTGAAGGTGCGGCGGCCATCAACTGGATCGTCACGGCCAAGAATGGCCCGATTGCCGTATCCAAGACGGACAAGATGCGCCTGTTTGACCCGGAGACCTACCAGAAGGCACGTGCTTGGCACATGGATTACCGAAAGTTCCATGACCTGTGGCTGCCGGACAACAAGAAGGCCGCGACGTTTGTCAATCTGGCGGCGGAGGATGCGAGCCTGAGCTGATAAGGAGGAGCATCATGATGGAAATCAAGGAGCAGAGATCGCTGCACGCCGATATCCGCGATGCGGATGGCAGACAGACGGTGATGCTGCATGTGAGCTATGGCGAGAAGATGATGAATCTGACCGTCGAAGTGCTGGACAAGGCGTATGTGACGCAGAACGCGAGCAGCGTTTCTGCTGATGTCGCTGCGTTTTTTGAGGCCGTTTGTCAGCGCGCCGCCAACGATTGCGCGCTGCCGACCGGTGAGGTCGTCCGCAGGACGACTAGCCCGAGCGAACAGGATACTGCTTCGCCGGGCGTAGCCTGTGACGAGGGCAGCTCGGCACAGGCCGAGTCGGTGAAAGCGGGTTGATCGCATGGACGATCTGACCCGGCTGAAGCTGCTGACGGATGAAAGAGATTCCCCGACGATTCCGGGCGCGGAGGGCTGCGGCGATTGTGCCGTGGCCCTTCCTTCTTCCCGGATGTTTACTGATGAGCAGCTGCAGGAGCTGCTCGAACTGCACGGCGGCGACGTTGAGGACACGGCCTACGACGTGCTGATTCGCAAGGCAGAAAACAGCGGTATTCGCCTCTCGGGCGGCACTGAGCTTCCCGATCAGCGCGCATACTGGCTTTCCCGAGCGCGCAGCGTGCGCAAAAACGGCACACGGCCAGCGGCCAGAGCAGACGGAACTTGACAAGATCGGGCATGGCCCGATTAGCGTCGTGCAATCAGGTTTCCTGATTGCCGACAGCATAGCCCGCGACGCGACAAGCGGGGCGGGCCGAAGGAGATGATTGTCCGTGATGAGCGATACCATCAAGGCCAGAGCAGCAGCGGTCTTTCAAAGGGCGCTGCGCGAATATGGCGCAAGGTGCTGCCCGGTATACCGTGAGGAAAAGGACGCAAACGGCGTGCCGACCGGAAACGCTGCCAAGATCGGCTGCGTGTACGGGATCCGCTATGAGCGCGGCCAGACGGCGAACGTACTTGCGGACATTCCCGGTGTTGTGGCGCGTGTGGATGCGCCGCGCATCAGCTGCGCGATCACAGGCAGCGCAAAGCAGCTCAAGGAGGGCGACCTGATTTGCTATGATGGCGTCTGGTACAGCGTGGTGCTGGCGAATGTGCAGATGGACATTCTCGCGGATGTCGTGCTGAAGGAGGTCGGCCACGAGCCGACGAGCGGATAAGAATTGCTTGCAATTCAGCCGCGAAGCCCGCGACGGCTAAGCCGGGGCGGGCCGATGGAAAGGAGCTGAACCCGTTGGGATTCAGATTTGATCCTTCAGCCAGCCTGAAGAAGATGGCGGGGATTAAGCAGCGCAGCATGTTTGCCGCCGAACAGGTGGCGAAAATCGCTGCGGACCGCATGGAGGGCGAAGCGAAGCGCAATGCGCCGTGGACGGACAGGACGGGCAATGCCCGCCAGACTATTCGTGGCGTTTCTGGCTGGGCTGGGAAGAAGCTGCGCTGCGGCGTCACCGGCAACATGGAGTACAGCCCGCATCTGGAATTGACCCATGCAGGACAGAATGCGGTGATCTGGCCGACGGTACAGGCCAATAAACAGAAGATCATGGACGCCTACAGGAAGGTCGTCCGATAGGACGACTAACGACGGCCATTGCACAGGTCAGCCAACGGCTGATAAGCGAAGCCATTGCTTGCAATGGCAGAGTGTAGCCGCTCCTTTGAGAGGGAGAGGCCGAAAAGGAAGGTGGTGCGCATGGATGCCTGCGAGCGTGTGATGGAACACATGAAGAAGCAGGGGCTGAATTGCTATCATCCGGGCGTGAAGATCGGATCGTGCAAAGCGCCATACGTGGTCGTGCGCGGCGGCGGGGCCTATGCGCAGGGCATGAGCGGCGGTACGTCGATCGGGTACAGGATTGTGACGGTGTACTGCTATGTTCCGCGCGCGGATGGCAATCTGGCGGAGCTGGTGGCGAAGGCAAAGGCCGCCATGAAGGCGCTGCGCTATCAGCTGATGCCCACCGGAAACGAAGGCCCGGAAATGATTGAACAGGACTATGATGCGCGCAGCCAAAGCATTGAATACCGGGTAATGTGCGCAATGTGATGGAGGATGAGATTATGGCGAATGAAAAGGTACAGGAGATCCCGATTGCGAATGTGGCGCGCGTGGAGATTGTCACCGAGGAGCTTACGGCAAAAACCTATCAGGTATCCACGGCGAACGAAGCGAAGATTGAAGCGTTTGTCTCGGAAGGCGAGGAGAAGGAGCTGCGCAAAGGAAACCGTCTGCTGGCACAGCTGAAAACGGAGGATCTGATCAAGGGTTACAACGTGACGCTGAAGGACTTGACGATGATCCCGCAGGTCTATGCGATCATCGACGGCGGCGTATCCGCCGCAGATCCGGAAGGCAGTACGTTCAAGAGCTACACCGGGCCGAAGGTTGGCGAGGCGCTGAGCCGCACGCCGTTTACGCTGAACATCTACACCGAGGAAAAGGATGGCGACGGCGAGACGAAGGGTTATCTGAAGCTGAGCTGCCAGCATTGCAAGGGTACGCCGGCCTCGATCGAGATCAAGGATGGGGACTTCTGCGCGCCGGAATACAAGATGAAGAGCAGGCCGAAGATTGGCGAAGCACCGTTGTCGATCAGCTATCTGACGGAGCTGCCCACGTGATGGAACGCGAGGGGAAACTGCGACCTAAGACCTGCGTCTTTGGAGCGGGAAAGCAGAGTGTGATATGATCAAGGCATGATCTAACAAGGAGGAACGTATATGGGCAACAAGAATCAGAGCAACAATCAGGAACTGAAAGTTACGCCGATTGCCGCGCTTTCCGAGATCGGAAAGGGCGAGTTGGTGGAGCTTTCCGGCTGGACGGAAGGAACGCCTTTTGTGGCGAGGCTGCGCAGGGCAAGCCTGTCCGGCATGATCCGCGCGGGTAAGATTATCAACCCGCTGATGGCTGCCGCGCAGCGCCTGTACGAAGGCCCGAGGAGTCGCGCCAGTGCTTCGTTTGATGAGTTGATTAAGGTTCAGCGTCTGGTGGTGAGCGAGGCGCTGGTGGAACCGAAGGAAGCCGTGCTTGAGGAGGCAGGTCTTGAGCTAACGGAGCAGCAGGTCGAACAGATCTATACCTACGCTCTTCGCGGCGCGAAGGCGCTGGAGCAGTTTCGTACTGTCACCGAAAATCGTGACGCTGATACAAATGGCGACACTGAACAAGGTGAGGCCGAGCGCACTGCTGGGGATTGACGACCCATATGCGGCGTGGTGCCTTGACGAAGCGTGCCTGTTCATGGTGAACAAGGCGCGCGAGGACAAAAAGGAACCGGACTTTGACCGGCCTAAGCGGCTGGAGAAGCAGAAGCAAAAGGCGACGACCAATGCGGCAGCGTGTGAGATGCTGCGCGCGTTAGGTGTCAAGGTAGAGCGATAAGCAGAGGGCACTGCATGGCTGGATAGGCTGTGCGGCCCTTTTTTGATTGCTGAGATTGTTGAACAGAAAGAAAGGAGGCGGCGCGATGGCGGTGGATGCGGGAACGATTTACGCATCGTTTGATCTGGACACCAGCGGGTTTGACGGCGGCATGAGCCACGCCGCCTCCAGCCTTTTGAACTTTACAGGAAGCGGAACAGTCGGACAGATTGGCGTGCTGGATACGGCGATCGGCAAGATCGGCGCGACGATGGCTGGACTCAAAATTGGCGAGAAGCTGGTGGAGATCGGGCAGAATGTCGTGCGGACGGGCATGGATTTTGACAGCCAGATGAGCCGTGTGCAGGCGATCTCCGGTGCAACGCAAGAAGAGTTTGAGCAGCTTCGCCAGACGGCGATGGATTTGGGCGCAAGCACGGTGTTTTCGGGCATGGAAGCGGCAGAGGGCATGGAGAACCTTGCCAGCGCAGGCTTTGATACGCGCGAGATCATTGCGGCCATGCCCGGTATGCTCGACCTAGCCGCTTCCAGCGGAGAAAGTCTTGCAGCCAGCGCGGCGATTTCTGCCAGCACGCTGCGCGGCTTTGGCCTTGAAGCGGATCGTGCTGGACATGTGGCAGACGTATTGGCGGCCAATGCGGCGAAAACCAATGCATCCGTTGCCGATACAGGCGAGGCGATGAAATACGTTGCGCCAATCGCGCATGCGATGGGGCTGGGACTTGAAGAAGTGACGGCAGCCATCGGCATCATGTCCGATGCGGGCATTGTGGGTAGTCAGGCAGGCACGACGCTGCGCGGCGCGCTTTCCAGACTGGCCAAGCCGACAGAGGATATGTCCGAGGTCATGCAGAGTCTGGGTTTGGACTTCTACGATGCGGGCGGCAACATGAAGTCGCTGGAGAGCATTGTGGGCATGCTGGACACGAAGATGGCGGGGCTGACGAACGAGCAGCGACAGAACGCTCTGGTGACGCTCTTTGGTCAGGAAGCGCTGTCGGGCATGATGGTGCTGATGGAGGCAGGACCGGAGAAGCTGAGCGCACTTGCGGCGGCTTACGAGAACTGCGACGGTGCGGCGGCAGAGATGGCCCAAACCATGACGGACAATCTCGGCGGCGATGTGGAGGCACTCGGCGGTGCGCTGGAGACTGCGGCGCAGTCGGTCTACGATCGGTTTGAGCCAGCCATGCGCACGGGCGTTCAGGCTGTCACGGGTCTGGTGGACGCATTCAATGAAGACGGTCTTTCCGGCGTATGGGATCATGTCGTCACCGCCGCGCAGAATGTGGACTGGGCGGCCATTGGCACGTCTATTCAGACTGGGGTGACCGGCGCATTTGACGCGGCGGGGAACTGGCTGAGCACGCACTTTGAGGCTGCAAGAACCGCTGTGCAGAATACGGATTGGGCGGCGCTCGGCGCATCCATTCACGATGGCGCGGTGGAAAAGCTGGATGCGGCGGGTGCGTGGCTGAAAAGTGCATTTGAAGCGGGTAAGACGGCGGTTGGTAATATCCAATGGGGCGAGGTCGGCGCTTCGATTCTTTCCGGGATCGGCAGCGTTCTGGACAGCGCGGGCGCGTTCCTGTCCAATCTATTTGGCTTCGGCAAGACGGCGGCGGAGGGTATGCCGTGGGGCGAGGTCGGCACAGCCATCAAGAGCGGCGTGGAAACCGTGCTGGATACGGCGGGGAGCTGGCTGTCCACTGGATTTGATGCGGCGAAAACCTTCATCGGCGGTATGCCGTGGGGCGAGGTCGGCACAGCCATCAAAGGCGGCGTGGAAACCGTGCTCGATACGGCGGGAAACTGGCTGTCATCAGGGTTTCAGGCTGCGAAAACGGCGATCTCCGGCATTGACTGGAGCAGCGTCGGCAGCACGATTTCCAGCGGCATCAGCGGCGCGATAGACGGTCTGGCGCGGCTGGGCGGCAGCATTTGGGATACAATCACGGGCTGGTTTGGCGGAGACGACGAAGAGGACGCGAAGGGCGACGCCAAGAGCAGCGGCAAGAGCCTGACGGATGGGCTGGAAAGCGGCATCACAGAGGGCAGCGCAGCTGTGACGACGGCAGCCAACACGGCGGCTTCGGCGGCGCTTGGTGCGGCGGCGGGCACGCTGTCCAGCGAGGCGGGCAGCACGGTGACGACGACATGGATGGACGGGCTGTCCACAGGCATCACCGACGCGCAGGAGACGCTTTCGACGGACGCGCAGACGGCAGCTGATTCGGCGGCGATGGCCGTGGATACGGTGCTTTCCGCGTCAAACGGTACGACGACCGGCACGGTGTTCATGGCCGGGATATCCTCCGGCTTTACGACGGGCTCGCCGACGCTCAGCGCCAACGCCACGACGGTAGCGTCGGCTGCATCCTATGCGGCCTCGAGGGAACTGAGCTTCAGCACAGGCAACGGCATCGGCATGAATATGGTGCTGGGCATGGCAGCAGGCGTGCGCAGCGGTTCCAGTGCGCTGAATAGCGCGATCCGCTCCGTTGCCCGTTCTGCCGTGGCGGCGGCGCGCTCGTCGCTCAAGATCAACAGCCCGTCCGGCGTATTTGCCGACGAGGTCGGCGCATGGATTCCGGGCGGCGTAGGTATGGGCGTGATGCGGCATATGCAGGGTGCGCTCGGCCCGATCGAGGAGATGCGCGACGGCATGGTGTCCATGATGGATGGGACGCTATCCGGTGATCGGCTGGGTATGCCGGACGCGCCGTGGAATCCCAAGCCATTTGCGGGCGGAGGGCCGACGACGGTGAACATCAACGTGACCGGAGACTGGACGGTGCGCAGCGAACAGGACAAGCAGGACATCATTGACGAGATTTACCAACGCATCGATGAGGAACGGAGGAGGCGATAACCCTGTATACACTAGACGAAAGCCCGCTTTTTGCGTTCGATGGGCGGCACTGCGAGGAGATGGGCGTGGCCTTCATCCCATCGCAGTATCCCTTTATTCCGGCGCAGATGATCCCCACGAAGGCTGTCTCTGGACGAAACGGAACGCTGCGCTGGCCGGGCAGGACGTACAAGCCAACGCATTATAAGGGCGTGCTGTATCTGCTGGGCAAGGAGACAGAGCCGATCAGTACGGAAGAGATGCTGCGGCGCATGACGGACATTGCGGCGTGGCTGTGTGGCAGAGACAGACGGGGACGGCTCATTCTTGATGCAGTACCGGATCGCTACTACGTTGCGGAGGTGGATTCAGAGGCGCTGCTTACGGACAACGACTGGATGAACGGACAAGCGGCGATTTCCTTCACCTGTCAGCCGTTCGCGCGGGCGATCCGGGAGAGCCGGGAGATGTTTGATACGGCGGCGAATACAGCGAAAAAAGCTACGATCAGCGTAGGTGGAAACGCGCAGACGCTGCTCGCGTTTCATGTCACGAATGAAACATCCAGCGTGATGAACACCATGCAGATCGAAGCGCCGGATACGGCGTTTGTATTTGCCGGTCTTGGGCTTGATGCGGGCGAGACGCTGCATGGCAGCTACACAGAGGACGACCTGCTGCGGCTTGCCATTGAGGGCGTGGACGGAAGCAGGCGTTCGGCGATGCCCATGCGGCAGGTGAGTAGCGATGATGATCTGCTGCTTTGTCCGGGGAGAAACTCGGTGACGGTCAAGACGCAGACGGCGTGCAGCGTCATCCTTGAGGCGAGGGGGCGCTGGATGTGAAGTACCCGCGCATCTATGACGCTGGTCTCAGGTATATCGGAGATCTGCGGACAGCGGAAATATCCGACCTGAAGATCAGGCAAATGCCGCTTTCGACGGTGACGGTCACGGTGCCGTCCGGTGAAATCGGCTCCTTTGGCTACCGGAACTTCGTAGAGCTGTTTGACAGCAGCGGGGATCGCATCGACATCTTCCGGGTCAATGCGATCCCCAAGAAACGGTATGCAGCGGATGGCATGGTGAAGCTAACCTGCGATCAGGCACTCTGCACACTGAAAGACGGCCTGATCCCCGGCTATCATCAGTTTGGCGGCACGACCCAGAACCTGCGCGGAGCCATCGAGACGGTACTGTCCTTCCAGGATGGGGAGGCGCTCTGGGTGCTGGATCAATGCGAATACGACACGCATTTTGAGTACGGCATCTGCGATGAAGCGCCATACACGGCATTGATGATGCTATTGGAGCCACTTGAAGATCCGATCATCGTGACGGACACAAGCAGCAGGCCGTGGAAAATCTCCGTGCTTCGCATGACGGATGAGGACGCCAGCGAGCTGCGATACAGCCGGAATATGGAGGAGATCACGGAAACGGTGCAGGACGATGAGTTTGCTACACGGCTGTATCCGCGAGGGTACGGCGAGGGTGTCAATCAGCTGACGATCCGCGATGTCAATGGTGGCCGAGAGTACATCGAGGCTCCGCAGGCCGTGCGCGACTTGTGGGGAACCGTGTGCAAGCCGTACATCGATACGACGATCACGGATGCGGAGACGCTCAAGGCCAAGGCGGAGGTGGTACTGTCTGCCTGCCAGACACCGAGGGTGAGCTATGAGGTGCGGGCTGTGGATCTCTTTAAGCTAACAAGGGAGCCGATGGACAGGTTCTACGCTGGGCGTATGGTACGCATGATCTACACAGCGTATGGGCTGGTCATCCGCACGCGGGTAACGGAGATTTGCTATTCCGAGCCGATTGCAAGCCCCGGCAAGGTGAAGCTGACGCTATCTTCCCAGCCTGCCAGCGTTGCGACGATGATTGCAGAGCTTGAGCGCAAGAGCAAGATCAATCAGACGTATGGGCAAGGATCGACATTTATCTATGCGGACAGCTTTGAACAGAATTGTGACAAGGAC
Organism: Christensenellales bacterium; assembly: GCA_036297385.1. Classification (GTDB taxonomy): domain Bacteria; phylum Bacillota; class Clostridia; order Christensenellales; family Aristaeellaceae; genus Ventricola. The sequence goes on along the minus strand of JAXJLD010000086.1, from coordinate 23,343 downwards.
ACGCCCGCCGAAGGCGACATTTTCATTCCCAAGACGATGATCCACGTCAATGCGGTCATGCTGAAGGTGACACTGTCCAACTACCGCGCGGACAGCAAGGGCGCAGCTGGTGGCGGCGGCGCGGTATCCAGCACGCAGGCTGGTGGTGGCAGCACGCAGACCAGCACCAGCGGCGGCACATACAGCCAGACCATTCCCGAAAGATCGGTTTCCGTGGGCGCGACGGGCGGGCCGCAGGGCGGAGAGGGGACCGCTGCGACCTATACTGAAGCGGCTGGAAGCCACGAGCACAGCGGGAAGAGCCACAGGCACAGCGTTGACAGCCATGCCCACAACCTGAACGGACACAAGCATGCCAGTTCGACGAGTGGGCCGAGTCCGTCCGTGACCGTGTCCAATGGAAGCGGCAACACGTCGTATTCAGGCGCTGGAACCGATGCATCTGGCGATCATACGCATCGATTCAACCACTGGCACCATGTGACCGGCGCGATCACGATCCCGGGCGTACAGATTGCCATCCCAGCCCATGCGCATGACGTACATGTGCCTGACCACGTCCATATGCTGAATCTGCCTGACCACGATCATGGCATCGTATATGGCATCTACAAAGGCCCGCGGGCGGACGGTGCGGTGGTGCGTGTGGATGGCCGGGAGATGCCGGAATCGGCGTTTGAAAACGGCGAGGGTGATATCGCGCCGTATTTGTCCACGGACGAGCGAGGCAAGATTCGGCGCGGCGTGTATCATACGATTTCCATTACGCCAAGAGCAAAGGAAGGGAATGAGAGCGGACTTTGCCGCATCCGAGCGAGCTGGAACGCGCAGGTGTTCATTTCCAGCCTGACGGGCAGGCAGTATTGAATGAGGAGGCGAAGAGACGATGCTGAAATGGCGAATCAGCCGAACGGTTGACATAGCGGCAGATGCGATGCAGACCGAACGACTAAAGGCGCTGGCCACTGTATCCAGCCGATTTGCGCATGAGATCCGCATCTGTGTGCTCGAAAATCAGCTGAATGCCGATCTGACTGGATTTAAGGCGGCAATAAGCCTGATCTTTCCGGATCAAACCAGCCTTTCCGACGTCAAGGCGGATGTGGTGCAGGGGAACTGCGTAACCGTCACACTGCCAAACAGTTGCTACGGTCAAGCTGGCGAGGTCAGGGGCGTGCTGCATCTATCGGACGATCAGGGCGGAATGCTGCCGCTGTATGCGTTTGTCCTGTACGTCGGCGCGGACATGACGGATGTGCTGCGCGATCCGGACAATGTTGTGCCTTCTGTCGCGGAATTGCTGGCGCAGATTCAGGCGATGCGTGATGCAACGCGGGAGGCCAAGACTGCGACGCAGAATGCCAACACGGCGGCGGTCGCGGCGAACGCAGCAGCGGGCAAAGCTGATACGGCAGCTGGTAAAGCCGACACGGCAGCGGGCAAGGCCAATACGGCGGCGGGTAAAGCCGACACGGCGGCGGGCAAGGCCAACACAGCCGCAGGCAAGATCGACAAGATGACGACGGTGGCGACGGCGCTGCCGTCAGGCAGCGCGCCGACAGCACAAGTGACGGACGACGGTAGCAAGATCCACATTGTCTTTGGCATCCCGCGCGGCAGCACAGGCCAGACCGGCCCGCAAGGCGAAACCGGCGCAACGCCGCGGATTACATTTACCGTCGAAACCGGCGATCCGGGGACGCAGGTTGCCGTAACACAAAGCGGCACGGCAGAAAATCCGGTTGTGAAATTGAGAATCCCGCGCGGCGTGGACGGCAAAGGATCCGTTTCTGCCGTGAAGCTCGGCGAAACTACGCACGGCCCGGACGACGCGGGTGTAGTAGATTTGGGCGACATTGAAACGCCGCTTTCGGACAGCAATCCGGTGCCGCTTGGAAAGACTGCCGCGCCCGGCACGTCTATGCAGGCCGCACGCGGGGATCACGTGCATCCGCTGCCGACGGCGGCGAATGTGGGAGCACGGCCTGCAAGCTGGATGCCGACCGCGGCGGATGTGGGAGCCTATCCGGCTGGCGCAGTTCGCACGGCGCAGATTTCGATCGCTGCATCGGCGTGGTCTGGCAGCGGGCCATACAACACGGTGCTGCGCATTCCCGGGTTGACAGCGCAGACGGATTGCCGGTTCGACCTTGGCACGACGCTGACGATGCTGGCCGCCGATGTTGCGTGGGAGACCGGCGCGGGAACGATCACGCTGACGACGACGAAAAAGCCGACCGGAGAGCTGTCGGGGCGCGTAGTTTTGATGGAGGTGGCAACATGACGGGCAGCATTGCATGGTTTGAACGGATGGCATTTCTGGCGGCGCATCCGGTCGGATCATTCTTTTGGACGAACAGGCCGGAAAATCCGGCCGGGCAATACGGCGGGAAGTGGGAGCAGATCAAGGATGTGTTTCTGCTGGCCGCCGGAAACCGTCATGCGGTGGGACAAACAGGCGGCGCGGAAACGCACACGTTAAACGCATCGCAACTGCCAAAGATCACAGGTGACGTTTGCGCTGGAGCGGGAACAGAGGGCGAGAACGGGGGCGGTTATGGTGCATTTCGATCGGCAAATGGTGTGATGTCGTTGGAGAACGTGATGCAGTATGGACGGCCATCGACAGAAACGTCTATTGAATGGCCAAACAACGAAGCAGCATACCGATGTGTTAGTTTGTCATTTGGCGGTGGGCAGGCGCACAACAATATGCCGCCGTATCTGGCCGCCTACTGCTGGCAACGCGTAGCGTAAAAAAAGGGGGAATTGCAATGGCAAGAATTCGGGTTGCAGGAAACGAATTGGACGCAACGATTATGCAGACCGGTGATTTGCTGACGCTGGCCTATGCAAGCGACATGACGCTGGATGCGCTGGCGTCGATGTACGATGCGGCAGCCGCGCCGGAGATCCGCGTGCTGGCGGAGGACGGCACGACGGCGTCGCTGTATCAAAACCATGCTGTTGTGCGGCTGACTGTCCTGCCCGGCGCGATGCGCATGGTACAGGTCGATATGCAAGTGGAGCCGCTTGCGCAGTCCATCGCAGACAAGCTGGAAGAACAGATTGCGGCACAGAAACAGGCTATTGTACAGCAGACAGAGAAGATTGCGGCGCAGGCAGAGACGATGGCGCAGCAGGCGAAGCAGCTTGCGGAGCAAAAACAGACGATAGCGCAGCAGGACACGCTGCTGCAAGCCGCCAGCGCGGCGGCGCGGTTTACGGTAGCCAGCGGCGCGGATAACATGACGGTCGATCAGATCGGCGCGTGCGCTGACTTGTTCGATGCGTGGACAGCCGATAGGTCTGTGACGGTAGGCGACATCGTTTCCTACGGTGGCAAGCTGTATCGCGTCATTCAGGCGCATACGACGCAGGCGGATTGGTCGCCTGAAAAAGTTCCGGCACTATTCAAGGAACTCGGAAAAGGAGGCGCAGCGGCATGATTAAAAAATTGGGGGGGGGTACAGCCCTCCGCTGCCATCCGTGCTCTGATGGCAACGCCGCCGGAAAGGCGGTGGAGGCATGAAAGGCAGCATCGAAGCTGTTGCGAAAACGATCATCGACCGTGTGTATCCGGTGGGAATCATCGTGGACTTCGCGGTGGAGGCCGATCCGAATGTGGCTATCGGCTGCGGCACAGTATGGACGCGCATGGCAGATGGCCGGACGCTGATCGCGTCGGATGTGAACCATCCGACAGGATGGATGGGCGGAGAAGCGCAGCACGCGCTGACAGAGGCGGAGCTGCCACGACATTTACACGCGTTCCCACCGGAACGTTACCTGATGGCCTGGGGCTCGGCGGCAAAAAGCTTCGGGGATATTATTTCGACTTCAGGATGGGGATCGGCCGTCTTGTACACGAAAGAACAGTGGGGTGTAGATGGCGCAAACACAAGGAATCAGATGGCGGCAGATCAAGCAATGCCCAATACACAGGAAACTGGCGGAAGCCTATCGCACAACAATATGCAGCCGTCGCTTGCCGTAAGCCGCTGGCGCAGAACGGCATAAATCAAGCCGCCGGAAAGGCGGTGGTCGCATGAAAGGAAGAATCCATGCGCCTGCCAAGGCTATGACGCTGCTGGACATCTATCCGGTAGGCTGCGTATACATCAGCGTAAACGCAACAAGTCCGGAGACGTTATTCGGAGGTCGGTGGGAGCAGATCAAGGACGTGTTTCTGCTGGCATCCGGAGACCGTTATGCCGCAGGAGCCACGGGCGGCGAGGAAACGCATACGCTAACGACCGATGAGATGCCTCGTCACGACCATGCAGAGACGCTTAGCATCGGCGGCGCTGGTGGATCTGTAGATCAGTATTCTGCGCATCTTAACACCAGTTATAACCCAAGTGCTGATCGGGCATATGTCGGCAATACAGGCACGAATGGTGCAAACCAGCCACATAACAATATGCCGCCGTATCTGACTGTGTATATATGGAAACGGACGGCGTGATAATCGGAGGAAATTGGAATGACGGACAAGATTAAGGCTGCTGCTTTTGTGGAACAGGTAAAGGCTATTGCTGCGCGTGATCTTCAATACAAAACAGGCGGCAGGGGAAAGAATGGCGTCTGCGACTGTATTGGCTTGATCATGGGCGCAATGTACGAGCTGGGCCATGAAAAGTATGCGCTGCACAGCACCAACTACTTTGCGCGTTATCAGGTGGATGCTATGCGCAAAGCCAGCGCCCCGGTCTGGCCCGGAGAAATCGTGTTCAAATCACGCAGTGACACGAGTAGACTCAATGAGCGCTATCGGCCGGGCGGTACGTTCTATACAGGGTCGCTGCTGGACTACTATCATGTTGGTGTGATCGTCAGCACTGATCCGATGTTGATTGTAGAATGCACGGAATATGATGGACATTCCGGGATCCTCCAAACCGCATCAATTGATAAGTGGCAATGGGTCGCGGAACTGCAGGATGTAGACTACGGAGAATTTGAGGAGACGAATGAGGATGGAGGGATTGATCGCATGAAAGCCATGGAAGCGCAGTATCAGGCCCTTGTGACAACGAATAAAAGTCCGTTGAATGTGAGGGCATGGGCAAAGGCTGGCACGGTTTTAGGCGACGTACCCAAGGGCCGGATGGTCGAGGTGCTGATTGATGACGGCGATGGTTGGCCGTTGATCCGCTATAACGAACTGGTTGGATATGTCAGCGGAGACTATTTGACGCCTGTTCCTAAGACGGAAGAGGAGATTCATGAGGAAGTCGAAGTGGAAGTGCTGGAGCCGCAGAAGGTGACGATCATTGACAGCGATGGCAACCGCTTTGAGCCAGTCGGTGATTTCCGAGTACTGATCGGCAGCATTGATTAAGGAAAGAGGAGGATTTGAAAATAAGTACAATAATCCATTATTATACTAACACATGATGAAAAAGATTGCAATAGAAAAAGCGGGATGCTGATGCAGCCCGCTGCACAAGGATGTTTGAGCAGGAAAGGAATCTTGCGACGGCGTGTTTTCCGGCCAGAAAATACGCCGCCGATCATGGTGCTGACGCAGATGGAAGTGCGGCGTCAGCTCCGCGCCTGCTTAAATGGATTGTGTGCTTTCCTATTATATCAGACCCCAATAGACCGCACAAGGAAGGGGAAGGCACCGATCTGTAAAGGAATGTACAGCAGTGCATAATCTCCATGAAAAAAACTTTACCGGTCAATCGAAAGGAGCACTTCCATGCTGGAACTTTACCAAGGCAACTGCCGGGACTTTCTGACCCACTATATCGGCCCCAAGTTTGACGCTGTAATCACTGATCCGCCGTATGCAAGCGGCGGAGCGACGCTTGCCGAGCGCGCTACATCAACTGCTGAAAAGTATACAGGCACCAAGCGCAGCTGTCCGTTTCCTGACTTCGCTGGCGACCAGATGGACGCCCGGAGCTGGATGCACATGATGGCTGACACGTTTTCATCTGCGCGCGTTCATTGTCACAATGGCGCGGTGCTGGTCGCGTTTTGCGACTGGCGGCAGATGCCTTTGCTGGCCGATGCTATCCAATGGGCAGGCTGGATATGGCGCGGAACGATCGTATGGGATAAGATGAGCAGCCGACCACAAAAAGGGCGATTTCGTCAGCAGGCTGAGTTTGCGATTTGGGCAAGCAATGGCAAGCTGCCCATCGACCGCCCCGTGCCGGTGCTGCCGGGCGTGTTTCGGGCGGGCAATGTGCAGGGCGTAAAGCGCCTGCATCAGACGCAAAAGCCGCTCGAATTGATGCGCAGCATCTGCCAGATCTGTGTGCCGGGCGGCAGGATTCTCGACCCGTTTGCAGGCTCCGGCTCGACTCTGGAGGCTGCAAGGCTTGAGGGATATGATGCGATTGGCGTAGAACTTTCCCCGGAAATTGCAAAGACCGCCTCAGAGCGCCTGAAAACGCCTCTGAGGGAGATTCAGGAGGTACATCATGAAGAAATTTAACCTGTTCGTTTGCACCTTGATGACCATGCTGGTTATCGCTATTCCGGTCTGTGCCGAGACGGCTCAGCCGGGTGTCAATGCCTTCTTTGATTGGAGCTATCTTGCGACCTATTCCGGCGCTGTGGCTGCCGTCGTGTTCATCGTTCAGTTCCTCAAGCTGCCGATTGATCGGATCGGTCACGCTCCGACGAGAGTGCTGGTATATGTTGTATCACTGGCTGTGCTGCTGCTGGCGCAGCTGTTCACCGGAAATGCATTCACGCCGGAGGTCATTGCGCTGGCTATGCTCAACGCAGTGCTTGTAGCCTTTGCCGCGATGGGTATGTATGAGCGCGCGATTGCGCTGCCGGAAGCACGGAAGAACGATGAGTTGGTAGAAGCTGCCCGCCTGCTGAGCGAGGAAGGCATTGAATTAAAGACCGCTCAAACGGTGGAAACTGAGGCGGAGGAAAACGGCGAGCTGAGAGAGCCCTTCTAACGCTTCAGACGGCACAAAAAACTGCATGAACGACGAAAACCCGGTCTGCATAAACAGGCCGGGTTTTTGCATTTTTGGGTGAATGAACGCCGTGACACTGAGCGCGCGCGGCGTGACAGGGAATTTGCGCCGCTACATACAAGGAGCCTCCTTTGTTAAACTTAAAGTGGTTCGGCAACCGCAAAAAGAAAACAAAGGAGGCTCATCATTTATGAAAAATGACAATCAAAGTTTATCACACACCAAGTGGAATTGCAAATACCATATTGTGTTTGCACCCAAATATCGTCGACTGGCTATATATGGAAGAGTAAGAGAAGATACGGTATTTTCGAAAGAGAGCAGATATGCTAGTCAATACACTATGGTACGATCAAGCAGTATGTGTTGCAGAGATACAAACCATCTTGAATCCTAGAGAATAAAACAAAAGGACATGGCTCCTTCGATTGCAGTTCAGCTGCCATGCCGAACGCAAACGAAAGGAGCCATATCCTTTTCATAAACAACAGGAGTACGCAGGCTACAAAGTATCGGAAATCCCCTGATGAAGTGCGCTGGGAAGTATGGCGTTGGCCACGCAAGCCTCAACGATAACTTTTGAAGCTGCGGCTGCTGAACGACATATCAGGCACAAACTGCTTTCTTATACACCTCGGCATAATGCAGGAGTTGCGTCAAAACAGGAGAATGCATCCTTGGAAGGGGAGCTTTCCGAGAAGTTCTCTTTTCTATCGTATCCAAGATGCCCGACAAACCTGCATTTTTTCGCAACCGAAATTCTTCAGCGGAATTCTGCATGGATTGAGTGCGAACATGGATACGTCGGCTCAATCAGCATATTCCACCCGACGGCTCTTTTCCAGCACGGGGCGCAGATAGCGGCCTGTGTAGCTCGCCTCGCAGGCGGCTACCTCCTCTGGCGTGCCCTCGCACACCAGCTCGCCGCCGCCGTCGCCGCCCTCCGGGCCCAAGTCAATGACGTAATCGCACGCCTTGATGACGTCGAGATTGTGCTCGATGATCAGCACGGAGTTGCCGCCCTCCGCCAGACGGCGCAGCACGCCCACCAGCCGCTCACAGTCGGCGGTGTGCAGGCCGGTCGTCGGCTCGTCCAGCACATAGAAGGTCTTGCCGGTGCTGGTGCGGCTCAGCTCCGTGGCGAGCTTGACGCGCTGGGCTTCGCCGCCGGAGAGCGTGGTGGAGGGCTGTCCGAGGCGGATGTAGCCCAGTCCCACGTCGCTGAGGGTTTGAAGCTTGCGGGTAATACGCGGATAGGCGCTGAAGAACGAGAGCGCCTCCTCCACGGTCATCTCCAGCACGTCCGCGATGGATTTGCCCTTGTAGGTGACTTCCAGCGTCTCACGATTGTAGCGCTTGCCCTTGCAGACCTCGCAGGGGACATAGATATCGGCAAGGAAGTGCATCTCAATGCGCAGAATGCCGTCGCCGGAGCAGCTTTCGCACCGGCCGCCGCGGACGTTGAAGGAGAAGCGGTTCTCCTTGTACCCGCGCGCCTTGGCCTCCGGCGTGGCGGCAAAGACCTTGCGGATCATATCGAACAGGCCGGTGTATGTCGCGGGGTTGCTGCGCGGCGTGCGGCCGATGGGGCTCTGGTCGATGGCGATGACCTTGTCCAGCGCCTCAAGCCCGGTCACGCCGTCACATTCGCCGGGACGCGTGTGCGCACGGTTGAGGTCGCGCTGAAGCGTCTTGTAGACGATCCCGTTTACCAGCGAGGATTTGCCGCTGCCCGACACGCCCGTGACCACCGCCATCACGCCCAGCGGGATGCGCACGGTGAGGTTCTTGAGGTTGTGCTCGCGTGCGCCCAGAACGGTCAGGTAGCCGGTGGGCTGCTTGCGCTGGACGGGAATCGGGATGCTGCGCCTGCCGGAGAGGTATGCGCCGGTGATGGACTCCGGGCAGGCCATGATCTCCTGTGCAGTGCCCTGCGCAATCAGCCGGCCGCCGTGCTCGCCTGCGCCGGGGCCGATATCCACGATCTGGTCGGCGGCGCGCATGGTGTCCTCGTCGTGCTCTACGACGATCAGCGTATTGCCGATGTCCCGCAGGTGCTTGAGCGTGCCGATGAGCTTATCGTTGTCGCGCTGGTGCAGGCCGATGCTCGGCTCATCGAGGATGTACAGTACGCCCACGAGCGAGGAGCCGATCTGCGTCGCCAGCCGGATGCGCTGCGCTTCGCCGCCGGAGAGCGTGCCCGCCGCGCGGGAGAGCGTCAGATAGCCCAGCCCCACGTCGGTCAGAAAGCGCAGACGCGCGTTGATCTCCTTGAGGATGGGCGCGGCGATCATCGCCTGCTGCTCGCCAAAGGAGAGGGCGGAGAAGAACTTCTGCGCCTCGATGACCGAAAGATCGGACGCGGCGGCGATGGATTTGCCGCCGACGGTGACGGCGAGAATCTCCGGGCGCAGGCGCTTGCCGCCGCAGTCCGGGCAGGGAATCTGCGCCATCAGGCCGTCGTAATACGCCTTGGTGGATTCGCTGGTCGTCTCGGCGGCGCGGCGCTCGGTCGTGGCGATCACGCCCTCAAACGGCGCGGTGAACGTGTGGCTGTCGCCGTTCGGGCGGGTGTACTGGATTTTGAGCGGCTCGCCCTTTGTGCCGTAGAGGATGATGTCCAGCACTTCCTTGCGCAGATCGCGCAGCGGCGTATCCAGCGAGAAGCCATATTTTTCGCTCAGTGCGCTGAAGAACATATGCGCCTGCGTGCCCGGTTCGCTGCTGGTCCAGCCCATGACGTTGAAGGGGTTTTCGTTAATGGATTTGCCCCAGTCGGGTATCACGAGGTCGGGATCAATCTTTTGCAGCACGCCCAGACCCGAACAGGTGGGACACGCGCCGAACGGGCTGTTGAAGGAGAAGGAGCGTGGCGCCAGCTCTTCCATGGAAATGCCGCAGTCCGGGCAGGCGAGATTGGCGGAGAAGAGCATTTCGCGCTCGCCCGGGCCGATATCCGCGATGGCGATGCCGCCGGAGAGCGCCAGAGCGGTCTCCAGCGAATCGGTCAGGCGGGTGCGGATGTCCTCGCGCAGAATCAGGCGATCGACGACGACCTCAATGGTGTGCTTCTTCTGCTTGGCGAGTTCGGGCGCTTCGGCTAGATCGTAGATTTCCCCGTCGATGCGCGCGCGCACGAAGCCCTGCTTGGCGATGGCATTCAGGGTCTTGATATGTTCGCCCTTCTTCCCGCGGATGACCGGGGCGAGGAGCTGCACGCGCGTGCGCTCAGGCAGCGCCAGCATCTGATCGACCATCTGATCCACGCTCTGACGGCTGATTTCCCGTCCGCACTTGGGGCAATGCGCCACGCCCACGCGGGCGTACAGCAGGCGCAGATAGTCGTGAATCTCCGTCACCGTGCCGACGGTGGAGCGGGGATTTTTGCTGGTGGTTTTCTGGTCGATGGAGATCGCGGGGGAAAGGCCGTCGATGGAATCGCAGTCCGGCTTCTCCATCTGCCCCAAAAACTGGCGGGCATAGGAGGAGAGCGATTCCACATAGCGGCGCTGTCCCTCAGCGTACAGCGTGTCAAACGCCAGAGAGGACTTGCCGCAGCCGGACAGGCCGGTAAAGACGATGAGCTTGTTGCGCGGGAGCGTCAGGTCGATGTTCTTGAGGTTGTTCTGGCGCGCACCGCGGATGACAATATTATCCTGCATGGTGACTCCTTGATGATGGTCTTACGCTTTGAGGGTTTTGCCGGGCTTGCGCTGCCTGCGTTTGCGCTGGGGGACGGCGACAACTTCCATCTCTTCGGGCGATTTGCCCTGAAGCTCGAAGAGCTTGTCGCGCAGCTTGGCAGCCAGCTCAAAGTCGAGATTGGCGGCGGCTTGCAGCATCTTTTCCTCCGTGGAGCAGATGAGCAGGTGCAGCTCGTCCTCGTTCATTTCGCGCTTGGGCGCGGCGGCGCGGTGCTTGCTTGCGCTCTCCGGCGCACCGCCGATTTGCAGCAGATCGCGCACGGATTTCATGACGGTATGCGGCACGATGCCGTGCGCCTCGTTGAACGCCTGCTGAAGCTGCCGCCTGCGCTGCGTTTCAAAGATCGTCTTGTTGATGCTGTCGGTCATGCGGTCGGCGTACATGATGACGCGGCCCTCGGCGTTGCGCGCGGCGCGGCCTACGGTCTGGATCATGCTGACCTCGCTGCGCAGGAAGCCTTCCTTGTCCGCATCGAGGATGGCGACGAGCGCGACCTCCGGCAGGTCAAGCCCCTCGCGCAGCAGGTTGATGCCCACCAGCACGTCGAACACGCCCAAGCGCAGATCGCGGATGATCTCCTGCCGCTCCATGGTCTGCACATCGGAGTGCAGGTAGCGCACCTTCACCTTCATCTCCGTCAGGTAGGCGGTCAGGCTTTCGGCCATCTTCTTGGCCAGCGTGGTGACCAGCACGCGGAAGCCCGCCTGCGTGACCTTGATGATCTCGCCGTACAGGTCATCCACCTGCCCGGTGGCGGGGCGCACGTCGATGGTGGGATCGAGCAGGCCGGTGGGACGGATGATCTGCTCGACGATCTGCCCGGCGCGTTCCAGTTCATAGGCGGCGGGCGTGGCGCTGACGCAGATGAGCTGCGGAATACGCTCCTCAAACTCCGGGAAGCGCAGCGGCCTGTTGTCAAACGCGCTGGGCAGACGGAAGCCGTAGTTGACCAGCGCCTGCTTGCGTGCACGGTCGCCATTGTACATGGCGCGGATCTGCGGCAGGGTGACGTGGCTCTCGTCCACAAAAACGACGAAATCCTTGGGGAAGTAATCCAGCAGCGTGTAGGGCGCATCGCCGGGCTTGCGCCCATCGAAGTAGCGGGAGTAGTTTTCAATGCCGGTGCAGTAGCCCAGCTCGCGCAGCATCTCGATATCGTAATGGGTGCGCTGCGCGATGCGCTGGGCGGCGAGCAGGTCGCCCTCCTGCTTGAATTCCGCCACACGCAGGTCGAGGTCATGCTCGATATCCTCGATGGCGCGGTCGATGGCATCGCGCGGCGTGGCATAGTGTGTCGCGGGATAGATGGACACATGCGCCAGCGTCATGAGCACGTGGCCGGACACGGTGTCGATGGCGCTGATGCGGTCGATTTCGTCCCCGAAGAATTCCACGCGCAGCGCACTCTTTTCATAGCCCGCCGGGAAGATTTCGACCACGTCGCCGCGCACGCGGAACGTGCCGCGCGCAAACTCGATGTCGTTGCGGTCGTACTGGATCTCCACCAGTGCGCGGAGCAGATCGTCCCGCTCCATCGTCATACCCGGCCGCAGGGAGATCATCATGCCCTCGTACTCGCTCGGATCGCCCATGGAGTAGATGCAGGAGACGGACGCGACGACGATCACATCCCGGCGCTCGCGCAGGGCGGCTGTGGCGCTGTGGCGCAGGCGCTCGATCTCCTCGTTGACCGACGAATCCTTTTCGATATAGGTATCCGTGGAGGCGATGTACGCCTCCGGCTGGTAGTAATCGTAGTAGGAGACGAAATACTCCACCGCGCTGTCCGGGAAGAACTCGCGGAACTCCGCGCAGAGCTGAGCGGCGAGCGTCTTGTTGTGCGCGATGACGAGCGTGGGACGCTGCACGCGCTCGATGACGGAGGCCATCGTGTAGGTTTTGCCGGAGCCGGTCACGCCCAGCAGCACCTGACAGGGCAGGCCGTCATCCACGCCGCGCGCGAGCGCCTCGATGGCCTGCGGCTGATCGCCCTGGGGCTTGAATGGGGATTTCAGTACAAAGCGTCCTTCCTGCATGATGTCCCTCCTGAAAAGCGATGATGATTGAAGCTCAAATATTATAGCATGAATTGAAAAAGGGAACAATCGTTCCGTGCCAATTTAGGCATCTTTTTGACCGCGTGCAGCGTTTGGGGGATGAAGGAAGAAGAAAGGTAAGGAAAGATCAAAAAATTTTCTTTTGGGTCAAAAAAAGAAAATAAAGAAAAAGAGGGGCAAAATGAACATTTTTAAGGCAGATGTTTCAGATTTTCTCTCATTTTTCTGTTTGCTGATGATGGTAAGCGCTTGCTTTGCAGGAGGTGCAGAGCCGAACTGAAATCGTCCAAAAGGCGGAAAAAGCGTGCCAAAACAGGGGGAAGATGCTATAATAGGGGCAACGAGAGGCGGCTGGTATAGATGAGGCCGCCCTCACACCCAACCCATCATGCCCGAATAAAAGGAGTGCTAGACATGACTGCGATGTTTGTTTTTGCCGTACTGATCGTAGCGAATATCGCGTATTCGATTTACGATAACCGCCGTGTGGAAGCAGCCCGCCAGCTCGACGATTTCTATCGTGTGGAGTTCAAAAAGACCTACAACCTCTCCAATGAGAATGGGATGGTCAGCAGCTGGTATTGATTTCGGGAATTGCGATAACAGCCGGAGCATATGCTCCGGCTTTTTGTGTGGGCAAAGAAGGGAATAAAAAAACAAGCCGGCGATGACCGGCTTGTTGGCTTATTCGGGTTTGCGCTTACTTCACCAGATGGCACGCGACGCAGTGACCGCCGCCGATATCGCGCAGCAGCGGCTCCTCGGCCTTGCAGCGCTCCGTGGCATAGGGACAGCGCGTGTGGAAGCGGCAGCCGGAGGGCGGGTTCTTCGGGCTGGGCACATCGCCCTGAAGCAGAATCCGCTTCGGCTTTGCGTCGATGCTGGGGATCGGGATTGCGGAAAGCAGCGCCTGCGTGTACGGGTGCGCCTGATGGGCGAACAGCTCATCGCTGGTGGCCAGCTCCACGATCTTGCCCAGATACATGACCGCGATGCGGCTGGACAGGTGCTTGACCACGGACAGATCGTGGGAGATGAACAGGTAGGTCAGCCCCATCTCCTCCTGAAGATCCTGAAGCAGGTTGAGCACCTGCGCCTGAATGGACACATCCAGCGCGGAAACCGGCTCATCGCAGACGATGTACTCCGGGTTGACGGCCAGCGCACGCGCAATGCCCACGCGCTGACGGCGGCCGCCGTCCAGCTCGTGCGGGTACTTGTTCACCCAGCTCGGGTCTAGTCCGACGCGCTCCATCAGCTCCAGCACGCGCTCAAAGCGCTGTGCGCGCGGAAGCAGGTGATGCACCTGAAGCGGACGGCCGATCGTCTCGCCGATGGTCTTGCGGGGATCGAGCGAGGAGAACGGGTCTTGGAAGATGATCTGCATCTTGCAGCGCTGCTCGCGCAGGGCGTTGTCGCGAAGCTGCGAGATGTCCTTGCCCTTGTAGAGGATGCTGCCGGCGGTGCTGTCCAGCAGCCGGATGGTCATGCGGCCCGTGGTTGATTTGCCGCAGCCGCTCTCGCCGACGAGGCCGAGCGTTTCGCCCTCGTATACGTCAAAGCTCACGTCATCGACGGCCTTGACGACCTGCGAGCCGGAGGGGAAGTATTTTTTGAGGTTGCGCACCTCAAGCAGCTTGTTCATATTACTGCCCTCCTTGCTTGTTTTCGCTCAGCTCGCGCCAGCGCAGGCAGGCGACGGCGTGCGTGTCGTTGATTTTCTCCGTCTGCGGCGGGGTGTGATGGCAGGCCTCGCAGGCGTGATTGCAGCGTGGGGCAAAGGCGCAGCCCTCCGGCAGGTTCGTCGGATCGGGCATCAGCCCCTTGATCGGGGTGAGGCGGCGGATCTTCTGATCGAGCTTGGGGATGGAGCCGAACAGGCCCAGCGTGTAGGGGTGCGTGGGATGGCGGTAGATGTCCTCCAGTGTGCCGAACTCGATGATGCGCCCGGCGTACATGATGGCGACCTTGTCGCATACCTCGGAGACGATGCCCAGATCGTGCGTGATGAGGATCATGGCGGTGTTCAGCTCACGCTTGAGCTTGCCCATCAGATCGAGCACCTGCGCCTGAATGGTGACATCCAGCGCGGTGGTCGGCTCGTCCGCGATGAGGAGCTGCGGGCTGGCAGCCAGCGCCATGGCGATGCACACGCGCTGCTTCATGCCGCCGGAGAACTGGTGCGGGTATTCGTTCGCGCGCTCGCGCGGGATGCCGACCAGCTCCAGCACGTCGCCCGCGCGGGTCATGGCCTGCTGGGCGGAAACCTTCTGGTGCAGCGCGACGACCTCAGCAATCTGATCGCCGACGGTGTACACGGGGTTGAGGCTGGTCATCGGGTCCTGAAAGATCATGGAGATCTGGTTGCCGCGGATGTAGTGCATACGGTTCTCGCTGGCGTTGATGAGATCTTCGCCGTTGAAGAGGATTTTGCCGCCGGCATAGCGTCCGGCAGGCTTCTGAATCAGCTTCATGATGGCCAGCGCCATGGTGGTCTTGCCCGCGCCGGTCTCGCCCACCAGCCCGATGGTTTCGCCCGCGCCGATTTCAAAGGACACGCCGTTGACCGCGCAGACCTTGCGCCCTTCGGACATATAGTGGATGTGCAGATCCTCGATCTGAAGGAGCTTTTCATTTTGGTTGTCCATGCTGTTGTTCTCCTTTCAGATTACTGCTTGAGCTTGGGGTCGAGCGCGTCGCGCAGGCCGTCGCCAAAGAGGTTCAGCGAGAGCACGACCAGCACGATGGACACGCCGGGGCAGATGGTCAGCCACGGGGCGACGTAGATGTACGCGCGCCCCTCGGAGAGCATCGCGCCCCATTCCGGGGAGGGCGGCTGGAGGCCGAGGCCGAGGAAGCTCAGGCCCGCGGCGGAGAGGATGGCGGAGGCCACGCCCAGCGTCGCCTGCACGATGATGGGGGCGAGGCAGTTGGGCAGGATGTTGTGCCAGATGATGGCAGGCGTGCTGTCACCGATGGCGACGGCGGCCTCGATGAACTCGCTGTCGCGGATGGAGAGCACGGCGGCGCGGACAATGCGCGCAAAGGACGGCATACTCGACAGACCGACGGCGATCATCACGTTGATGAGGCTGGGGCCGAGGATGTTGACGATGGCGATGGCCAGCAGGATGCTGGGGATGGCCAGCAGCACATCCATCAGGCGCATGAGCACGTTGTCCAGCCGTCCGCGGAAGTAGCCGGCGCACGCGCCGACGATGCCGCCGCCGACTGCGGAAAACGCGACGGCGACGAAGCCCACCAGCAGCGAGATGCGCGAGCCGTACACGATGCGGGAGAACACACAGCGACCATAGCTGTCCGTGCCCAGCGGGTAAGCGGCGCTCGGCCCCTCCATAATGTGCATCCAGTCCTGCTCATCCGCAGGATGCGGGGCGATGAAATCGGCAAAGACGGCGATGAGAATAAAAATCAGCAGCACCACGCCGCCGATGAGCGCCATGCGGTTCTTTTTCAGGCTGTGCCATGCGTCCGACCACGGGTTTTTGGCCTTGGGATGGGCGATGGTCTGAGCGTTGACGTTCATGTTCCTGTCCCTCCCTGATTAAGACTTGTACTGCGCTTTGACGCGCGGATCGACGTAGGCATAGAGGATGTCCACCAGCAGATTGATGAACACGAAGATGGACGCGGTGAAGATGACGCCGCCCTGCACCACGGGGGTATCCTTGGCGCGGATGGAGTCGATCATCAGGCGGCCGATGCCCGGCCATGCAAACACGGTCTCCGTGAGAATGGCGCCGCCGAAGAGCAGGCCGATTTGCAGGCCGACGACCGTGATGACCGGAATCAGCGCGTTCTTGAGCGCGTGCTTGAGGATGACCACCCGCTCGGAGAGCCCCTTGGCGCGCGCGGTGCGGATGTAGTCCATGTTCAGCACTTCCAGCATGGAGGAGCGCGTCATGCGGGTAAAGACCGCCGCACTCTGCACGCCCAGCGCGATGGAGGGCAGCACCAGATGCAGGATGGAGCCTGTGCCGGAGACGGGCAGCCATTGCAGGTTGACCGAAAAGACGAGGATGAGCATGATGCTCAGCCAGAAGTTCGGCGTGGAAAAGCCGATGAGCGCCAGCACGGAGGCGATGCGGTCGAAAATGGAGTACTGCTTTGTGGCGGAGATGATGCCCGCCGGGATGCCGATGAGCAGCGCGAGCAGCACCGCAGAGAAGGTGAGCTGCGCGGTATAGGGCAGGGCTTCCAGCAGCTTGGTCAGCACCGGCATCCCGTCCTTATAGGACGTGCCGAAGTCCAGCGTGAACATACCCAGCAGGAAGCGGAAAAACTGTACGATGAGCGGGTCGTTGAGGCCCATCTCCTCGCGGAGAATGGCGATATCCTCCGGCGCAGCCTGTGCGCCGAGGATAATCATCGCCGGATCACCCGGGGAGAGCTGCATCAGCGTAAAGACGATCAGCGATACGCCGATGAGCACCGGGATCAGCATCAGCAGACGCTTGCCGATAAACTTTGCCATGGTATCCAACCTTCCGTAACGTATGAATGATGAGAGCGAATCAGACGAAGAAAACAAGGAAGGGGCGCAGAGAAAGACCTGCGCCCCGGCATGGAAATGCGCTGTGCGCCGACAGGGGCGCGGAAAATGTCCAATTACTCGAAGTACACGGTGGACAGGTCAAAGAACGTGGTAGACATCGGCACGAGGCCCTGCACGTTCTCGCGCATACCGAGGTTGTACAGCTCGGCGGCCAGGAAGTCCCACGCCGCGTCGTCATAGATGATCTGGCAGGCTTCCTGATACAGCGCCTTGCGCGCTTCCTGATCGAACTCAGCGCGGCCGTCGTCCAGCAGCTCGTCTACCTTCTCGTTCTTGTAGAAGGAACGGTTGCCCTGAGAGCCCCACGCGGAGGAATGGAAGTTGGCGTACAGGCCGTTGTCCGCATCGGCGGTCACGGTCGTCCAGCCCATCAGGAACATCGGCAGGCCCTCGGCGGTCTTTTGCAGGTAGGTGCCCCACTCGATGACCTGAATGTTGACGTTGATGCCGATATCCTTGAGCTGCGCCTGAAGCACGGTGGCAATCTTGGTATCGGTCTCCTTGTCGGAGATGTAGAGCGTCTGGTCAAAGCCGTTGGGGTAGCCCGCCTCAGCGAGCAGCGCCTTGGCCTTCTCCACGTTGTACTCGTAGGGGACGAGGCTCTCGTTGAAGCCGTTGATGTTCTTGGGCAGCGGGCCGGAGAGCGGCTCCGCACTGCCGGAATAGGCGACCTTCACAACGGCTTCCTTGTTGGTGGCGTAGTTGATCGCCTGACGGACGCGCGGATCATCAAACGGGGCGACGCGGTGATCAAAGGCGAGGTACTTGATGGTGAAGGTGTTGAACTGCTCGAGCTTGAGGCCGGTGCCCGGCTGGAACATCGGCACGAACTGCGGGCCGACGCTCAGCGCGACGTCCACGCCGCCGGTCTGCAGCTCAGCCATCATGGTCGCGCCCTCCGGGATGATGCGGATGAGGATGTTGGGCGTCTTAGCCGGCTCGCCGAAGTACTCGTCAAAGCGCGTCAGGCGGATTTCCTGATTCTTCTTCCAGGAGACGAACTTGTACGCGCCGGTACCCACGGGCTGGTTGGCATAGTTGTCGCCCGCCTCGGTCACGGCCTTCTCGTTGAGCACGCCCATGTCCACATGGGTCAGGTTGTAGAGCAGGGAGGCGCAGGGCTCCTTGGTGATGAAGCGGACGGTGTAATCATCGACCACATCCACCTGTGCGAGCGTGCTGAGCATGAACGCAGCCGGTGCGGCGGTGGCGGGGTTGATGTGGCGCTCAAAGGTGAACTTCACATCGGAAGCCTTGAGCTCCTCGCCGTTGTGGAACTTCACGCCCTGACGGAGCTTGAACTCCAGCGTGTTATCGTCGATCTGCGTCCACTCGGTCGCCAGCGACGGCACAATTTCCATCTCCGGGCTGAGCTTGACCAGCGTATCGTAAATCTGGAACATCGGCAGGGCGGAAGCCGCGTCGTTGGTGCGGTGCGGGTCGAGCGACACTGCATCGGTCGTGTTGCCGACGATCAGCGTGTCGCCGTCGGCCAAGGCGCTTACGGCGCAGAGCGCAAGGCACAGCGCCAGCATCAGGACAGTCAGGATCTTTTTCATGTTGGATTCCCCCTTGTGTTGCTACATATCTTCAGCCGGGCTTGACCGGCCAAACAGCGGTTTACAGCGCCGGAACGGGCGCGAGGAAGGCGAACTCGGCTTTATCGCGCATGGCGAGGATGAACGCGGAGAGCAGGTCGCGCGTGGCGTCCAGATCGCCAAGGTCGAGCACCTCGACAGGGCAATGCGCATAGCGGGAGGGGATGGACAGCACGCAGGTCGGCACGCCGCCCTTCTCCTTGTGCATCTCGCCTGCGTCGGTGCCGATGCCGCAGAAGATTTCAAGCTGATGCGGGATGTGCTGCGCCTGCGCGAGCTGCTGCAATTTCCGGCGCACATGGACGCTGGCGAGCAGGCTGAAGTCCATGACCTTGATGCCCACGCCCGCGCCCAGCGCGAGGGTGTTGTCCATCATGGCCTCAAACGTATCGCTGGCGGCGGTGGTGTCCACCGCAATGGCGACATCGGCGGCAATCTGCTGGGAAGCCACGCGCGCACCGCGCAGCCCCAGCTCCTCCTGCACGGAAAAGACGAAGTACACCGTGCCGTGTACCTTGGAAAAATCGACGGTTTCGATGCAGTTGACCAGCACGGCACAGCCTGCGCGGTCGTCAAAGCCGTGCCCCATGGCGCGGTTTTCACCGAACTCCTCGTAAGGCGTGGCCCATGAGATGGGATCAGCGACATGGATGCCCAGCCGCTCCACGCCCGCCGCGTCTCGTGCGCCCACGTCGATGTACATCTCGCTGTGCTTGCGCACGCGCTGTGCATCGTCAAAGCGCATCATGTGGCAGGAGATGCAGCCGATCACCCCCGGACGAAGCGTACCATCCTGTGTGCGCACAAGCACGCGCTCGTTGAGGATGGGGCGGTCATCGTGACCGCCGACCTTTTCAAAGCGGAGCAGGCCGTTGGGTTCGATTTTCTTGACGATGAAGCCGACCTCGTCCGCGTGCGCGGAGAGCATCAGTGTCGGGCCGGGGAAAGCGCCGTCCTTGCGGACGATGACATTGCCCAAGCCGTCCACGCGGATCTCATCGGCATGATCCTTCAGGCGTGCGTACAGGTAGCGCGCAATATCATGCTCAAAGCCGCATATTCCCGGAATGGAAACCAGCTCGCGAAGCGTCTGATGCAAGGCCAATCCCTCTCTCTCATTTAAAATAGGATGAAAGAAACCGTATTTTGTTATTATACAAGCGGGAACATAATGCTGTCAAGGACAAAGCCGGGATTGCCCTGCCGAGAAAAAAGTGGGAAACGGCACGCTTAGGCAGGGCAAGAGCGGCGGAAGCGCTTGTCTTTTTTCGGTTCATCTGCTAGAATAAATCCGTATACCCGAATGACAAGACGAAGTGAAGGAGAACCTGATTTTTATGGATATGAAGCTGACGATTGCCGAGCAGATTGCCAAGAGCGCGCAGCAGTGCTTTGAGGGCTGCGGCCTGTGCTGTCAGGATCTGGCGGCGATGCTGGAAACGCCGCCGGACAAGAAGCTGGGCGACTATGCGCTGCCGTGCTTCCGCCTTTCCAAGACGCTGCACAAGGCGCCGCAGATGATCGCCGGGGCGCTGGCGGAGAAGATCTGCTGCAAGGAGATCGACCATGTGGAGGTCGTGGGCGGCTACATGAACATCTACGTCAGCCGCGCCTGCCTCGCTTCCGGCATCGTGCAGGCGGTGTTGGAGAATCCGGGACGCTGGGGCGCATCGGATGTGGGCAAGGGCAAGACGGTGTGTCTGGATTATTCCTCCATCAACATCGCCAAGCGTTTCCACATCGGCCATCTGTCCACCACCATGATCGGCCACAGCCTCAAGCGCATCTATGACTTCAACGGCTACACCACCGTGGGCATCAACCATCTGGGCGACTGGGGTACGCAGTTCGGCAAGATGGTCTGCGCCTACAAGAAGTGGGGCAGCCGCGAAGAGGTGGAGAAGGGCGGCGTGCAGGCGATGGTCGATCTGTACGTGCGCTTCCACGCCGAGGCGGAGAAGGACCCGTCGCTGGAGGACGAGGGCCGTGCATGGTTCAAGAAGATTGAGGACGGCGACAAGGAAGCCAACGAGATCTTCGCGTGGTTCAAGGCGGTGACGCTCAAGGACACCCAGCGCGTGTATGATCTGCTGGGCGTGAGCTTTGACAGCTACAATGGCGAGGCGTTCTACAACGACAAGATGGGCCCCGTCGTCGATGAACTGCGCGAGAAGGGGATGCTGGTGGAGAGTCAGGGCGCACAGGTGGTCGATCTGGACGCATACGGTATGCCGCCCGCGCTGGTGCTGCGCAGCGATGGCGCAACGCTGTACATCACCCGCGATCTGGCGGCGGCGTTCTATCGCCACAATACCTATCACTTTGACAAGTGCCTCTATGTCGTCGCCTATCAGCAGAACCTGCATTTCAAGCAGCTCTTCAAGATTCTGGAGCTGATGGGACACGACTGGTACAAGGGCATGGAGCACGTCTCCTTCGGCATGGTCTCCTATGAGGGACGCGCACTGTCCACCCGCGAGGGCTATGTCGTGTATCTGGAGGATCTGCTGGACAAGGCGATTGAAAAGGCGCGCGAGATCATCGAGGAGAAGAGCCCGAACCTGCCCAATAAGGACGAGGTGGCGCGTCAGGTCGGCGTGGGCGCGGTGGTGTACTTTGATCTGCACAACGAGCGCATCAAGGACATTGACTTCCGCTGGGAGCGTGCGCTCAGCTTTGACGGCGAGACCGGCCCGTATGTGCAGTACACCCACGCGCGCTGCTGCTCCGTGCTGCGCAAGGCGCAGGCGCTGGAGAGGGCAGAGCCGGATTACGGCGTACTGTGCGATGACGAGGCGCTGGATGTGCTGATGACGCTGGCGCGCTTCCCCGAGGTGGTGCGCAAGGCGATGGATCAGAACGAGCCGTCGCTCATCACCCGCTGCACGACCTCGCTGGCGCAGGCGTACAACAAGTATTACTTTGAGCACCGCATCATGGAGGAGGGCGACCCAGCCGGCACTGCCGCACGCGTCAACCTGACTGCCGCAGTGCGTGACGTGATCAAGACCGGCCTGTATCTGATCGGCGTGGAAGCCCCGGAGCGGATGTAATACGTTGGCATAATGCACGAGAAAAGGAGCCATGGAGATGGACATTCACGAGCTGCGCGAACTGATGCTGGACATTGAGTGCATGACCGTGCTGCGCCATGTGATTGACAAGCCGGCGATGTCTGCATTGTATCGGCTGGTTTGCGACTGCGCGGGGGACGGCACGCACGAAGGCGAGCTGACCTATGCCTACTGCGAGGTGTACAATGCATGGCTGGCCTGCGCCGCGCGGGGCGGCGGATTTGCGCGTGCCGCGCTGGAGGCGGTGCTGTTTGAGGAGAGCCCGGTGGCTACGATGTGCGCCACCATGGATGCAAACCGCCTGCCGTACAGCGTGATGAACGCGCTGGGGCATGATCTGGAGGTGCTGGGCAGGCTGACGAGCATTGATCCGGCGATGTTCATGCTGCTGTGCGAGCGGGCGGGGATGTCCGGCAAGATGGCGGCGCGTCTGCCGATGTGGGAGCCTGCGCTGGGTGCGCAGCGGTTTGACCCGCGCGCCGACGTATCCATGCTCTGCCGGGCGGGCGCCAAGCGCGTGGCGGCATTCTTCCGTCAGCATGGTACCGGCTTGTTTGCCGCCTGCCCCGGTTCGACGTGGGTGGGCGTGAGTGAAAAAGCGCCGCTGGGTCTGCGCGGTGTCGCAAACCCCGATCCCATCCGGCTGGAGGACATGGTGCTCTATGAAAAGGAGCGCGGCGTGCTGGTGGAGAACACGCGGCGGCTGCTGGAAGGCCGTCCGGCGTGCAATATCCTGCTCTATGGCGATAAGGGGACGGGCAAGAGCGCGACGGTCAAGGCACTGCTCTCCAGTATGTGGCTGGAGGGTCTGCGCATCGTCGAGGTACCGCTGGCGCACTTGACCCATCTGCCCGAAATCTTTGCGATCCTGCGGGAGCAGCCGGTCAAGTTCATCGTGTTCGTGGACGACCTCGCCTTTGGCGATTCCTGCCCGGAGTATACGGCGCTCAAGACGGTGCTGGAGGGCGGATTGGAGGCGCGGCCGGAGAATGTGGTGGTGTATGCGACGAGCAACCGCCGCAACATCGTGCGTCAGCGCTTTTCCGAGCGGCAGGACGATGTGAACGAGCGCGATACGATGGAGGAGAAGTTCTCTCTGGCAGATCGGTTTGACCTGCGCCTCACCTTCCAAGCGCCCACGCAGGAGGAATACTTCGCCATCTGCCGTGCGCTGCTGGAAGCACGCGGCGTGGCGTATGACTGGGAGACGCTTTTGCCGCGTGCCCGGGCGTGGACGGTCAGCCACAATGGCTGCTCGCCGCGCATCGCCCGGCAGTTTGTGGATCTCATTGAGGGAGAGACGGAGCGCGGAACAGAATTGTGATGCTGTTCATCGTATAGCCTCTTTATTCAGCGCGAAGCGAAGAAGGGGTTTGGGACTGG
>JAXJLD010000085.1:0-3732 GCA_036297385.1 Christensenellales bacterium | reverse complement strand
GTTCATCAAGAACGCGGCCTATGACCAGCGCGAGGTGCCGTCCGTGGAGGAGCTGCCGGAGTTTGTGGAGGCCGAGTGGAAGGCGCTGCGCGACTACATGAGCGAGCAGGGCACCCTGACCAAGGATTACCCGGAGCTTCAGTAACGGCTTCATACGCCTGAACGGGGAGGGGCGGTATGCCCCTTTCCTGTCCATCGGGCAATATGGCGACAAAGGAGAAATGCGAGATGTTTGAACTCATCGTCAACATTCTGCTCGTCGCGTTCCTGGGTTGCAGCTACTTCACCCATGTGCTGGAAGCCCCGGTTCCCGTCAAGGTGCAGAAAAACCCCTACGCTTTTCAGCCGGATACGTGGCCCAAGGTCATCATCATCCTGCTGGAAATCTGCCTGATTATCAACGTCGTGCGGATCATCAGGAAAAACAAGGGCAAGGAAGATTTTACCCTCAAGGCGTTTGCCGCGACCATTCCGAATTTCCTGAAGAGCAAGATGCTCCGGGGCATTGCGATTCTCTTCGGCGCATCCCTCGTGCTGGAGACGCTGGGCTTCATGGTGACGGCGATTCTGGTGCTGTTCCTGTATGGCTGGCTGCTGGGCGAGACGAAGTTTGTCCGTCTGGCGATTGCCTCGGTGTGCATTGCGCTGGGCCTGTATATCTTCTTCTCCGGTATGCTGAGCGTCAATCTGCCGCGCGGCACGGTGGGCTTCCTGCGTGACTTTGCGCTCTTCCTTGAGTCCATTGTGGCGGGCGTCAAGGGCATCTTCGGTTAAGGAGGCGACGAATTCATGAGTACCGTTGAGCTTTTGAAGCTGGGCTTTGGCTATGTGCTGGACCCCGGTATGTTTGTTATGGTCTGTATCGCGATCGTGCTGGGCACGATCTTTGGTGCGCTGCCGGGTGTTTCGGCCACGATGGCTGTTGCGCTGGGCCTGACCTTCACCTACACCATGGAGCCGATCCCCGCGATTGTGTTCCTGGTGGCGATCTACTGTTCCTCGATCACTGGTGGCTCGATCACCGCGATTCTCTTCAAGATCCCGGGCGTGCCGTCCTCTGCGCCGACGACGTTTGATGGCTATCCCATGGCGCAGCGGGGCGAGGCTGGCAAGGCGCTGGGCGTGGCGCTGCTGTGCTCGGCTGTGGGCGGCTTGTTCTCTGCACTGGCGATGTTCCTGCTTTCCGGCCCGCTGACGCAGGCGGCGCTGCAGTTCGGCCCGGCCGATCTGTTTGCGGTCACGTTCCTCGGCTTGTCTATCCTGACGTGCTTGGATGGCGATCACATCCTCACCACCATCATCTCCGGCCTGATTGGCCTGCTGCTGGCGTGCGTGGGACAGGATAAGATGTACGCTGTGCAGCGCCTGACGTTCGGCTCCCAACAGCTTCTGGCCGGTATTGAGATGATCCCGGTGCTGATCGGTCTGTTTGCAGTGACGGAGGTGCTCAAGCAGACGAATAAGAAGGACTTCCTGAATGCGGAGGACGGCATCGGCGGCGGCAAGGTCAATACCAAGATGCCCTCGCTCAAGGAGATGTGGTCGCTCAAGTGGACGATGCTGCGCTGCTCCGTGGTGGGCACCGTGGTCGGCATCCTGCCGGGCGCGGGCGCGACCATCGCTTCCTTTATGTGCTACACGATGGAGGCAAAGGTTTCGCCGCGCGGGCCGAAGTTTGGTACAGGCATCATTGACGGCGTGGCGGCTTCGGAAACCTCCAACAATGCTGCCACCGGCGGTGCGATGGTGCCGCTGCTTTCGCTGGGCATTCCGGGCGGCAACGCCGCTGCGGTCATGATGTCCGCGCTGACGCTCAAGGGCGTGCAGATGGGCCCGCTGCTGCTGGTCAACCAGCCGGAGTACCTTTCCGCGACGTTCGCTTCCATGATTATCTCTAACATCCTGATGGTCATTGTCGCCATCGGCATTGCGAAGGTGTTTGCGCAGATTCTGGCGATTCCGTATTCCTACCTCGGTCCGATCATCGTCATGCTGGCGCTCATCGGCGCGTATGCCAACCAGATGTCCATCGCGGACGTGCAGATCATGGTGCTGGCGGGCGTGCTGGGCGTGATTATCAAGGTCTGCCACTTCAACAGCGCGGCCATTGTGCTGGGGCTGGTGCTGGGCAGCATGTGTGAGAGCAACTTCTCCCGCGCGTACCTCATGTCCAAGGCGAGCATCCCGACGATGTTCAGCCCGGTGCAGAACCCGATCGCGTTTGTGCTGATGATCGTGTGCGTTGCGATGCTGGCGACACCGGTGATTCTGCCGCTGATCCGCAGGAAAAAGGCGAAGTAATACGATTTTCTGATGGAAGCGTGCCATCAGCGCAAAGCGCTGCGCCTGAACGCTTCTGTTGAGAAACAGGGTACAATTCTTGGCTCCGAACAGAAAACCGGCGCGCCGTATGGAAGCGGCGCGCCGGACTGAATGGGCGGGCGGAAACAAGGCTTACTCATTCTCTACGGGGAGACGGAACGTGGCGTTGAGATGCTTGCAGACGATGCGCGCAAAGTCCTCCATGTACCGGGTCAGGTACATGCCCTTGCGGTAGCAGAGGTAGAAATGGCGCTCATAATCGCTGTTGAGAATGGGATGGCACTGTACGCGGAGCTGCAAGTCCAGCGATCCGGTGACATACACCTGCGGAATGAGCATGACGGCGTTGGAGCGGGCGGCCACGTTCTTGCCGGCCTCCATGTTGCTGGTTTCCAGCAGGATATTGGGGCTGATGTGGTGCAGCGCGAAGAGCCTGTCTTGAACGACGCGGACGCTGTGTCCGCTGCGCATGGCGACGAAACGCTCGTTCTGTGCCTCGGTGATCTCGATGGGCGTGCCATCCTCAAAGCGGTGCGCCAGATCTGTAGAGCGCGCGGCCATCAGCACGACCTGTTCGTTCTCGATGAGCACGTAGTGCAGTTTGTTCGGCTTTTCGTTGGTAGCGATGAGGGAGATGTCGCATTGACCTTCGCCGGTCAGGCGCTCAAGCGTATCGCTGCCGTGTTCGATTAACTCAACCTTGACAAATGGATACTGTCGGGAAAACTCCGGAATGACGCGAGGAAGAAGCTGAAGCCCGCGCTGAACGGAGATGCCCACGCGCAGCCGACCGTGAATTTCATTCTTCATCTCGGCAATCTGGGCGCGAAGGTTGCGGTCGATATCCAGCATCTGCTGCGCTGCTTCCACATACTTCTGCCCAGCGCTGGTCAGGGAAATGGGATCGGTGCTGCGGTCGAAGATGACGGCCCCCAAATCGTGCTCGATTTGCTTGATGGTTTGCGAGAGGGCAGGCTGGGAGACATAGAGCTTCTTGCTGGCGCCGGTGATAGAACCTTCGTGAAGAACGGTCAGGACATAGTGGATATGCTTCATGTTCATGGGCGACGGCCTCCTTGGACGCATGGGGGTGTATGATATACAAGTATGTCAATCCATAATGTAAAAATTATATAAAACATATGTAAAACGGTATTTGCATTATGGATGCTCCTATATTATCATGTTCTTAACGGATGTGCAAGGAGCTAAGGGCAAGGAACCCCATACAGGCTTCTTCACAGCAATGGCGTAACTTGAGCCGTGGAGAAACGGCTTAGGAAAATAAAAGGAGGTTCTACACTATGAAGAAGCTCGTATGTCTCGTCCTCGCGATCGTGATGCTCGTGGCTGTGGCCGCGTGCGCCAGCGCCGAATTCAAGTTCGAGCGCAAGATCGACATCATCTGCC
>JAXJLD010000084.1:0-33694 GCA_036297385.1 Christensenellales bacterium | reverse complement strand
TGGTGACGGACAGAACCATGGTGATCGCCGCCGTCAGGGTCGTCTTGCCGTGGTCAACGTGGCCGATGGTGCCAATGTTAACGTGCGGCTTCTTGCGCTCAAACTTTTGCTTCGCCATTTTCGTTATCCTCCATGTGCCGGAAAAATCCGGCATATTGATGATCGGCTGCCCGCGCCAAAGCACGGGCAGACCGAATATGGGATTAGATTACTTCGCAGCCTTGCCGCCGCAAATCTTCTCCTGGATGGACTTCGGCACCGGCTCGTAGTGCGCGGGCTGCATGCTGTACACGCCACGGCCCTGCGTACGGGAACGCAGAGAGGTGGAGTAGCCGAACATCTCAGCCAGCGGAACCATCGCGTGAATCATCGCAGTGCCGCCCGGGATGTTCTCCATGCCCTCGACGCGGCCACGGCGAGCATTCAGGTCGCCGATAACGTCGCCCATGTGATCCTCCGGCACGGTGACGTCCACCTTCATGATCGGCTCAAGCAGCACCGGATCGGCCTTGGCCATCGCGGCCTTGAACGCCATAGAACCGGCAATCTTGAACGCCACTTCGGAGGAGTCAACATCGTGGTAAGAACCATCGAAGCAGGAAACGTGGAAGTCCACGACCTCGTAGCCGCCCAGCGGGCCGCTCTTGGCAGCCTCCTGAATACCGGCGTCGATCGGGGCGATGAACTCCTTCGGGATGGAGCCGCCGACGGTGTCGTTGGCGAAGGAGTAGCCCTCGCCCGGCTCGACCGGAGAAATCTCAATCCAGCAGTGACCGTACTGGCCGTTACCACCGGTCTGGCGGACATAGCGGCCCTCAGCCTTGGCGGCCTTGCGGATGGTCTCACGGTAGGAAACCTGCGGCGCGCCAACGGTCGCCTCAACCTTGAACTCACGCAGCAGACGATCGACGATGATCTCCAGATGCAGCTCGCCCATGCCGGCGATGATGGTCTGGCCCGTCTCCTGGTTGGTGAAGGTCTTGAAGGTCGGGTCCTCCTCGGCCAGACGCAGCAGCGCCAGGATCATCTTCTCCTGACCCGCCTTGGTCTTGGGCTCGATGGCAACCTGAATAACCGGCTCCGGGAACTCCATCTTCTCCAGAATGATCGGGTGCTTGTCATCGCACAGGGAGTCGCCGGTGGTCGTGTCCTTGAAGCCGACCACGCCGCAGATGTCGCCGGTGCGGATCTCATCGATCTCCTCACGGGAGTTCGCGTGCATCTGCAGCAGACGGCCCAGACGCTCGCGCTTGCCCTTGGTGGAGTTGAGGACGTAAGAACCGGAGGTGATCATGCCGGAGTACACGCGCACGAAGGACAGCTTGCCCACGAACGGGTCCGTCATGATCTTGAACGCCAGCGCGGAGAACGGAGCCTCGTCGTCCGCCTCGCGAACGATCTCCTCGTCGGTCTTGGGATCGAAGCCCTTGACCGGCGGGATGTCCGCCGGAGACGGCATGTACGCCACAACGTTATCCAGCATCGGCTGCACGCCCTTGTTGCGGTAAGAGGTACCGCAGGTCACGGCGAAGAACTTGCACGCGATGGTGCCCTTGCGGATGGCGGCCCGCATCTCTTCGACGGTCGGCTCCTCGCCCTCCATGTACTTCTCCATGATGACGTCGTCGACGTCCGCCAGCGCCTCGATGAGCTGCTCACGGTAGAGCTGCGCATCCTCGAGCATCTCGGCCGGGATCTCCTCGTCGCGGTAGTCCTTGCCCAGATCATCATAGTAGATCTCGGCGCGCATCGTCAGCAGGTCGATGATGCCGCGGAAGTTCGCCTCAGCACCGATCGGGAGCTGAATCGGGTGCGCGTTGGCATGCAGACGCTCGTGCAGCATATCCACCACGCGGTAGAAGTTCGCGCCCATGATGTCCATCTTGTTGACGTACACCATACGCGGAACCTGATAGTGCTCAGCCTGACGCCAAACGGTCTCAGACTGCGGCTCGACGCCGCCCTTGGCGCAGAAAACGGCAACAGCGCCGTCCAGCACGCGCAGAGAGCGCTCCACCTCGACGGTAAAGTCGACGTGGCCGGGGGTGTCGATGATGTTCAGGCGATAGCCCTTCCAGAAGCAGGTGGTAGCAGCAGAGGTGATGGTGATGCCACGCTCCTGCTCCTGAGCCATCCAGTCCATGGTCGCCGTGCCTTCATGGGTCTCGCCGATCTTACGACTCTTACCGGTGTAGAACAGAATACGCTCGGTCGTGGTCGTCTTGCCGGCGTCGATGTGAGCCATGATGCCGATGTTGCGAACCATGTTGAGTTCATGGGTTCTGGCCATGTTCAATCTCCTTTTTTTCAAGCCGCGGGAGCCATTGGCTCCCACAGCCATGCACAGGTCTGAGAATTACCAGCGATAGTGGGCGAACGCCTTGTTGGCCTCGGCCATGCGGTGCATCTCTTCCTTACGCTTCACAGCGGCGCCAGTGTTGTTGCTCGCGTCGATGATCTCCGCGCACAGACGCTCCGCCATGGTCTTCTCGCCGCGCTTGCGGGAGAAGTCCACCAGCCAGCGCAGCGCCAGAGTCTGGCGGCGCTCCGGGCGGATCTCGATCGGCACCTGATAGGTCGCGCCGCCGACACGGCGGGCCTTAACCTCCAGGCTCGGCAGAATGTTCTGCAGGCCCGCATTGAACACTTCCATCGCGTCCTTGCCGGTCTTGTCGGCCAGCATGGTGAACGCGTCATAGCAGACGGACTGCGCGATGCCGCGCTTGCCGTCGAGCATGATCTGATTGATCAGCTTGGTCACGATCGTGGTGCCGTAAATCGGATCCGGCAGCACTTCACGCTTCGGTACAAATCCACGTCTCGGCATGGGATTTACCTCCTGGTCATGGTCTGGAGCAGCGCTTGCGCGCGCTCCTCGTTTTCTTGCAGCATGGCCCGTTCGGCCGCATCGCCTTCCGCCTCAGCAAAAGCGGCAGGTGTTCTGCGGATCTAGCACACGGCCCTGCCCACAGAGGCGTTGCAGACGCTGTTCCAACACGTCTGTGTGTCCTCTGCTTCGCGGCCGGCCACCCTCGCGGGCCGACGACACCTCCGATACTGGGAGGGCGCCACTCAGGGTCCCTTGAAGAAAATTCGCGTGCGAATTACTTCTTCGGGCGCTTCGCACCGTACTTGGAGCGGGCCTGCATACGCTTGGCCACGCCGGCAGCGTCCAGCGCGCCGCGGATGATGTGGTAACGAACGCCAGGCAGGTCACGAACACGGCCGCCGCGGATAAGCACGACAGAGTGCTCCTGCAGGTTGTGGCCGATGCCCGGGATGTAGCAAGTACCTTCAACGCCGTTGGTCAGGCGAACACGCGCGATCTTACGCAGCGCGGAGTTCGGCTTCTTCGGGGTCGTGGTCTTGACGGAGAGGCAGACGCCGCGCTTCTGCGGGCACTTCTGCAGGATAGGGGCGGTCGGCTTTGCAGCGATCGCTTTTCTTCCGTTGCGGATCAACTGGTTGATCGTAGGCATGGAAGCACCTCCTATGTTTCTTTCAATAAATCTTGGAACACTTCTTGCTGATTCATCTATATGAACCCGTCAGGCGGGGTCATATCGTGCGCTTTCGCGCCAAAAGAGCCGGCACGCCGGTGGCTGCCGGTTTTGCTGCACCGCCCGTCCCGCTTTACTTGAGCAGGCCGGCAGCCGCTGCCTTCACGTCGATACCGCAGGCACGACCGAGCTTTTCCATGGATTCCACCTGCGTGCAGGGGATGTCCATCTCGTAGCAGCGATCGACCACGCGCTTGGTCAGAAGCAGATCTGCATCCGCGGCGATGTAGGCGTGGGCAATTTTGCCCTCGTCCAGCGCACGCAGCAGCTGCTTGGTGCCGACCACTCGTTTGTCCGCGTCGGCAAGAGCTTCATGCATACGTCCATTCTTCCTTTCAATGGTCCTACGCGCATAGCTTCCCTAAGGAGGCTGCGCAGCAAACATAGTCATCATACCACTTCAAATTTCATCTGTCAACTGAAAAAATGCGGTTTTACATGGATTTTTCATGGAAAAGCCCGATTTTCCGCCGCTTTGCGCCATTCCTCTCACGGCGCATCCTGTGCCGGCGTCGGCAAAGCGCCGCCCGCTTTGGCGGCATAGTTTGAAGCCGAGAGGAAATCGACAGGGCCCACCGTGTTCATCAGCTTTTCCATCGCCGCGTCCATCCTCGTCCAGCGCATGGCCGCAAACGTCGTCAGTTCATAGCCGTCGGGATACGTCGCCTCGCTCCCCCAGCGCTCCGCCTCGCGCAGCATTGCGCCGCTGTCCGCCAGCTCGTGCGCATAGCCTTGAATGCGCTCCTCCAGCCGCTCCATGCTCAGCACGTCCGCGCGCATCGCCTGCCACATGGCGTATGCCCTTTGCCGGATGCCGCCCGCGTCAAGGTTGAGCAGCCTGTCCGCCACGGGGAAGAACACCCAGCGGTCAAATTCCTCACCGATCACGTCCCGCTCTCTGCCCCACGACATATCCATGTCCCACGGCGCAAACCGATAGGTGACTGCGCCGCACGCACCGGGCTGCGCCCAGATGTACATATTGTTGAACACATTGTCCACCATGCCGCAGCCCTGTGTCAGCAGCACATGGCGCAGCATGGAATCCACGTCGATGAGCGACATGGCGCGCGCAGCAAACGCCTCGTCGTCATCCTCCGTCAGCAATTCCATGTACGGGCGGAGCGCGGCAAACCTCGCCTCCGTCCGCTGTGTGCCGGACGGCGCATAATACAGCTCGTAGCCCGCGTTCTCGCGCAAAGGATGCCGGACATACTCGCGCTCACGGGAGAAGTTCAGCGCCGCCGTGCGGTATACGCTGTCCGTCAGCAGGTGCATCTCCCCCGCAAGCGCCAGCTCCTCCTCCACGTCCACCGGCTCCACCATCAGGTACAGCCCGTGATACGCCTGATCCTTGAATACCTCCACATAGCCCGTCCGCCGTCCGCCGAAGGGCTCGTCGTCCGCCGTCAGCTCATTCCAGATATCCCAGCCCATCCTGTCGCGCATCTTCGTCTCGTCATGCAGGCAGGGCAACAGCGCCAGATCGTCCGCTATGCCGAAGCCCGGCACCTCCCTGTCGATTTTGCTGATGCGCCCGTTGCGGCTCCGCGTCAGTTCCAGCTTATAGCTCTGCTTTTCAAAGAGCAGCGTCGATGCGCCGCGCAGATGGATGCGTGCCTCGGCGCACAGCGTCTCCTCTCCATATGCCGTCATCGTTGCGCAGACGGGTACATCCTCTGTGGTGAGCGTCTGTCCCTTTGTGTCGATGCTCAGCAGCGGCAGCCCGGTAAACACAATGCGGAAATAATCATACGCTGTGTCTGTGTAGGCCATAGCCTCATAGGCATAGCCCTCGCGGATCGCGTCGGCACACGCATCGTAGGTATAATCGTCCACAAAGCACAGCGAAACGCCTTCCACGCCCGGCGCAGTCAGGTGCAGGCTCGGCCATGCCTCGCCCTGCTCCAGCCCCAACGTGCAGTAAAATGTGCGGCTCTGCGCATCGTAAGCCAGCGCCTGCCCGTCCATCTCCAGCGCCGTCACCAGCGGCCCTTCGCTCGCCTGCCGCGCGTCCTCCAGCGCCCAGATCTCCTCAATCGGCCTCATCGGCTCCAGTACGGGCGCGTAGGATGAGCCCATCACCACCGCCGCCGCCAGCACGGCACACAGCGCCAGCATCGCCGCCAGCAGTTTCAGCCTCTTCATCGCCTGCTCCTCTCCATATCCAAGGAGGCGGCATCAAGCCGCCTCCCCATGCCTCATGACGCAGCCGGTTCCCTCGGCCACGAGCTTTCCAGATGGTCATCAATCGTGTGCAGATGCTCGACGGCAAACGCCTGAATCTCCCGGAGATCCAGCTTCTGTGCGCCGCCATACCACTTCTCCGATTCGCGCAGATATGCGCCGGACGCATTGATCATCTCCTGAAATGCCTCAATACGCTGGTACATCGCATCATCCGTGAGGATGGTCGCACGCTTTTCATCCCAGATCGCATAGAGCGTTTCCTGCGCATCCGCCACGTTCAGGTTGAGCATCCGGTACGCCTGCTGGAGATAGTAGTTCAGGGTGTCCTCCTCGTAGCCCAGCATCTTGGTAAACGCCATATCCATATCCCACGGAGAAAGGTGGTACACATAGCGGTCGCCCTCCTTGAGCGCCCACATATAAACGTTGTTGAACACATTGTCGTAGCCCAGCCCTGCTGCCTGCGTGAAGAGGAAGAAATCCATCATCTCCTCCACATCCGTGTGCCGCTCGGCCACGGCGGCAAATGCCTCGTCGTCAAGACCTTTCTCTGCCCCGTCATGCCGCTCGTTCATCTGCCAGTACGGCTCAAACTGCGCAAACGCAATCTTCGGAGAAACGCCGGCAGGGGCATAGCGCAGCTCCGCCCAGAAATTGACGCGCTCCATCAGGTTGATGACAGGTCGGCTCTCGATGTTGATTTCCTTGATGACGCGTGCGCAGTAGTCCGTGTTCGGATCGCCACCCATGCGCAGGATCTCCTGCTCCGGCCGGATGCGCTGCATGAGCTGATAAAGGCCGACATACTCGTTCTCCACGAATACCTCAACCATCCGCGTCTGCTGGATCATGAATCCCTTGTCGTCCATATTCCAGTCTCGCCAGATGCTCCACGCCAGCTCATTGCGGGCGCAGGTCTTGTCCGCCGCGTTGGAAATGAGAATCCAGTCGGAATCTGCCGGCATACCCAGCAGGCTCACGTCGTCCTTCGCATCGCCTCCGCTGTCCAGCGTGTGCAGCTCCACCCGGTAGGACAGCTTGGGGTATTCCTTCACGAATCCGCCGCCGCGCAGATGCACCATCGCCGCTGCATTCACGCCATCATAGCCCGCACCGGATACCGCCATGCGCGCGGGGGTGTATGTCTCGCCCAGCGCCTGCGTACCGCCGTGTACGCGCAGCGATACAATCGGCAGGCCGGTGAATACCACGCCGACATATTCATACGCCGTATCCGTGTAGACCAGCAATTCATAGCGCCAGCCCTCGCGCACCGCGTCCTGCGGAAAATCATACGCATAGTCGTCCACCCACGCCGCGCACAGTCCGTCGGTGCCCGCCGTCGGCTGCACAAAGAGCGCCAGCTCCGGCCATGTTTCGCCCGTCTCCAGCCCAAGGGTGCAGTAAAACGTGCGGCTTGCCTCGTCGTAGCCCATCTCGTGATCGCCATTGCGCATACCCGCCAGCAGCGGCGTTTCGCTCTGCTGCCGCGTGTCCTCAATGCGCCACGCATCCTCGATGGCCATCAGCGGCTCCACTTCCGTATCCGCGCCATACACCGGGCTTTTCGCCAGCAGTTCCAGCATCGGCACGACGGTATGCGCCGCGTCATTGGCGTTCGCGTCCTCCTGCCCGTCGGAAAGTAGGCGTGCCACCGGAACGAGCAGCGCCGTCAGCAGCGCCGCTATGAAACCGGTTTTTATCAGCCGCTTCCGCATCTCCGCCATCAACCGTCCATCTCCATGTGCATCTTCACAGTTCGCGCAGCGCGTCCACCAGCGCCGTCTTGCCATCGGTTCTCTCATCCCGCATCTTGATGACGTGCGCCGGCACGCCCGCCGCTACCGCGCCCGATGGCACGTCCTGCGTCACCACCGCGCCCGCCGCAATCACGGCGTTGTCGCCCACGCGCACGCCCTCCAAAATGACCGCGTTCGCCCCGATCATCACATTGTCGCCCACGGTCACCGGCGTCGCGCTCGGCGGCTCCACCACGCCCGCAAGCACCGCGCCCGCGCCGACATGGCTGTTCTTGCCCACGATGGCCCGGCCGCCCAGCACAGCGCCCATGTCAATCATGGTGCCCGCGCCGATCACCGCGCCGATGTTGATAATTGCGCCCATCATGATGACCGCGCCATCCCCAATCTCCACGCGGTCGCGGATGATCGCGCCCGGCTCAATGCGCGCATTGATGGTCTTTACATCCAGCAGCGGGAGTGCGCTGTTGCGCCGGTCATTCTCCAGCACCACATCCTCAATCGCATCCCGGTTGGCCTCCAGCACCGGCGCAATGTCCGCATAGTCTCCGATCACCACCATGTCCGTGCCGGTAAACACGTGGCATCCGTCAAACGCCAGCGGGCGGCTGCTTTTGATATATGCCTTCACCGGTGTCTTTTTCTTGGCGCTGCGAATCGCCTCAATGATTTCCATTGCATCCATGCTCATTTCCTCCAAACAGCACGTCCTCCATGTCATACAGCCCCGGCTTTGCCCGCATGGCAAACCGCGCCGCGCGCAGCGCCCCCCGCGCAAAGATCTCCCGGCTGTCCGCCCTGTGGCGCAGCTCCAACTCCTCCATCTGGCCAAAGAAGTGTACGCTGTGCTCCCCGGCCACTGTACCGCCGCGCAGCGCGTGCATACCGATCTCGTGCCCGCGCCTGCCCGGCCTGCCCTCGCGCCCGCTGACCACGGCATATTCGCCCTGCGGATCGACGGCAGAAAGCAGCATCTTCGCGGTGCCGCTGGGCGCATCCTCCTTCATCCTGTGGTGCGTTTCGGTGATTTCCACGTCAAATTCACCCTGAAGCGCCTGCGCCGCCATGCGCACCAGCCGCGCCAGCACGGTCACGCCAGTGGAAAAATTGTTCGCCCATACGATGGGGATGACGCTCGCCGCCGTGCGGATGGCTTCGCCCTGCGCATCCGAAAGCCCCGTCGTGCCGATGACCAGCGGCACCCGCCCGCTGACCGCATCCTCCAGCAGCGCCTGAAGGTTGCCCGGATAGGAGAAGTCCACCGCGCAGTCCACGTCGTCCAGCTCCGCCAGACGGCTGCACGCGCCCGGGCCGATGAAGCCCGCCACATTCAGCCCATCCTCCTGCGCACAGACCGCGTCGATCATCCGGCCCATGCGCCCGTTTCCAATCACCGCAATCCTCATCGCAGCACCTCCAGCGCACGGCGCACCGTCTCCCGCCCGGCGGCGGAGATTTCGCACAGCGGCAGGCGATAGCCTCCCACATCCATGCCGAGCTGGTTCATCGCTTCCTTGATCGGGATAGGGTTCACCTCGCAGAACAGCGCGTTGATCAGCGGCAGGTATTCAAGCTGAATCTGCCGCGCCCGCGCCACATCGCCCGCTTGGAACGCCGCCACCAGCTCATGGCACGCCTTCGGGCAGATGTTCGCCCATACAGAGATCACGCCCGATGCGCCGAGGCTCATCATCGGCACGATCATGTCATCGTTGCCCGAGAGCATACAAAAATCATCGTTCACCAGTCGCGCGATCTGCGCCGCATAGCTGATGCTGCCGCTGGCCTCCTTGATACCCGCCACGTTCGGGTGCCGCGCCAGTCGCGCACAGCACGCCGGGGAGATCGAACAGCCCGTGCGCCCCGGCACATTGTACAGGATGATCGGCGTATCCACCGCATCGGCCACCGCCGCAAAGTGGCGGTACATGCCCTCATCGTTCGCCTTGTTGTAGTAGGGGGTAATGAGCAGCAGCCCGTCCGCGCCCATGTCGTGATAGCGGCGGCTCTTTTCAAGCTGTGTCTGCGTGCTGTTGGAGCCCGCGCCGCAGATGACCGGGATTCGCCCGTTCACCGTCTCGATCACGCAGCGGGCTACCTCGTCGTCCTCCTCATGGCTCATGGTGCTGGATTCGCCGGTCGTGCCCAGCACCACGATGCCGTCCGTCCCCTGCTCAATATGCCACAGCGCCAGCTCTCTGAGCTTCTCAAAATGCACACTGCCGTCCGCATGGAACGGCGCAATCAGCGCCACATAGCTTCCAGAAAACGTCATTTCTTTCACCCTCCTGGGCATAGTTTCTCTTTTTGGCGCTTATTTTAGCACAACAAAGCGAGGCTGTAAACCTCGCTTTGTTGTCTTTCACTTTTGTACGCTATCAATTTGTATTATTTACAATCCTTGCTGCCAATATCGCTGCGCATATGGACGCCGTCAAAATAGATATTCTGCGCTGCCGCATAGGCGCTGCCCACGGCTTCCTTCAGCGTATCGCCCAGCGCTGTCACGCCCAGCACACGGCCGCCCGCCGTCACAAAGTCCTCACCGCTGCGCTTCGTGCCCGCGTGATAGACGATCGCGCCCGCCTGCGCGGCCTCCTGCAAGCCCGTGATTGCCTTGCCGCTCTCATAAGCCCCCGGATAGCCGCCGCTGGCCAGCACGATGCACGCCGCCGCCTGATTCTTCCAGCGGATATCCAGCTCAGCGAGCCGCTGCTCGCGCACAGCCATCATGATCTCCATCAGATCGCTGTCAAGCAGCGGCAGCACAGCCTGCGTCTCCGGGTCGCCAAAGCGCGCGTTGTACTCCACCACCTTCGGTCCCTGCTCAGTGAGCATCAAGCCCACATAGAGCACGCCCTTGAAGGTAAAGCCCTCGGCATTCATGGCCTGAAGCGTCGGGACGAGGATCTCTTCCATTGTACGCTTGGCCAGCTCCTCGGTGTACAGCGGGCTCGGCGCAAACGCGCCCATTCCGCCGGTGTTCGGGCCACGATCGCCGTCAAACACGCGCTTATGATCCTGACTGGCGCACATCGGCACGATGGTCTTGCCGTCGCAGAAGCACAGCACCGTCACCTCGCGCCCGAACATGCATTCCTCGATCAGCACGCGCGCACCGCTTTTGCCAAAGCGCCCGCCCTGCATCATATCGACGACGGCGGCCTTCGCCTCCTCCATCGTCTGCGCCACGATCACGCCCTTGCCCAGCGCCAGCCCGTCTGCCTTGACGACAATCGGCGCCTTCTGCGTATCCAGATACGCCAGCGCTTCATCCATGTCCTCAAACGTCTCGCTCGCCGCCGTCGGAATGCCGTACTTCTTCATCAGGTTTTTGGAAAAGATCTTACTGGACTCCATCTGTGCCGCATAGGCACTCGGTCCAAAGGCCGCAATACCCGCCGCCTCCAGCGCGTCCACGCAGCCCAGCGCCAGCGGATCATCCGGCGTGACGCAGACAAAATCCACCTGCTCGTCCTTCGCCAGCTTTACAATCGCTTCTACGTCCGTCGCCTTCACGCCCGTCACGCATTTTGCTATCTGCGCAATGCCGGCATTGCCCGGTGCGCACAGCAGCTCATCCACCAGCTTGCTCTCCTTGAGCTTCATGCAGACGGCGTGCTCGCGTCCACCGCCGCCAATCACCAGAACCTTCATCGTATTCCCTCCGTTGCTCTTACACCCTTGCGGGTGATTGCGTCACAGGTCACGCCCCAGCAGATAGCACTCCGTGCGCACCCAATCAAAACCGCTGCGCCGGAACATCTGGATGGCGCTCTTGTTGCGGCGCACGCTGCGTGCGCACAGGTAGGCGACGTGCTGGCTGGAAAGCTGCATCAGCGCCTCGTCAATCATAGCGCTGGCCACGCCGCGTCCGCGCCACTTCGGCTCCACGCACACCATCTCCAGCACCGCCTCGTTCTGCGTGCCGGTCACCAGCATCTGGCCCACAAAGTCGCTGCCATTGTACATCGCCCGCGCGATGAACACCGGGTCCTTCATGCGTTCCTCCAGCCATTCGCTGGCGTGCTCCACATAGCCAAATTCCTTCAGACTCAGCAGGAATTCCTCGCGGCGCGTCCGCGTGCGCAGATCCACGTCAATGCTCTTGGTGCCCAGTGGGCTGTAATTGCGCCGGCGGGTGCTCATGTCCTGCGGCACAGGCAGCACAAACAGCTCGTCCCCGTCAAAGTCGTCAAAGCCCATGCGGGTAAAATACTCGTGGCGCTCGCCGTCATCGATGGCGCAGCGGGTATACAGGCGGGCAGGCAGTCCGCCCTGCTCGGCCTTGATGCTCTCCGCCCGGGCGCTCAGCGCACCAAAGAGCGTGTCGCTGGCCATGGGATGCGCATTCATGTTCATCTCAATGTCCAGCGGCCTTTCCGGCAGCATCTTCTTCAGCACCCGGAAATCCAAACCGCCTTGCCCAATTTCCACGCCCGCGTCATCGATGATGGCGAAGCTGTTTTCCCTCAGCGCCCCGCCCACGCCTCTGACCGGATGATAGATTCTCATAGTTTGAAAGACACCTTTCACTTCATCTTATACTGTTCCATGCCCAAGCTCCTGCCTTTGCGCCCGCGTGGAGCCCTCGCCCCATCTTCGCCTCGCGCTTTAAAAGCAATATGGAAGAACGGCATTATCGGATGATCGGAATGCGCACCGTGCGCACTTCCGGCTTCTTTGTATATCCATACAGTTTATTATAGCACACCCGCCGCGCTTCCATCTACCCCGAATTTTCCTTGTTCCGTTGGGAAATTGCCTTTTATTCGCCTGAATTTACGGAAATAGCCCCGGTTTGCAGCGCACACCGGGGCTTTGATTATGAGAATGTCTCCTTGCCAACAGGCGTAGGTGTCTCATCGTACAGCACGCGAATCACCGTAGGCGTCGCCTCCATGATGCGCTGCACCGCCCGCTCCACCAGATCATGCGGCAGACGTGCCGGAATGAGCTGTGCGCCGGAAAGCGTCACCGCGCGCAGCACCAGCAGCTCGCGGTGGTTCGTCTCCCCGCCAATCAGCACAGGGAAGTGCTTATACAGCTTTTTCTCCATGCCCGCCATGCGGATCTCCTCGCGGAAGATGGCATCCGCTGTGCGCAAAGCGTGCAGCCGCTCGGCCGTCACCTCGCCCACAATGCGCGCACCAAGCCCCAGTGCCGGGAACGGCTTGCGCTCCACCAAGGGTTCCTGCATATTCAGCGTCCGTGCAACGACACGAACCTCCTCCTTGAGCAGATCCATCAGCGGCTCCACTGTGGTCACACCCTCCGCGCCCCAGTATGGTGCGCTGCTGCCGCTGTTCAGGAAATCGCTGTAATTGGTGCCCAATACCAGCGTCATGCGCCCTTCCATCCCTGCGCTCTGGCGCATCATCTCCTCGTACAGGCTGGAGACGATCACCCGCTGCTTCTCTTCACCGCTGCACTTGTGTGCCAGCCGCGCCAGAATCTCCTGCGAGCGATCCACGCAGCGCAGCGGGATATCCAGCGCCTCAAACGCCTGCTGAATCTCTTCAGGTTCCCCTTCGCGCATCAGGCCCGTATCCACAAAGACTGCCGCCATCCGCTCGCCAAAGGCACGGCGCGTCAGCAGCGCTGCCAGCGTGGAATCCACGCCGCCGCTCACCGCGCACAGCGCATAACCGCCCGCCTGAGCCGCCTCCGCAAGCCTGTGCTCCGCGCACGCGCGCGCCGCGTCAATCGTCCACCACGCGCTGCATCCGCAGATGTTGCGGGCAAAGTTCATCAAAATCGTTGTGCCATCCGGGTCGTTGCGCTCCAACTCAAACTGCACGCCATACTGCCGCTTCTCCGGCACCTCAAAGGCAATCGTACAGCCTGCCGCGCTGGCCGTGCCGCGCACATCCGTGGGCAGCATCAGCGTCTTAACCTGCTTGAGATAGCGCTCGCCCTCGCGCACATGGGCAAACAGTTCGCTTTCCCCATATTGTACCAGCGCCTTTTTCTCATGGATGGCCACATCCACGCTCGCACCGCCTAGGCTCCGAAGCAGCGCATGGGCCGTATGTCCCAACGCCAGCACCGGAATATCCAGCTGGAGCAGCGCCTCATCGAGCATTGCGTCGGCATCCACAGCTTCCCCGCTGAAGATCAGGCCGCGCGGTGCAAGCGCACGCACCTGCTCCGCCGTCGTATCGCGCGCTGCAATGCAGGCCCGCACCTGTTCAGCGCGCAGGCGCCGCACGATTTCC
Source organism: Christensenellales bacterium (assembly GCA_036297385.1). Classification (GTDB taxonomy): domain Bacteria; phylum Bacillota; class Clostridia; order Christensenellales; family Aristaeellaceae; genus Ventricola. The sequence continues at coordinate 19,966 of JAXJLD010000084.1, read as the reverse complement.
ATGGAAAACTCGTCCGAATAATTGAGGATCAGGATCATATCATCCATCCCTACAACCCCCTCTTCCTTGCGCAGCATTTCCACCTTCCCAGATTCCAAAAGAAGCTGCTTCGCGGGGCGAAACAGCTTCTTCTGTATCCGAAGGAATTAGATCAGCTCGAGAATGACCATCTCGGCGGCATCGCCGCGGCGCGGGCCCTTCTTGAGGATGCGGGTGTAGCCACCGGCGCAGTTCTTTTCCGCGTTGCGGGCCTTGTACTTCGGGCCAATCTCGCGGAACAGCTTCTCAACGCACGGGTACTTGTTGTCCTTGGTGCGCGCAGCATACTCGCTCTTGGACTCGTCGTCCTTCTTCGCTTCCTTCACGTCGTACAGGTACGCCATGATCTGGCGGCGGGCATGCAGCTTGCTCGGGGCGTCGTTCTGCACGGTGATCGTGACAGTCTGACCCTTGTCGTTGTTGAAGGTCTTCTCAACCTGCACGTTGTTGTCGCACTCGTTGATCGCCAGAGTGATCAGGTGCTCCGCCATGGAACGGACTTCCTTCGCGCGGGCGAGGGTGGTTTCGATGCGGCCGTACCAGATCAGATTGGTCACCTGGTTACGAATGAGCGCCTTGCGCTGAGCAGCGCTGCGGCAGCCGAGTTTACGCTGAGCCATGTTGTTTTCCTCCTATTTCAGCCCGCCTCCTGCAAATACGGTTCTTCACGCGGCGCAGGAGACGCCTGTCCGCTTTGCTAGCAGGCAGGCGCCCCTTCGTGCCGCGCCCATATTTCCCTTAGGCGTGACCTTAGTGAACCCTTTCGGGCTGTTGATGTATGGGATGAGTAATCGCTTACTCGTCGTTGGCACGCAGAGCGAGCCCCAGAGCGGCGAGCTTCTGCTCGACCTCTTCAAGAGACTTCTTGCCCAGGTTGCGAACCTTCATCATGTCCTCCTGATTGCGCTGCACCAGCTCCGCAACGGTGTTGATGCCAGCACGCTTGAGGCAGTTGTAGGCGCGAACAGAGAGATCCAGCTCCTCGATGGTCATCTCCAGCACCTTCTCGCGGTGATCGTCCTCCTTCTCGTTGAAGCCGATGGTCACCACCTGATCGGTCAGATCCATGAACAGCTTGAGATGGCCGCACAGGATCTTCGCCGCGGTGGAGATGGCCTCATCCGGGAGAACGCTGCCGTCGGTCCACACCTCGAGGGTCAGGCGATCGTAGTCGGTCTCCTGGCCAACGCGGGTGTTTTCCACGGTGTAGTTCACCTTGCGGATCGGGGTGAAGATGGAATCCGTCGGGATCACGCCAATGGGCATATTCGGATTCTTGTTCTTGTCCGCGCTGACATAGCCGCGGCCCTTTTCCAGGGTCAGATGCATGATCAGGTCTGCATCCTCGTTGAGGGTGGCGATGTGCAGATCGCGGTTAACCACCTCGATCTGATCGTCCACCTCCAGCGCAGCGGCAGTCAGCTCGCACGGACCCTTGACGTTGATGGACACCGTCTTGGGGCCGTCGCAGTACAGCTTGGCAGAAAGCTCTTTCAGGTTGAGGATGATCTCTGCAACGTCTTCCTTGATGCCGGGAACGGCGGAAAACTCATGCTGGATGCCCTCAATACGGATGCTGGAAACGGCGACGCCGGGCAGCGAGCTCAGCAGGACGCGACGCAGGGCGTTGCCCAGCGTCTGTCCAAAGCCATGCTCAAGCGGCTCGACGACGAACTTGCCGTAGCTCTCGTCCGATTCCACGCGTTCGATGCGGGGCTTTTCGATTTCGATCATTAGGCAGATTCCTCCTCACAGTTGCCGTGAAAAAACCGTAGCAAACATCGGTCAAGCTGTGATTAACGAGAATACAGCTCGACGATGAGGTGCTCCTCGATCGGGCAATCAATGTCCTCGCGAGCCGGCAGCGCCTCAACCTTGCCGGTCAGATTCTGGGCGTCAAACGTGAGCCACTTCGGGGTCACCACACCGGTGCCCTCGCGCAGGGCCTTGAAGCCCGCCTGCTCCTTAGAGCGCTCGCGCAGGGTGATCACGTCGCCGACCTTCACGGAGTAAGACGGAATGTCCACCTTCTTGCCATTGACCAGGATGTGGCCATGGACGATGACCTGACGCGCCATGCGGCGGGTCTTGGCCAGACCGAGGCGGTAGAGCACGTTGTCCAGACGGAGCTCCAGCAGCTGCAGCAGGTTCTCGCCGGTGATGCCCTTGGTGTTGGCGGCCTTCAGGTAGTACTTGTGGAACTGCTTCTCCAGCACGCCGTACACGAACTTAACCTTCTGCTTCTCCTTGAGCTGCATGCCGTACTCGGAAACCTTCTTGCGCTTGTTTCCGCCCGGATTGCGGGTAGACTTCTTATTGCCATAGCCCATGACCGCCGGGGAAACGCCGAGGCTGCGGCACTTCTTGGCGATCGGCTCCTTATTGTTAGCCATTACTTTCGTCCTCCTTACAAAACCTTACACGCGACGGCGCTTGGGCGGACGGCAGCCGTTGTGCGGAATCGGCGTCACGTCCTTGATCATGTTGACCTCCAGGCCCGCAGCCTGCAGGGAACGAATCGCAGCCTCACGTCCGGAGCCCGGGCCCTTGACGTAGACCTCAACGGTCTTCAGGCCGTACTCCATCGCCGCCTTGGCAGCGGTCTCAGCAGCGGTCTGCGCAGCGAACGGCGTAGACTTCTTGCTGCCGCGGAAGCCCAGGCCGCCAGCGGAGGCCCAGCTCAGCGCGTTGCCCTGAGTATCGGTCAGGGTCACGATGGTATTGTTGAAGGAAGAGCGGATGTGCGCGGCGCCGCGCTCCACGACCTTGCGCTCGCGGCGCTTGCGGACGACCTTCTTCAGCGACTTCTTGGGTGCCATTGTCAATCCCTCCTCTTACTTCTTCTTCTTACCGGCGATGGTGCGCTTCGGGCCCTTGCGGGTGCGAGCGTTCTGCTTGGTGTTCTGGCCGCGAACCGGCAGACCCTTGCGGTGACGGACGCCACGGTAGCAGCCGATCTCCATCAGGCGCTTGATGTCCAGGCCAACGTCGCGGCGCAGATCGCCTTCGACCTTCAGGTTGTGCTCGATGTATTCACGGATCTTGTTGACGTCCTGCTCGGTCAGGTCCTTCACGCGGGTATCCGGGTTCACGCCGGTGGCGGCAAGGATGTCCTGAGAGGTCTTCAGGCCGATGCCGAAGATATACGTCAGTCCGATTTCGACCCGCTTCTCACGAGGCAGGTCAACGCCAGAAATACGTGCCATTATGTTACCTCCGAATCATTCTATAAGTGCTCTGCTAAAAAGCAAATCAGCCCTGCTTCTGCTTGTGCTTGGGGTTCTCGCAGATCACCATGATGCGGCCCTTGCGCTTGATGACCTTGCACTTCTCACAGATAGGCTTGACAGACGGTCTAACCTTCATTTGTCCGTTCCTCCTCGAATTTGTTTTCTCAACCCTTGCTGCGCCAGGTGATGCGTCCCCTGGTCAGATCATAGGGAGAAATTTCGACCTTGACCTTGTCGCCCGGATAGATGCGGATGAAATTCATGCGGATCTTACCGGAGATCTGGGCCATGACTTTATGCCCGCCGGCTACCTCCACGCGGAAATTCGCGTTCGGCAGCGCTTCTACGACGACGCCTTCAACCTCGATATTGTCGCTCTTGGGCAAACTTAACCCTCCTTACGCGGCAACAATGCCTCTTGATAGCCGATAGCATCCAGTTTATTTCGCACTTCGGAGTCGAAAATCCTTTTTTTTGAAAGAATTTTTTCTCGAATTTCTTCAAGAACCTCCGGTTTGGCCACCAGATGCTTGATCTTCTTCTTCTTGGGATTGTCCACTTTCCTCTGGCAGCCGTTTGCAATGGCCACATGGTCCCCGTCAATCACGTCCACAACCACGAAATAGTGTCCCTGGTCGCGGCCAGCCCGGGAAAATACCACCCGGCCAATCTCCATGGGAAACGAACTCATCGCGTCTCCTCCTTATGATAGCCCGGGTAGGAAAGCAGCTCGGGCTCGCCATCCGTAATCAGGATGGTATGTTCATAATGGGAGCAGAGGCTGCCATCGGTTGTCACGACCGTCCAGCCGTCGCGCAGCGTCTTGACATGGTAGTCGCCCGCTGCAATCATCGGCTCAATACAGATCGTCATACCGCGACGGAGCCGCATGCCATGCCCCGGAATGCCGTAGTTGGGCACCTGGGGATCTTCGTGCATCTCCCGTCCAATGCCATGGCCGCAGAGCGCACGCACCGTGGAAAATCCGCGGGCCTCTACATACTGCTGAACCGCATGGCCGATATCACTGATCCGGTTGCCTTCGCGCGCGACCTTGAGCGCCTCGAAGAAACTTTCTTCCGTGACATCTATCAGACGCTGCGCCTCTTCCGTAACCCGGCCGACCGGCGCGGTAAACGCGCTGTCGCTTTGCCAGCCGTCGAGAATCAGACCACAGTCGACCGAAATGATCTGACCCTCTTTGAGCACAGTCTTTTTCGACGGGATGCCGTGTACGACCTGACTGTCCACAGACGCACAGATCGAGGCGGGATATCCCTCATAGTTGAGGAAAGAGGGGGTCGCCCCGAAGGACCGGATGAGCTTCTCAGCGAACTGATCCAGCTCATGCGTGGTCACTCCGGGTTGAATCTTCCCCCGCAGCTGCGTGAGCACCTCGTGCAGCATGGCGCCGGCCTCACGCATCTTGGCAATCTGGGCGGAGTTTTTGATCGTAATCATTTGTTCTCACCCAAAGCCGTCAGAATCGCTGCGTAGCAATCGTCCATCGGCTGCGCACCGTCAACCCGCTTGAGCAGGCCGCGCTGCGTATAGAAGTCAATGAGCGGCTCCGTCTGCGCATGATACACGCTCAGGCGGCTCAGCACCGTCTCAGCCTTGTCATCCGCACGCTGAATCAGCTCGTTGCCGCACTTCTCGCACGTCATGGAGCCGTTCAGGCGGCTGACATGGTATGTACCGCCGCAGGACAGACAAACGCGGCGCCCGCTCAGACGCTCGACCAGCTTTTCATCGCTCACGTCGATGTCAATCACGGCGTCGATTTTGGCAAACGTCTCCAGCGCCTCAGCCTGAGCAACGGTGCGCGGGAAGCCATCCAGCAGATAGCCGCCCTTGCAGTCCTCATGCTCCAGACGCTCGCGCACGATGTCAATCACCACGCTGTCCGGCACCAGCTCGCCCTTGTCGATGTACGACTTGGCCGCCAGTCCGGTCGGCGTCTCGTTCTTGATGGCGCGGCGGAGAATATCGCCTGTGGAAATCTGGGGAATCCCAAGCCGTTCGCACACGCGAACGGCCTGGGTGCCCTTGCCCGCACCGGGCGGGCCGAGAAAAATCAGATTCATGTCAGCACCTCACGCTTTGCAGCGATCAAAGGAAGCCCTTGTGGTGACGCATGACCATCTGCGCCTCGACCTGACGAAGCGTTTCCAGAGCCACGGACACCGCAATCAGCACAGAGCTCGCGGCGAACGGAGCCTGAATGCCAAAGATGCGGGTGATGATGGTCGGGATGGTCGCCAGAATGGCGAGGAACAGCGCACTGAACAGCGTCAGACGGCTGGATACGCGGGCGAGGTAATCGCTCGTGGCACGGCCCTGACGGATGCCCGGGATGATGCCGCCGTTCTGCTGCATGTTCTTGCTGATGTCAATCGGGTTGAACGTGATGCCGGTATAGAAGTAGGTGAACGCAATGATGAGCACCGCGAGCACAATCTGATACCATGCGCTGTTCTGGAAGTGAATCCACCACATATTGACGCCGCTCGTCGGGAAGAACGCGAAGATCGTCGCCGGGAACTGCAGGATTGCAAAACCAAAGATCAGCGGCATCACACCGGTGGAGTTGATCTTCATCGGGATGTGGGTGGACTGTCCGCCGTACATCTTGCGGCCCATCATGCGCTTGGCATACTGAACCGGAATGCGGCGCTCGCCCATGTCCACATAGGTGATGACCACGATCATCGCCAGCAGCGCGATCGTCACCACCAGCACCGGCAGAATGCCCACCGTGCCGGCAGCCACGCCCACAGCCGCCTGACGCGCCCAGTTGAACATATTGGACACAACGCCCGCCATGATCAGCAGGGAAATGCCGTTGCCAATGCCGTTCTCGGTGATGCGCTCACCGATCCACATGGCAAGGGCGGTACCAGCCGCCATGGAAATACCGATGACGACGTACCAGATGCCGCCGTAGGAGTTGGCGCGCATCGCAAAGACCAGGCCGACCGCCTGAATGAACGCCAGAACGACGGTCAGGTAGCGGGTCCATTCCTGAATCTTCTTGCGGCCCTCCGGGCCCTCCTTCGCCAGCTTTTCCAGCGAAGGGATGGCCACGGTCAGCAGTTGAAGAATAATGCTGGAGTTAATGTACGGCGTGATACCCATGGCCATGATGCTCATGTTCTGGAAAGAACCACCGGTCATCATGTTCATGAAGTCAAGGATGGAATAATCCTTAACAGCCGCCGCAACCGTTGCAATGTCCACGCCCGGAACCGGGATGACGCACAGCAGGCGGTAGACCAGCAGCATACCGAAGGTGTAGATGATCTTCTTGCGGAGCTCCGGAATGCGCCAGGCACTCTTCATCTTTTCCAGCATATCAGATCACCTCGGCAGTGCCACCAACAGCCTCGATCTTCTCCTTCGCAGTGCCGGTGAACTTCACGGCCTTGACGGTCAGCTTGCGAGTCAGCTCGCCGTTGCCCAGAACCTTCAGGCCATCCAGCTCCTTGCGGACGATGCGCTTCTCCTTGAGCAGCTCCACCGTCACCACAGTGCCGTCCTCAAACGCTTCCAGATCGCTGACGTTCACAGTCGCGTATTCCTTGGCGAAGATGTTGGTAAAGCCGCGCTTGGGCAGCTGGCGGGTGAGGGGCATCTGGCCGCCCTCAAAGCCCGGACGCTTGCCGCCGCCGGAGCGGGCCTTCGCGCCCTTATGGCCCTTGCCGGACGTCTTGCCCAGGCCGGAGCCGGTGCCGCGGCCGAGACGGCGCGCGGCAGTCGTGGAGCCCTCCGCGGGCTTCAGCTCATTCAGCTTCATGGTGAATCCTCCTTAGTCGCTGATTTCGACCACAGACACCAGATGCTTCACCTTGAAGATCATGCCGCGGATGGACGGGGTATCTTCAAACACCTTGGTGGCGCGGATCTTGTTCAGGCCGAGCGCCTTCACAATCTTGATGTGGTTGGGCTTGCTGGAGATCGGAGACTTCACAAGCGTAACCTGTACTTTCATCGTCTCTTCCTCCTTCTTAGCCCAGCAGCTCTTCGACGGTCTTGCCGCGCATCTTCGCCACTTCTTCGGCGCTGCGCAGAGAGGCCAGACCCTCGATGGTCGCCTTCACCATGTTGATCGGGTTGTTGGAGCCGTAGCTCTTGGTGCGGATGTCCTTCACGCCGCACAGCTCGAGCACCGCACGCGCCGGGCCGCCGGCGATAACGCCGGTACCTTCCGGAGCGGGCATCAGCACGACCTCACCGGTGCCGAAGCGGCCGATGGTCTCGTGCGGGATGGAGGTGCCCTTCATGCTGACGTGCACCAGGTGCTTCTTCGCGTCCTCGGTCGCCTTGCGGGCGGCTTCCGGGATTTCAACGGCCTTGCCGATGCCGCAGCCAACGCGGCCCTTGCCGTCGCCGATGACGACCAGCGCAGCGAAGCGCATGTTGCGGCCGCCCTTCACGGTCTTGGAGACGCGGTTGATGGAAACCATCTTCTCCTGGAACTCGCTCTCCTGACGGCGCTCGCGGCGCGGGCCGCGCTCGCGGCGGTCGCCGCGCTCAAACGGCTTCTTTTCCATATCCTGAGGCATTCTTCGTATCCTCCCTTGACTTAGAAGTCCAGGCCCGCTTCACGGGCGCCTGCGGCGACCTCCGCCACGCGGCCGGTGTACACATAGCCGCCGCGGTCGAAGACGACCTGCTTGATGCCGGCCTGCATCGCGCGCTCCGCCACGGTCTTGCCGACCAGCTTCGCAGCGCCCTTCTTGTCCAGCTCGCCGAGCTGGCCCTTGATCTGCGGATCGAGGGTGGAGCAGGAAACCAGGGTCTTGCCGGCGACGTCGTCGATCACCTGGGTGTAGATGTGGTTCAGGCTGCGATACACGCACAGACGCGGCATCTCGGGCGTGCCGCTGATCTTCTTACGCACACGCTCATGACGGATCACTCGGATCTCATTACGATCACGCTTGGTGAACATTAGCGCTCACTCCCTTCTTACTTCTTACCGGTCTTGCCTTCCTTGCGGCGCACGACCTCGGTGTCATACTTGATGCCCTTGCCATGATACGGCTCCGGCTTGCGCACCGCACGGATCTCCGCCGCGATGTTGCCAACGCGCTGCTTGTCGATGCCGGTCACGGTGATGGTGTTCTGGTTCGGGGTGGCGAACGTGATGTTCTCCTCCGCCTCGAACACCACCGGGTGGCTGTAGCCGATGGTGATGTTCAGCGTGTTGCCCTTGGCCTCGGCGCGGTAGCCGGTGCCAACCAGATTCAGGGTCTTGGTGAAGCCGGTGCTGACGCCCACAACCATGTTGTTGATCAGCGCACGATACAGGCCGTGGAACGCACGGTTCTGCTTCTCGTCGTTCGGGCGGGTCACGAGGATCTCGTTGCCCTCCTGCTTCACGGTGATGTTCTTGTTGACCTCCTGGGTCAGCGTGCCCTTCGGGCCCTTCACGGTGACGATATTGTCATCGGAGACGGTAACCGTGACGCCGGCCGGGATGGCGATCGGAGCTCTTCCGATTCGAGACATTGTTCTTTCCTCCGTTTCAGCGTCGTCGATTACCAGATGTAGGCGAGCACTTCGCCGCCGACCTTGGCCGCACGGGCCTGCTTATCGGTCATCACACCCTTGGAGGTGGAGACGATGGCAATGCCCAGGCCGCCGAGCACCTTCGGCAGCTCCTCGCACTGCGCGTAGACGCGCAGGCCCGGCTTGCTGATGCGCTTGAGGCCAACAATGACGCTCTGCTTCTTGTCAGTGTACTTCAGGCCGATCTTGATCTGGCCGGCAAGGCCGTCGTCGATCACGTCGACGCTCTTGATATAGCCTTCGTCGAGCAGGATCTTCGCGATGGACTTCTTCATGTTGGAAGCCGGCACCATCACGCTGTCGTGCTTGGCGATTTGAGCATTGCGGATGCGGGTGAGCATATCTGCAATGGGATCGTTTACGAGCATTTCAGTCCCTCCTTACCAGCTGGCCTTGCGGACGCCGGGAATCTGTCCCTTGTACGCCAGTTCGCGGAAACAAATGCGGCAGACGCCGTACTTGCGAAGCACGGAGTGCGGACGGCCGCACAGGCGGCAGCGGGTGTAAGCACGAGTAGAGAACTTCGGCTCCTTCTGCTGCTTGTTGATCATACTGGTCTTAGCCATGTGATTTGTCCTCCTCCTTACTTCGCAAACGGCATGCCCATCTGCGCGAGGAGTTCCTTGCACTCTTCGTCAGTGTGGGCGGTGGTCACGAAGATCATTTCCATGCCGCGCACAGTCTCCACCTTATCGTACTCGATTTCCGGGAAGAGGAGCTGCTCACGGATGCCCAGCGCGTAGTTTCCGCGGCCGTCAAAGGCCTTCGCGGAAACGCCGTGGAAGTCACGGACGCGCGGCAGCGCGATGTTCATCAGCTTATCCATGAACTCGTACATACGCTCGCCGCGGAGGGTCACCTTGGCGCCGACACTCATGCCCTCGCGCAGCTTGAAGTTCGCGATGGACTTCTTGGCCTTGGTCACCATGGCCTTCTGGCCGGCGATCGCCTCGAGCTCCTTCACGGCCGCTTCCAGCGCCTTGGGATTGTCCTTGCAGTTGCCCAGACCCATGTTGATGACAATCTTGTCCACCTTCGGGATCTGGTTCACATTCTTGTAACCGAACTTCTGCTGCAGGGCAGGAACGGCTTCGGTCACGTACTTATCATAAAGACGCGCTTCCATTTCTCAATTCCTCCTGCTCTTACGCTTCGATGGTCGCGCCGCACTTCTTGCACACGCGGACCTTGTTGCCATTCTCGAGCACGCGCACGCCCACGCGGACGCCCTTCTTGCACTTCGGGCACACCAGCATGACGTTGGATGCGTCGATCGCGGCTTCCTTCTTGATGATGCCGCCCGGCACGCCGGCCTGGCGCGGCTTCTGATGCTTGGTGGCAATGGCGACGCCTTCGACGACAACCTTACCAGTCTTGGGGAAGGCGGTGAGAACCTTGCCCTCCTTGCCCTTATCCTTGCCGGTGATCACGACCACCGTGTCCTTGGAACGGATCTGCATAATTCTTTCGCCACCTCCTTACAGCACTTCGGGAGCCAGAGACACGATCTTCATGAAGTCGTGCTCGCGCAGCTCGCGGGCCACCGGTCCAAAGATGCGGGTGCCCTTGGGCTGCTTGTCGTTGTTGATGATAACGGCAGCGTTGTCATCAAAACGGATGTAGGAACCGTCCTTGCGGCGGTAGTTCTTATGCACGCGGACAACAACGGCCTTCACGACGTCGCCCTTCTTCACAACGCCGCCGGGCGTTGCGTTCTTGACGGAAGCCATGATGATGTCGCCGACCGAAGCGCTCTGGCGGAAGGAACCGCCCAGAACGCGGAAGCACATAATTTCCTTGGCGCCGGTGTTGTCGGCGACCTTAAGACGCGTTTGCGGCTGAATCATTGAGTTTTTTCCTCCTTATCCGACAGGGCTTACTTCGCCTTCTCGATGATCTCGACCAGGCGCCAGCGCTTGTCGCGGCTAAGCGGACGGGTCTCCATGATGCGCACGGTGTCGCCAATGCCACACTCGTTCTTCTCATCATGGGCCTTGATCTTCGTGGTGCGGTTCATGATCTTGCCATACAGCGGATGACGAACGCGATACTTAACCGCGATGGTGATGGTCTTGTCCATCTTGTCGCTGACGACAACGCCAACGCGGGTCTTGCGCATTCCTCTAACTTCAGACATGTTTGTGTCTCCTTTCAGGTTACGCCTGAGCCTTCAGCTCGAGGGCGCGCAGCGCGGTCTTGGCACGGGCGATGTCACGCTTGGTGTTCTGGATCGCCATCGTGTCCTGAAGCTGGCCGGTCGCCAGCTGGAAGCGCAGGTTGAAGAGCTCCTTCTTCAGCTCCACAACCTTATCGTTGAGCTCGGCAGCGGACAGCTCGCTGAACTGATTCTTCTTCATTACGCTTCACCACCTTCGCTGGTCTTGTCACGGGCGATGATCTTGGTCTTGAGCGGCAGCTTGTGCTGCGCCAGACGCAGAGCCTCGCGCGCGTCGGCCTCGGCAACGCCCTTGATCTCGAAGATCACGCGGCCCGGCTTGACAACGGCAACCCAATACTCCGGAGAACCCTTGCCGGAACCCATTCGGGTCTCAGCCGGCTTCTCGGTGATCGGCTTGTCCGGGAAGATCTTGATCCAAACCTGGCCGCCACGCTTGGTGTAGCGGGTCAGGGCGATACGGGCAGCCTCGATCTGGCGGGCAGTCACCCAGCACGGCTCGGTGGCCTGAATGCCAAAGTCGCCGTACGCCAGGAAGTTGCCGCGATGGGCCTTGCCCTTCATGCGGCCGCGGAAGACGCGGCGACGCTTCACTCTCTTAGGCATCAACATGGTTTACTTGCCTCCTTCGGTCTTGGCCGGAACCTTCTTCACGGTCGGAAGAACCTGGCCCTTGTAGATCCAGACCTTCACGCCCAGTCGGCCGTAAGCGGTCTTCGCCTCGGCGAAGCCGTAGTCAATGTCAGCACGCAGGGTCTGCAGCGGGATGCTACCCTCGTGATAGCCCTCGGAGCGCGCGATGTCCGCGCCGCCCAGACGGCCGGCCACAGAGGTCTTGATGCCCTTCACGCCGGCACGCATGGAGCTCTGCAGGCACTTCTTCATCGCGCGGCGGAAGGAAACGCGGTTCTCCAGCTGCGCGGCGATGTTCTCCGCGACGAGCTGCGCGTCCGCATCCGGGTTCTTGATCTCCTGCACGTTGAGGATCACCTGAGCGTTCTTGCCCAGCTCCTTGGCCAGCGCAGCCTTGATCTTCTCGATGTTCGCGCCGTTCGCGCCGATCACGATGCCCGGCTTGGCGACGAACATGGTCACGGTCACGCGAACCTTGTCGTTGTCAAAGCGGCGCTCGATGTCGACATGAGAAATGCCGGCGTCATACAGCTTGACAGTCTTCTTGCTCTTGTCATCGACGAACTCCATCGTCTTGAGCATATTGCGGAGCTTCGCATCGGACACGAGATTGTCAGCAAAATTCTTCTTGTCCGCATACCAGCGGGTGCTCCAATCCTTGATGACGCCGACGCGGGCGCCATGCGGATTCACTTTCTGGCCCATCCGAAAACCTCCTTACTTCTGGTCCAGCACGACCGTGATATGGCTCGTGCGCTTGAGCATCGGGGACGCGCTGCCACGGCTGCGGGCAACGTAGCGCTTGAGCGTCGGGCCCGGATTGGCGTAGACCTCAGCGACGTACAGGGAGCCACGGTCCATGCTCAGGTTGTTTTCGGCATTAGCGATCGCAGAAAGCAGCAGCTTCTCCACCACGGGGGCGGCCGCCTTCGGCGTATACATCAGGATCGCAAGCGCTTCGTCGACCTTCTTGCCGCGGATCAGATCGATAACGATCTTCACCTTGCTGGAAGAGATGCGCACGTAACGAGCGGTCGCGCGGGGACGCTTGTCCGCATTTTCCTTGCGGGCCATCGCCTTTTCACGAGTTCTGGTAGCCATGCGATTTCACTCCTTTACTTGCGGCCGCTGGCGCTCTCACCGGCGTGACCCTTGAAGGTACGCGTCGGGGCGAACTCACCCAGCTTGTGACCAACCATTTCTTCCACAATGTAAACCGGCACATGCTTGCGGCCGTCGTGCACCGCGATGGTGTGGCCAACCATCTGGGGGAAGATGGTGGACGCGCGGGACCAGGTCTTCAGCACGCTCTTCTTGCCGGATTCGTTCATTTCCTCGACCCTCTTGAGCAGCTTCGCAGCTACATAGGGGCCCTTCTTGACCGATCTGCTCATTGATGAGTCCTCCTATTACTTCTTGCCCGCACGCTTGACAATCTTCTTGTCAGAGTACTTCTTCGGCTTGCGGGTCTTCAGGCCGAGCGCCGGCTTGCCCCACGGGGTGACAGGTGCCGGCAGGCCAACCGGGCTCTTGCCCTCGCCGCCGCCGTGCGGGTGATCGCACGGGTTCATGACCACGCCGCGCACGCTCGGACGGATGCCCATGTGGCGGGTGCGGCCGGCCTTGCCGATGCGCACGTTGCTGTGATCGGCGTTGCCCACGGTGCCGATGGTCGCCTTGGAGTCCATGGACACCAGACGCACCTCACCGGAGGGCAGGCGGACCTGAGCGTTCTTGCCTTCCTTCGCCATGAGCTGCGCGGCGTCGCCGGCAGAACGGACGAGCTGGCCGCCGCGGCCCGGCACGATCTCCACGTTGTGGATCAGGGTGCCCAGCGGGATGTTGCGGATCGGCAGGGCGTTGCCCGGCTTGATGTCCGCATTCGGGCCGGAGAGCACGGTGTCGCCGACCTTCAGATCGATCGGCGCCAGGATGTAGCGCTTCTCGCCGTCAACATAGTTCAGCAGCGCGATGAACGCCGTGCGGTTCGGATCGTACTCGATGGAAGCGACCTTCGCCGGGATGCCGTCCTTGTTGCGCTTGAAGTCGATGATGCGGTACTTCTGCTTGTTGCCGCCGCCCTGATGGCGAACGGTGATCTTGCCCTGCTTATTGCGGCCGGCCTTGCTCTTCTTGATTTCAACAAGAGACTTTTCCGGCGTCGTCTTGGTAACTTCCTCGAAGGTCAGCACCGACATGAAGCGGCGAGCCGGGGAAGTCGGCTTATAAACACGAATAGCCATGTTGCTTTAACCTCCCTGTTACTGCGCCATGCCGTCGAAGAACTCGATGGTCTTGGAGTCCTCCTTCAGGGTGACGTAGGCCTTCTTGATCTCGGGGGTGCGTCCGGCGTAGCGGCCCTGACGCTTGATCTTGCCGAGGGTGCGCAGGGTGTTGACGCTCTGCACCTTCACGCCGAAGGCAGCTTCCACAGCCTGCTTGATCTCGATCTTGTTGGCGCCAATCGCCACTTCAAACACGTAGCGCTTGTCCGCCAGGCCGTCGTAGGCCTTCTCCGTCAGCACCGGACGGAGGATGATATCATGAGGATTCTTCATTACGCGTAAACCTCCTCAACGAGCTTGACCGCTTCCTCCGTGATGATGAACTTCTCGTTGCCGAGGATGTCCAGCACGTTAATGGTGTTGACGTAGGCGGTCTTCAGGCCCGCGATGTTCGCGGACGCGCGGGTGATGGTGTCGTCCGGGCCGGCCAGAACCAGCAGTGCAGACTTGTTGACGCCCAGGTTCTTCAGGATCGCCGCAACCTCACGGGTCTTGGGCGCGGTCAGGGTGATCTTGTCCAGAACGATCATCTCGTTCTCGTTCACCTTGCTGGTGAGCGCACCCTTCAGAGCCAGACGGCGAACCTTCTTGGGCACGTTGATCACATAATCGCGGGGCTTCGGCGCAAAGACGACGCCGCCGTGGGTGAACTGCGGAGCGCGGTTGCCATGGTGGCGCGCGTTGCCGGTGCCCTTCTGGCGATAAATCTTACGGCCGCCGCCGCGGACTTCGCTGCGGGTCTTGGCGGACTGGGTGCCCTGGCGCTTAGCCGCCAGCTGGCTGCGGACAACCAGGTGGATGACGCTCTCGTTGATCTCGGAAGCGAAGATGCCCTCGCTCAGCTCGATCTCGCCGACCTTCGCGCCTTCCTGATTCAGCATTGCAATCTTAGGCATGGTGACGGTTCCTCCTTATCAGGCCTTAACGGAATCGCGGATCACGAGCGTGCCGCCATTCGCGCCCGGCACGTTACCCCTGACCAGCAGGAGGTTGCGCTCGGCATCCACGCGCACAACGCTCAGATTCTGGACGGTGACGCGATCAACGCCGTAGTGGCCGGACATATGCTTGTTCTTGAACACGCGGGAAGGCGTGGAGTTGGCGCCCATGGAGCCGACGCCGCGGTGATACTTGGAGCCGTGCGCCATCGGGCCGGTGTGCTGGTTCCAGCGCTGAATGACGCCGGTGAAGCCGTGGCCCTTGGAGGTGCCGGTGATATCCACCTTGTCGCCCGCGGCGAACACGTCCACCTTCACCTCGTCGCCCACGTTGTAGGCGGCGCAGTCATCAAGGCGCAGCTCGCGCAGCTTGCGGCAGGGGGCGACGTTCGCCTTGGCGAAGTGGCCCTTGAGCGGCTTGTTCACCAGCTTCTCAGCACGGTTGGGAGCATACGCGTCAAAGCCAATCTGAATGGCCTCGTAGCCGTCCTTCTCCACCGTCTTCTTCTGAACGACCGGGCAGGGACCTGCCTGGATGACGGTGACCGGGATCAGGCGGCCGTCCTCGGTAAAGATCTGCGTCATGCCGATCTTCTTGCCGACGATACCTTTCTTCATCTTCATTTACCTCCTGATCACAGTTTGATCTCGATCTCAACGCCAGCCGGCAGATCGAGCTTCTCCATCGCGTCGAAAGTGGCGCGGGTGGGGTTCTGAACGTCGATCAGGCGCTTATGGGTGCGCTGCTCGAACTGTTCGCGGGAATCCTTGTACTTGTGGGTCGCGCGCAGGATCGTCACGACTTCCTTCTCAGTGGGAAGCGGGATCGGGCCGGACACCTTGGAGCCGGTGCGGCGAGCGGTCTCGACGATGCGCTCGGCAGCCTGGTCAACGAGGCTGTGCTCGTAGGCCCAGAGCTTGATGCGGATTTTCTTGCTGGCCATTTCTTTTCCTCCTTGTTCGTACTCAAGTACGACTGCTTGGCTTTTTTGCCCTGCATAACGGTCTTGAGCCGTCGTCCGATTCGCGGACATGGTCCGTGACAGTTACCTCACCGGCCAGTGAGCAATCTGCCACTTCATCCCCTTTGCAGACATCTTCCACATTATATTCTAAAACTCGAAAAAGTGCAAGCCCTTTTTTGAAGTTTTTTTCAACTTTTTTGCGTTTTCTTCTGCGCTGCGCCTTTCACCGCTTTCTTTCAAAAAAGCAATGCCCATCAGGCTTTTTTGCGCCTTTCTCTTTCTCCTCAATTCTGCATCCTTTATCCACGCATCCAAGCGTGTCATTTCACGGATTCATGCACACTTGCCCGTGCGTATCATTTCGCGTAAAAATCAATATTCCACCAATTTAACACCCCTCTAACCCGCGTTTTTCATGCATTTTGTACAAGTCCACTTTTCTCTTTCTAGTCGTGTTTGCTGGTATACAAGGTATTCCGCCCCTTCTTTCTCACTTTAGCGCAAAAAAGTGTTCCTTCCCTAAAACATCAGACGTCTGCCCTTTCGCCCATGCTTCTCATGCCCTCCGTTGGCCTATCCATCTGCACAACAAAAGGAGGGCGCCCGCATCGGTACGCCCTCCCTCTCCGTTTTCAGCCTGCCATGTTGTTCCATGCTTCTCCCTGCGCTCTCCCCCGTCAGGTAACGCTTCGCTCCCTGACGGCTTGGCTTAAACGGCTTCGCCATATGGGATGCGTTAGGGCTGTCTCCCTAAAACCCGCTTGGGGATTTCACCCCCCAAACCCCTTCTTCGCTTCGCGCACATCAAGGCGTTGGGAGGAAAAACTCCATCATAAAAAAACATCTTGATTCAAAGAACCGGGCTGTCTTACGCCAGCCCGATCCGTCTGTATTTTTCATAGCGGGCCGCCAGCAGCTCGTCCACATTCATAGCGTCCAGCTCTGCAAGCGCACACGCAATCTCCCGATCCATACGGGCAAACAGCATCTTCGTATCCCGCTGCGCACCACCGACCGCCTCCGGGATGATCCCGTCGATCAGCCCGAAGCTCTGCAAATCCTGCGCCGTCAGCCGCAGCGCCTTGCACGCCTCGTCCCGCTTCTTGGGATCTTTCCACAGGATGCTGGCACAGCCCTCCGGCGTGACCACCGAGTAATAGGCGTTCTCCAGCATCACAATCCGGTCAGCCAGCCCCAGCGCCAGCGCACCGCCGCTGCTCCCCTCGCCCGTGACGATGGAGATCACCGGCACGCGCAGGCGGCTCATCTCCGCCAGATTGCGGGCGATGGCCTCGCCCTGTCCGCGCTCCTCGGCCTCTATGCCCGGATACGCGCCCGGCGTGTCAATCAGCGTGATGACCGGACGGCCAAATTTCTCCGCCTGTTTCATCAGGCGCAGCGCCTTGCGATAGCCCTCCGGCCCCGGCATACCAAAGTTGCACGCCATGTTTTCCTCAAGGTTGCTCCCCTTGCGGTGGCCCAGCACCGTCACCGGACGACCATGAAACAGCGCAATGCCGCCCAAAATGCTCTTGTCCTCGCGGCACTGCCGGTCGCCGCGCTGCACAAAGAAATCCGTAAACAGCGCATCGATATACTGCCCGACCTTCGGCCGCTTGGGATAGCGTGCCATCAGCACCTTTTCCTCCGGGGTCAGGTGCGAAAGCCGCGCCAGCAGCTCCGCGCGGTGCGCCGCCATCCGGGCAAACGCCTCGCCCTGTGCACCGCTCAGTGTGCTCTCCAGCTCTTCCAGCTCGCGGACCATGTCCTTCACCATGCGTGCGTCCCCCCGCTTTCATGCAGCCTCAGCAGACGCGCCAGCACCTCGCGCATCTGCGTGCGCGGCACAATCTGGTCGATAAATCCATGCTCCTGCTGGAACTCGCTGCGCTGAAAGCCCTCCGGCAGCCGCTGACCGATCGTCTGCTCGATCACGCGCGGCCCGGCAAAGCCGATGAGCGCACCCGGCTCCGCAAGCATGATGTCCCCCAGCGAGGCAAAGCTGGCCGTCACGCCGCCGGTCGTCGGATGGGTCAGCACGCTGATGTACAGACCGCCCTGCTCCGAAAACGCCGCAATCGCCGCGCTCGTCTTGGCCATCTGCATCAGCGAAAAGAAGCCCTCCTGCATACGCGCACCGCCGCTGGCTGAAAAGATAATCAGCGGAAGCCGCGCATCGCGCGCATACTCAATCGCCCGCGTGATCTTTTCGCCCGTGCCAGCGCCCATGCTGCCCATGAAGAACTGCGGGTCCAGCACAGCCAGCACAGCCTTTCGCCCGCCGATGCAGCCCGTCGCCGTCATTGCGGCCTCCTGCATACCGGTCTTGGCACGCTGCGCCGCCAGCTTATCCTCGTAGCCCGGAAACGCCAGCGGATTGCCGCCGGTCAGCTCCGCGTCCATCTCCGCCAGCGTCCCCTTATCGCACAGCGCCCCAAGGCGCGCCCGCGCTGCAATCATCTGATGCACGCCGCAGGCCGGGCACACGCACAGCGCACTACGCCAATCATCCTGCGTCATTGCCTGCCCGCAGGCCGGACAGATCACCGTCTCAGGCGCCCTGCTCATTGAGATAAGCGTGCAGGTCGTTCAGGGTGCGGAACGTCGCCATCAGATCGTCCGGCACATTCACACCGGTCTTATCCTCCAGCGCCATCGCCAGCTCCACAGTATCCAAGCTGTCCGCGCACACGTCCGGCACCAGCTTCGCATCCGGCGCAATCTTCTCCTCGCCGCAGTTCACAGTCGCAAGAATAATCTCCTTCAGGCTCTCAAACGTCATATTTCAAATCTCCTTTGTCCAGTCAAATGAAGCCGCGGTTTTCTCCGCGTATGTCCATTGTATCAAAGCCATTCCGTTTGTCAAGTGCGTCTTATACACGGCCCGTTCAAATTGCCTGCCCACAGCTTCAGCGTTCTTCGCTCCCCACCCAGTTCTCCGCACGGTATGCCTCGTACTGCACCAGATTCTCATCCCAATGGGCGTAGCCTTCCTCGCCGCGATGATCCGCAAGCTCATACCGTGCCGTCAACCACTCGCCCAGATACGCCGTCGCCTTGCTCGCGCCGTCCGGGTTGAGGTGACCCTGCCAGTCGTAGCAGTCGGTCTGATTGTCCACAATTCCCAGCCGCTGTATGTTGACAAACGGCACACCCAGCTCGTCCGCCACGCGCTGCACGCCGTTCATGTTCCGCTGTTCCTCCTCGGACGCATGGCCCGGCAGGGCGACGAATACCGGCTGCACCTCATGTGCGCGGCAGACTGCGGCAATCTCTCGCAGCGCCGCATAGCCCGGCAGTTCCGCAGACTCCATCTCGTCGGTAAACGCATAGTTGTCGCGAATCTGCCGGCTCAGGCGCATCTCGCCGCCCATCATGAACGGCTCGCACTCCACCAGCCGCTCAGACTGACCCGAGAGGATTTCGTCCCAACGGCCATGGTAGAGCGAGAACGGCATCAGGAATTCCATCCGCTCCCCCTCGGGCTGCGTGGCGCAAACTGCCCGAATCTTCATACCGGACAGCGGCAGCGCATCGTAAAACAGATGACGGAAGGAATACGTCCACGCTTCATCCACCGCATGCTCGACATAGAACACCTCAAACACCGCCACCTTGGGCGTATGCGTCTCAAGCGCCGTCTCCAGCACCCAGCGCGTCACGCCGAGCGGCTCGGAGTTGTTGCCCATGTTGTAGCTGGTCAAACCATAATCACGCCAAAGCTCCATCGGCGTAATGCCATCCAGCACGCGGCTTGTGCCAAAGAACAGCACGTCAAAATCCTGCTTCTCCGCAAAGAACGCGCCGTACTTGCGCTCGGAATCGTCGCGCCGCATCCCACGATCCAGCAGGAGCAGACAGGCGACCAGCGCCGCCAGCCAGAGCGCCACCATGGCTATCTTCTTTTTCATATCCACCCACCTCTTGGGTCTTTCCCCGCCGTCCCTGTATCACGCCGAAACAGGGTCAGGCGGGCGCGTCATTTATGCACATATCCACAGGCAGTTTTCCGCCTCAACAGGCGCTCATTTTGTTTGCATTCAAAAACTTTATTCAGCGCGAAGCGGAGAAGGGGTTTGGGGATGAAATCCCCAAGCAGGGTTTGGGACGGCAGTCCCAACATATC
>JAXJLD010000083.1:0-14097 GCA_036297385.1 Christensenellales bacterium | reverse complement strand
TTTCGGAGATACGTTGGGCTGCCGCCCAAACCTGCCTGAGGGACGCTGTCCCTCAGACTCCCTTCTTCGCTTCGCGCTTATCACGCATTTCTATCAGAAAACAGGATAAGAACCGCATCGGTTGGAAAAAGAGGCCGCACAGGGCGGCCTCATCGGGGGAAAAATTACTTGTTGATCGCGTCGAGATAGAACTCGTAGGCTTCCTTGTCGGTTGCCTTGTGGTGGACGATCATGCGGATCGCCTTGGCCATCTCCACCGGATGCTCGCTCTGGAAGATGTTGCGGCCCATGTCCAGACCGGCCGCGCCGCCCTGCATGGACTGATACGCCAGCGTGAGGGCTTCCGGCTCGGGGAGCTTCTTGCCGCCCGCGACGACGATCGGCACTGGGCAGGCCGCGACGACTTCCTCGAAGTTCTCGCAGTAGTAGGTCTTGACGATGTTCGCGCCCATCTCGGCCACAATGCGGGTCGCCAGCTTGAAGAAACGGTCGGTGCGCTCCATCTGCTTGCCAACCGCCACAACGCCCAGCGTCGGGATGCTGTAACGCATACCGGCGTTGACGCACTTGGAGAGGTTGTCGATGGAGGAGAGCTGACCGTCCGCGCCGATGAAGGTCTGCACGGCGATGCAGTCCGCGTTCATGCGGATGGCATCCTCGATGTCCACCGCGACCACCTCATGGCTGAGGTCGTCGTTGAGCATGGAAGAGCCGGAGGTCACGCGCAGGGCAACGCCCTTCTTGAAGGTCGGGCTGACGCAGGTGCGCAGCGCACCGCGCGTGCCCATAAAGACATCCACTTCCTCCTGCAGCTTCGGGATGATGAGATCCAGACGCTCCAGACCGGCGGTGGAACCCATGAAGTAGCCGTGGTCAAAGGCGAACATCACGGTGTTGCCGCTGACCGGGTCAAAGATATTGGACAGGTGGCGCTTCATACCCCAGTCGAGGTTGTTGGCGCCCTTCACATGGAAGCTGCCCTGATTGGCAAATGCTTCTTCGGTATGGTAGTCCTTGGCGACCTTCAGTCCGTCTTTATCAGCCATGGGAATCAAACTCCTTTTCTGTGTGTCAAACGAGTGAATGTGCGGCGTTCCGCATTTGCGCGGAAACGGGGGCGAGGGCGGCGTCCTGCCGCTGCCCTCACCATAAGAGGAGGAACCCCGAGGGGCTCCTCCAAGGATGATCGGGGAAATTAGAACGGATAGTTCGCCACGTTCTCCGCGGTGAAGACAACGCGCTCCGGCAGCAGCACGACGCCGTTGTTCTCCTCAGCCGTCTCCTGACCCTCGACGAGATCGCCGTTGGCAAGGATTTCGACAGTGCCGATGCCCGGAACCTCAACGGTATCGCCGACCTTCACGGTGTTGCCGGCAGACACATACGCGGCGAGGTAGCAGCCCAGCGCACCCTGGATGCCGCAGTCCCACAGACCCCAGCGGGTGCAGACGCCGTTCTCCAGATAGGTGGTCATGCCGGAGGGCGGGCAGAAGCCGGTGATGGTGACGTCCTTCGCGGTCAGGCCCTTGTTCTGGGCAGCGCCGCACTGGCCCGGCAGGGCGGTGGAGTCGTTGCAGATGATGAGGTCCACATCCGGGTACGCCTCGAAGATGGACTCGCCGACGGACACGGACTGCGCCGGGTCCTGGTTGGAGTAGTAAGGATCATGGACAGCCACCCAAGACGGGTACTTTTCCTTGATGTAGTTGTCGCCAGCGACGTACCAGGAGTTCTGGTCAGCCACGGACGGGTTGGAGAAGTGCCACACGTACTTCACTTCGCCGTTCACGTCCACGCCGCGCTCCTTCAGGGACTCAACGCCCATTTCGACGAGCATCGGTCCAAGCACGTCCGCGGTGCCCTGAGAGATCATCAGCGCACGGGCGTTCGGGGAAACGTCGGAGTCCCAGGTGCTGACATAGATGCCCGCATCCTGCGCTTCCATCAGCTTCTCGTCCAGCGCAGTCGCGTCAACGGCGGAGATGCAGATCGCGTCCACGCCCTTGTCGATCGCCTGCTGGATCAGCTCCAGCTGGGTGGTCACGGAAGCGTCCGGAGAACCGATGTAATCGACCGTCAGGCCCCACTCGGCGGCGTACTTCTGCGCACCGTCGTTCGCGGCCTCAAAGAAAGAGTTGCCGGAGACCTTCGGGATGAAGGCCACGGTCATGCCGTCCACCGGGCTCTTGCCCTCGGCAAACGCCGGGGCAGTCAGCGTGAGCGCCATGCACAGCACAAGGATCAGCGACAGGATCTTTTTCATGTTGGGTTTCCTCCTACATGTTTTATTATCTCAAGAGGTGCTCGACAGCGCCTCCCGAAATGCACGTTTACCGTTTGGCCTTTTTCAGCCAGCGGGACAGGATGCCCTGCCCGGCGATCTCGCGGCCCAGCACCACCAGCACCAGAATGATGCCCACCGGCAGGTCGAGGTTCTGGGTGCTCACGCCGAAGCACAGCGGCAGGCCGTAGCGCAGCAGGCAGATGATGAGCGAGGCGAGCACCGTGCCCAGAATACTGCCCTTGCCGCCGGTATTGAGCGTGCCGCCCAGCACCACAGCGGTGATGATGGCCAGCGTGTAGCCGGAGCCGAGGTTATACTTGGCGGAGTTGACGTTGGCGGTGAGCAGCGTGCCGGCCAGTGCCGCGCTGACGGCGGAGAGCACGTAGGTGCTCATGATGGTCGCGCGGGTGTTGATGCCGGAATACTCCGCCGCCTGCTGGTTGACACCGATGAGGTACAGCCGCTCGCCGTACTTGCTGCGGTGCAGAATCCACATACACAGCAGAATCAGCGCGATGTAGATCACAATCTGCGTGGGGATGCCGAGGATTTCGCCCTTGCCCAAGAAGCGGAAGCCGACGAACTCGCCCGCCTCCGTCTTGGCGGGGAAGCCGCTGATGCCCTTGTACGCCGGGGTGGCAGACATGCCCGAGATCAGCAGCGCTAGGCCTGAGTATAGGAAGCTGCCGCCTAGCGTGACCACCATGGGCTGCACGCCGCAGTAGGCGATGAAGAAGCCGGACAGCAGACCGCACAGCGCGGCCACGCCCACAGAGATGAGCACCGCCATCCAGATATTCATGCCGGCGTCGCTCCAGAGCACGCCGATGATGATGCTGGTTAAGCCGATGATCGAGGGAGCCTGAATGTCAATGCCGCCGGTAATCATCACCAGCGTGACGAACAGGGAGATGATGCACACGCTGATGTAGTTGACGATGCTGTTCATGATGGACTTGGGACGCAGGAACTTGGGGTTCGCCGCGCCGAAGATCACAAACTCCAGCACCAGAAACACCAGCAGAAAGATTTCCCAGTGCTTAAAGACCTTTTTGAGCATGTTTTTCATTGCTTGACGCCTCCTTGCGGCGCGTGTTCCGCCGTTCTGGACAGCAGGCGCTTCCTTCGGGCCATTTCGACCGAGCGGCGCTGCGCCAGCGCGTCCACGACGACGATGACAATCAGCATGACGCCGGTAATGGTGTTATCGTAGGTGGAGGGCAGACCGATAAAGACCAGCAGGCGGCTGATGGAGGACATGATGACCGCGCCGATGGCCGCGCCCACCATGTTGCCCAGACCGCCGGACAGGGAGATGCCGCCCAGCACACAGGCCGCGATGGCGGTCATCTCGTAGCCGTTGCCCGCCACGGTCATGACCTGACCATACTTGGAAGCAAAGACGAAGCCGCCCAGACCTGCAAACAGGCCGCACAGCACATACGCCAGAATCTTGGTGCCCAGCACGGAGATGCCGACCAGGTTTGCGCCGCCGGCATTGTCGCCCACAGCGATGAAGTACTTACCCTTGCGGGTCTTGGTCAGCACGATGTGCGCGGCAGCCACCAGCACCAGCGCGATGGCATAGTACAGGGTGATATCGGCAAAGAGCGTCTTGTTGCCGTAGCTGGCGATGACACCGCCGAAGTTCTCCACCGTGCGCCCGTCGGTCAGGATGTAGATCAGGCCGCGGATGACGCTGTTTGCGCCGAGGGTGAAGATCAGCGAGGGGACGCCGAAGTATGCCACGCCCACGCCGTTGATGAGGCCGATGAACGCGCCTACAACCACGACTGTCAGCAGCATGGTGATCACGCTGCCGCCCTGCTGGGCGATCAAGCCGGTCATGGCGGCGGTGAGGCCGAGCGTGGAGCCGATGGAAACGTCAATTTCGCCCGTCATGATGACGAACGCGATGCCCACGGCCAGCAGCGTGTACATGGTCGCGGTATTGAAGCAGCTGATGATGCTAGAATAATTCAGGAATGCGGGATCCGCAATGCCGGTGATGAGGAACAGGAGGATCAGGAAGACCAAGCTGGACATCCACCGGGCTTTGAACAGATTTTGAATTTTGCTCATGGTCACACCGTCGCTTTCTGCACAATGCCGAAGGATGCGCTGGTCAGCACGTCCTGCGTGATTTCATCACGGCTGAATTCGCCGTTGATGCGCCCCTTGAACACGGTGATGGCGCGGTCGGCCAGCTCCACCACTTCTTCGATGTCCGAGGAGACCATCAGCACCGCCACGCCCGTCTGCTTGAGCTTGCGGATGATGGCATACACGTCGCTGCGCGCCGCCGCGTCGATGCCGCGGGTCGGCTCGTCGAGGATGACCACCTTGGGATCGGTGGACAGCGCACGGGCGATGACCACTTTCTGCTGGTTGCCGCCGGACAGGCTGCCGATCAGGTCGTCCAGAGAGACGATCTTGGTGCGGAAGTCGTCCGCGTAGCGCTGCGAGATCTCCTTCTGGCGGCGGCGGTTCATGCTCACCCGGCCGATCTTCTTGGTATTGAGCAGCGCGGAGGTGGTATTGGAAGAAATCGAGCGGATCTTGAACAGACCGTGGTAATGGCGGTCTTCCGGCACGAAGTTGATGCCCGCCTGAAGCACCTTGCTGGTGGACAGGCCGGTGATATCCACGCCGTCCAGATACACGGTGCCGCTCAGCGTCTTATCGCGGCCGAAGATGGTGCTGATGAGCTCTGTGCGGCCCGCGCCCACCACGCCCGCAATGCCCAGAATTTCGCCGGGATACAGGTCAAAGGTGATATCGCTGAAGCCGTAGCCGCAGAGCTTGCGCACCTCCAGAACGGGGTTGAGCTCCTCGTAGTGAACCGGCTCATAGGCCTCGCTGTCCTGCTGCTGCACCTCGGCGCCGCCGGGGAGCAGACCCTGAATCAGCATTTCCTTGGTGAAATCCGAAACCGGGCCTTCCAGCGTGATGAGACCGTCGCGCATGATCGCCACGTTCGTGGCAATTTCAAATACCTCGGTGAGGCGGTGCGTGATATAGATGATGGCAATGCCCTTGCGCTTGAGATCCTCCACGACCTTGAACAGCGCCTGCACCTCGCCAAAGGTGAGTGCGCTGGTCGGCTCATCGAGGATGAGCACCTGCGCGTTGCGCATCATGCCGCGCAGCAGCTCGACAAGCTGCTGCTCCGCGATGGAGAGCGTATTGGCCTTGCGCTGCAGGTTGAGGTCAAAGCCCAGCTCCTTCATGTGCTGATTCAGGCGCTTTTTCAGCTCGCCCTCGTTCTCGTTGAAGCCCATGAGGATGTTTTCAAGCACCGTCATGTTGGGGAAGAGCAGCGGCTCCTGCGGCACAAGGTACACGCCCGCCGCCAGCGAGGCGGCCGGCTTGCCCAGCTTGGCCGGTTTGCCGTCAATAAAGATTTCACCTTCATCGCAGGTGTAGATGCCCATGATGATCTTCATCAGCGTCGATTTGCCTGCACCGTTGCCGCCGATGAGCGCGATCACCTCGCCGGCGCTCACGCGCAGATCAATGCCCTTGAGGACGACGTTCTGACCGAACGCCTTTTTGATTCCGCGAACTTCAAGGCGCGGCGCGGACGCTTGCCCGCTTACATTTGCTGCCATGTTATACTCCTGTATTTTGTTTGCACAAAGGTTTCTCTTCGACACTTTTTATTATTACCCTCATTGTAAGCACTTCTGTGCATCTTGTCAAGTATTATTTGAGTACTTTTGATGTTTGCGTGTCTTATGGGAAATCTGAGCGATGTGTTTTTATGGGAATTGACATTTTTGCGGTGGGGTGATATACTCTTGGTATATACAAATGTTCTGAAATAAAATTATTGTTTTCGTAAGACGCAGGGGGAGGGCGGGCATGAACTACGAAGAATCGCTGATGGTCAAGGCGGCGTGGTATTACTATTTTGAGAACATGACGCAGCAGGCCATCGCGGACAGGCTGTCCGTCAGCCGTATGCGCGTCATCAAGCTGCTGGAGGCGGCGCGGCAGAACGGCGTGATCCAGTTCCGCCTGCGCGCAGACGGCGTAGCCGTGACGGAGCAAAGCCGTGCGCTGATGGAGAAGTATCATCTTAAAGACGTGTTTCTCATTCCGGAGACGGACAGGGAGGACGCATCGCCCAATGAGTCCATCGCTCGCGCAGGCGCGATGTACATCGCAGACCGGCTGGGCGATAACGCCTGCATCAATGTCGGCTACGGCGATACCCTCTCGCGCACGCTCAATCATCTGGCTACCATGGTGCAAAGCCCCGTGACCTGCATTTCGCTGACCGGCGGCGTATCCAATTACCTGCCCAATACGCGCTCGAGCATCTTCAATGCGCGGCTCTTTCTCATGCCCGCGCCGCTGCTGGCCTCCTCGCCGGAGATGGCGGCAGCTATGCGCGAGGAAACCAGCGTCAGCGAAATCATCCGCATGAGCGAGCTGTCGTCCTTCACGCTGGTGGGCATTGGCCCGATTACCGAATCCGCGACGGTGTTCCGCACGGGCGTGCTGGGCAATACGGATATGTTCTATTTGAAGGTACACGATGCGGTGGGCGATGTGCTGGGGCATTTCTTGGACAGGGATGGTCAGCTCATTCCCTCGCCCATTGAGGACAGACTGATCTCCACGCCGCTTCAGCAGCTCAAGGCGATGCCCAATGTGGTGGGCCTTGCCGCAGGCGCGGACAAGATCGACGCGATCCGCGCCGTGCTGCGCGGCGGGTATCTGGATATCCTCATTACCGACGAGCCGACCGCAACGCAGCTGCTGCGGGAGGACTGAGCGAGGCTGGATGCAAGCGCAAGACTTCCTAATTATAGTCCCGATATGATGGCATTCCTTATGGCAACGAAAAGCATGAAATAAAAAACAGAGTCTGATTCAGAAAGGATGGTTCCTATGGCAAAAACCCTCATGGCGGTGGACGCGGGCACCGGAAGCGTGCGTGCCGTGCTCTTCAGCCTCGATGGCGAGCAGCTCGGCTGCGTGCAGCAGGAGTGGACGCACGCGGAGGACCCGCGCTTCCCCGGCAGCATGGACTTTGACTGGACGCACAACTGGCAGCTTGCCAGCGGCTGCATCCGCGGTGTGATCGAGCAGACGGGCGTCGATCCCAAGGACATCGCCGCTGTTTCCACCACCTGTATGCGCGAGGGCATTGTGCTCTACGACAAGGATGGGCAGGAGATCTGGGCGTGCGCCAATGTGGATGGGCGCAGCAACGACGAGGTCGGCGAGCTGATCCGCATGGACCCGGAGCTGGAGCGCAAGATTTATCACGAGTCCGGCCAGACGTATGCGCTGGGCGCACTGCCGCGCATCCTCTGGGTGAAGAACAAGATGCCGGAGATCTATGAAAAGACGGCGCTGTGCACCATGTTCAACGACTGGCTCATCTACAAGATGACCGGCGTATTCTCCTCCGAGCCCTCCAACGCCTGCACCACGGGCATCTACAATCTGGAGAAGCGCGACTGGGACGACGGCATCGCCGCCAGCGTCGGTCTCAAGACCGGCATCTTCCCCAAGACGTATGAGTGCGGCTCCATCGTGGCGGCTGTGTCCGAAAAGGGCGCGGCGGATACCGGTCTGGCTGTGGGCACGCCGGTTGTCGCAGGCGGCGGCGATGCGCAGCTTGGCTGCGTGGGCGTGGGCGTGGTCGATCCCAATGAGGCGGCCATCTTCGGCGGCAGCTTCTGGCAGTATGAGTACAACACCAGCGAGGCCAAGACCGACGAGCATTGCCGCGTGCGCGTGAACTGCCACAGCGTGCCGGGCGTATGGCAGTACGAGGCGCTGGCGTTCAAGCCGGGCATGGTGATGCGCTGGTACCGCGATGCCTTCTGCACGGCGGAGAAGGAGCTGAGCAAGACCTGCGGTCGCGACCCCTACGACCTGATGAACGAAAAGGCGAAGGACATCCCCGCCGGCTGCTACGGCATGATGTGTACGTTCTCGGACGTGATGAACTACGTTTCGTGGCGGCACGCCAGCCCGTCGTTCATGAACTTTGACTTTGACCCGGAGAAGTACAACCGCTACACCTTCTACCGCGCCATCATGGAGAACACCGCGATGGTCACCTACGGTCACATGAAGCTGGTGGAGGAATCCACGGGCAATATGCCGGAGGAGGTCATCTTTGCGGGCGGCGCATCGAAGTCCGACCTGTGGTGCCAGATTCTGGCGGACGTGCTGGGCAAGCCGGTGAATGTGCCGAAGGTGAAGGAAGCGACGGCGCTGGGCGCAGCCATCATGGCGGGATACGGCGTGGGCGTGTATGCCGATATCTCCGAGACGGCTAAGAAGCTGGTGCGCATGGACAAGCGCTACGAGCCGAACATGGAGAACCACAAGACCTACATGGAGATGTACAAGGTCTGGCGCGAGGTGTATGCCCGCGAGCTGGCCATTGCCGACGACCGCCTGACCCGCTATATGTGGGCGGCGCCGGGCGTGTAAGACGACAGAATGAATCGACACTGCGGAGGAAAACAGCATGTATATCGTCAATGAAAATGAGCGTGAATATCGCTTTGGTGACAGCGGCCCCAAGTACCTGATGAAGGGCCCGCGCATGAACTTTGCAATCGTCGCCTTTAACCCCGGTCAGGATTTCAAGGCGCACTACCACAATGTGATGGAGGAGAATTTCTACATCCTCGAGGGCGAGATTGACATCGTCGTGGATGGCGTGGTCAATCACCTCAAGGCGGGCGACATGATCCACATCGAGCCGGGCGAGATCCACTATTGCAAGAACAGCTACGATAAGCCCATGAAGATGGTGTCCACCCTTGCGCCGTACATGAACCCGGATAAGGTGGATGTGGAGAACTACACCTATTGATGCTGTTTATTTTCTGATTCAAACGAGCTGTGAGCGCAAAGCGTGAAAAAGGGGCTGGGGACGAAATCCCCAGCCCCTTCTTTGCTTTGCACGGCATGAAGTGATCTGAAATAGGAACGGTATTTGGGAGCGGTATCACTTGACCTCGATCTGGCAGGAACGCAGGGTCTCCAGCGCGGCCTCGTGGCGGGCAGGGCTCACGCCTGCGCAGAGCGCGGAATCCACGATCAGGTCGGCCTCTGGCAGCGCGGCCTTGATGAGCAGTGCGTTGGAGACGACGCAGATATCGGTGCATACGCCGCACAGCTCGATGCACATTCCCTTGCCGTCCGGACACCCCTGCTTGACGGCTGCGGCGGCGACGTAGTGCGTCAGCTTGGCAGATCCGAAGGTCGGCTTTTCAAAGGACAGCATACCGGGCTGGCAGGCCTTGGCGATTTCCGGCTCCAGCGCCCAGCCTTCGCTGCCGCGCAGGCAGTGCGGCACAGGCAGGAAGCGCCCCTCCCGGGTGGAGAGGTAGCCCTCCTCGTGGGTATCGAGGGTAAAGACGACCTGCGTGCCTTCTTCGGCGGCGCGGTGAATGCGCGCGGCAACGGCAGGGACGATGGCCTGCGCTTCGGCGCTGCCCAGACTGCCGGAGACGAAGTCGCGCTGCATATCGACGACGATGAGCATATCGGTCATGGCGGATTCTCCTTTGCTTGCGGAAGATAAAATGGGGTATAATCAAGAAAAATTTCGCCGAAAACGGGCAAAATCCTGCCCCTGACGGCAAAATTGACCGGCGGCAGGTTTTCGCCCGGAAATTGCGTGAAGGATTTGTCAACGGTTTGACAAGCGTTGGAAAAGGTGATATAGTAGTGGTGATCTGTGGAGGGTTGCTCTCCCGGATCAAACCATGAGAAATGCCCGGCTGTTTTCGGGGCTTTCCCGGTAGCGCAGCTCCCGATGCGCGCACCGGACATATCAGGGAATGTTCGTAGATTGAATGGAGGAATATCCCATGGCGAAAATGACGGTTGAAGACATCAAGGTCTCTGGCAAGAAGGTGCTCGTTCGCTGTGACTTCAACGTTCCGATGAAGGATGGCAAGATCACCAACGACAAGCGTATCGTTGCGGCGCTGCCGACCATTAAGAAGCTGATTGCCGACGGCGGCAAGGTGATCCTGTGCAGCCATCTGGGCAAGCCGAAGAACGGCCCGGAGGCCAAGTTCTCCCTCGCGCCGGTGGCCGAGCGCCTGTCCGAGTATCTGGGACAGACCGTGGTGTTTGCGGATGACGACAACGTGGTGGGCGAGAACGCCAAGGCTGCTGTTGCCGCGATGAAGGACGGCGACGTGGTGCTGCTGCAGAACACCCGCTTCCGCAAGGAGGAGACCAAGAACATCGAGACCTTCTCCAAGGAGCTTGCTTCTCTGGCGGAGTGCTATGTGGACGACGCGTTCGGCTCCTGCCATCGCGCACACTGCTCCACCGCGGGCGTGACGGAGTACCTCAGCCCCTGCGTGGCCGGCTATCTGATCGGCAAGGAGCTGTCCATCATGGGCAAGGCGCTGGAGAATGCGGATCGCCCGTTCGTCGCCATTCTGGGCGGCGCGAAGGTGGCGGACAAGCTCAACGTCATCGAGAACCTGCTGGAGAAGGTGGATACCCTCATCATCGGCGGCGGCATGGCCTTCACCTTCCTCAAGGCGCAGGGCTATGAGGTCGGTCACTCTCTGCTGGATGAGAGCAAGATCGAGTACTGCCAGAATATGCTCAAGAAGGCTGAGGAGAAGGGCGTGAAGCTGCTCCTGCCGGTGGACACCGTGTGCGTGAAGGCCTTCCCGGACCCGATCGACGCGCAGGTGGAGACCACCGTGGTGGACTGCGACAAGATCCCGGCCGACATGGAGGGCTGCGACATCGGCCCGAAGTCTGCGGCGCTGTTTGCTGAGACTGCGAAGAACGCCAAGACCGTCATCTGGAACGGCCCGATGGGCGTGTTCGAGAACCCGACGCTGGCAGCGGGCACCCTCGCTGTGGCGAAGGCGCTGGCTGAGTCCGAGGCGATCACCATCATCGGCGGCGGCGACTCTGCGGCGGCTGTGGAGCAGATGGGCCTTGGCGACAAGATGACCCACATTTCCACCGGCGGCGGCGCGTCTCTGGAGTACCTGGAGGGCAAGACCCTGCCGGGCGTCGCGTGTCTGGATGAGAAGTAATTCGCTTTTCCGGGCGTTCTGACGCACGGGCAAGCTGGGTGAAACGTTGATGCCCCGGCCGGCCAGAAGGCCGGTCGGGGCTTATCTGTCTGCATGACCAATCATCAGAAGCAGGCTGACGCCTGCCGAGCTAAAGGAGAGATTTGCTATGCGTAAGCCGATCATTGCCGGTAACTGGAAGATGAATAAGACCCCGTCCGAGGCGCGTGCGCTCGTCACCGAGCTGATTCCGCTGGTGAAGGACGCGAACTGCGACGTTGTGGTGGGCGTTCCGGCGGTCAACTTTGCGGCGGTGGCCGAGGTTATCAAGGGCACCAACATCAAGCTGGGCGCGCAGAATATGCATTGGAAGGAGTCCGGTGCATACACCGGCGAGCTGAGCGCGGCGATGCTCAAGGAGTGCGGCGTGGAGTACGTCATTCTGGGCCACAGCGAGCGCCGTCAGTACTTCGGTGAGACCGATGCGACCGTGAACCTGCGCA
Source organism: Christensenellales bacterium (assembly GCA_036297385.1). Taxonomy (GTDB): domain Bacteria; phylum Bacillota; class Clostridia; order Christensenellales; family Aristaeellaceae; genus Ventricola. The sequence goes on along the minus strand of JAXJLD010000083.1, from coordinate 2,275 downwards.
CGCTGGCGGCCGTGAAGGCTGGCCTCACCCCGATCATCTGCGTGGGCGAGAAGAAGGAAGAGCGCGAGGCGGGCTATACCAACGCGCTGGTTGCCTATCAGACCCTCATCGCCCTGACCGGCCTGACCGCTGAGCAGGTGAAGAACGTGGTCGTTGCCTATGAGCCGGTTTGGGCCATCGGCACCGGCCTGACCGCCACCGACGAGCAGGCGAACGAGACCATCGGCGTGATCCGCGCGGCCATCCGCAGCGTGTACGGCGATGCGGCGGACGAGGTGCGCATCCAGTACGGCGGCTCCATGAACCCGAAGAACTGCAAGGGCCTGATGGCGCAGCCGGAGATCGACGGCGGCCTCATCGGCGGCGCGTCCCTCAAGGCGCCGGACTTTGCGCAAGTTGTGAATTTCGATAAGTAAGCTTCCGAAGCACAGGTGCAGGGGCGGGCGCTGTCCCGTTCCTGCTTCTTTTGTCGGATGCCGCGCTTTGCCGATCGAGACCGGATCAAAACCATTTGGATCGCAGGGCGCTCCGCGGCGTGCGAAGCACTTTCGAGTATATTGATTGTCTATAAAAGGAGTTTTGACCATGACCAAGAAACCTGTCCTGCTGTGCATCATGGACGGCTATGGTATGCCGGAGACCACCGAAGGCAACGCCATTGCTGCGGCGAAGAAGCCGAATCTGGATGCGCTGTTTGCCTCCTGCCCGCATACCCTGATTGAAGCCTCCGGTATGGCTGTCGGCCTGCCGAACGGCCAGATGGGCAACAGCGAGGTGGGCCACACCAACATCGGCGCGGGCCGCATCGTCTATCAGCAGCTCACCCTCATCACCAAGTCCATCCTCGATGGCACCATGAAGGAAAACGACGTGCTCGTGCGCAACATGAAGAAGGCGATTGACGCGGGCAAGGCGATCCACTTCATGGGCCTTCAGGGCACGGGCGGCGTTCACAGCCACATCGAGCATCTCTTTGGCCTGCTGGATCTGGCGAAGCATCTGGGTGCGCAGAAGGTGTACATTCACGCCATCATGGATGGCCGAGATACCGATCCCAAGTCCGGCCGCGGTTTCCTTGCCGATGTGCAGGCCAAGCTCGATGAGCTGGGCATGGGCGAGATTGCGACCGTGACCGGCCGCTACTACGCCATGGACCGCGATTCCAACTGGGACCGCGTGGAGAAGGCGTATGCCGCGTTCGTCTACGGCGAGGGCGAGAAGGCCGAAAACTGGCAGGCCTGCATGGACAAGACCTACGCCGAGGGCGTGACCGACGAGTTCATCCTCCCGTGCGTCACCTGCGAAGGCGGCCGCGTGTCCGAGGGGGACACCGTTGTGTTCCTCAACTTCCGCCCGGATCGTGCGCGTGAGATCACCCGCACGTTTGTGGATGACGACTTTACCGGCTTTGAGCGCCGCTATGGCCGTTTCCCGGTGCAGTACGTCTGCATGGCTGAGTATGACAAGACCATGCCCAATGTGGAGGTGGCGTACCCGCCGGTGCCGCTGACCAACGTGCTGGGCGAGTATCTGGCCGCCAACGGCAAGACGCAGCTGCGCATTGCGGAGACCGAGAAGTACGCGCACGTCACGTTCTTCTTCAATGGCGGCCGTGAGGCGCCGTGCGAGGGCGAGGATCGCGTGGTGATTCCGTCCCCGAAGGTGGCGACCTATGACCTCAAGCCGGAGATGAGCGCATTTGAGGTGGCGGACGAGTGCGCCGCGCGCATCCGCAGCGGCAAGTACGACGTGGTGATCCTCAACTTTGCCAACTGCGATATGGTCGGCCATACCGGTGTGTTTGATGCAGCCGTCAAGGCGGTTGAAGCCGTCGATGCGTGCGTGGGCAAGGTCTGGGAGGCCGTGAAGGAGATGGGCGGCTGTATGTTCCTGACCGCCGATCACGGCAACGCGGATAAGATGAAGAATGCGGACGGCACGCCGTTTACCGCGCATACCACCAATCCGGTGCCGTTCCTGGCGGCTGGCGTGGGCGATGTGAAGCTGCGCGAGGGCGGCTGCCTGGCGGATATCGCGCCGACCATGCTGCCCTATATCGGCCTGCCGGTTCCGGTAGAGATGACGGGCAAGAGCATCATCGCTGAGTAAGCAATCGGGATATATCCGGGATATATCGTAGAGGAAATGGGCTTGGGAGCAGCATCCCAAGCCCATTTTTGCTGTAAATACAGGGAAAATACAGCATTGAATAGCGAGTTGTAAAAAAAGTTGAAAAACTTTGCAAAAAGGTGTTGACATAGGGTGGCTAATCATG
>JAXJLD010000082.1:0-40690 GCA_036297385.1 Christensenellales bacterium | reverse complement strand
TTTCTCCTCTTCCTTGAGGAGTTTTTGTCGTACCTTCCTTTTTTGAAAGTTCAAGGGAATCGAACACAATTCTTCTTTGTGCTCGATTCCCTTGCTGATTTTTGTTGCCTTAACAATAACTTAATGACATTGCGTTTGCAGCTCCTTCTATTTTACAGGATATATCGCTTCATGTCCATCGTTTTTGCGCTTTCACCGAGGTGCTGGCGCACATATTCGCCGTTGACCACCACATCGACCTCCGGCATATCGCCGCCCGCGTTGAAGGAGATGTCCTCGAGCATCTTTTCAAACAGGGTGTGCAGCCTGCGTGCGCCGATGTCCTCCTTCGTCTCGTTCTCCCGCTGCGCGGCCTCGGCCAGCGCATCGAGCGCGGACTCCTCAAAGTGCAGATGCACATGATCCACAGCCAGCAGCGCTTCGTACTGGCGGGTGAGCGCGTTGTCCGTCTGGCTGAGGATCTTCTTGAAATCCTCGCTCGTCAGCGGATTCAGGTTCACGCGCACCGGGAAGCGGCCCTGAAGCTCGGGGATCAGGTCGGTCACCTTCGCCACATGGAACGCGCCCGCCGCGATGAAGAGCATGAAGTCCGTCTTGACCACGCCGTACTTGGTGTTCACCGTGCTGCCCTCCACGATGGGCAGGATGTCGCGCTGCACGCCCTCGCGGCTCACGTCCGGGCCGTTGGCGGAGCGTCCGGCCACCTTGTCGATCTCGTCGATGAACACGATGCCGTCCTGCTCGGCGCGGCGCAGCGCCTCGTCCGTCACCGCGTCCATGTCGATCAGCTTGCTCTCCTCCTGACCGATGAGCAGCTTGCGTGCATCCGCCACCTTCATGCGGCGCATCTTGGTCTTTTTGGGCATCATGTCGCCCATCACCGAGCCGATGCTCACACTCGCGCCGTTGATCTCCACATCCTTGGGCGTGTCCTCGACCTCAACCTCGATCTCCACGTCCTCCAGCTCGCCGCGCTTCATCTGCTCGCGCAGTTCCTCCGCGCGTGTCGCCAGACGCTGGCGCTCGCCCTCCGGCAGCTCCGGTGCCTTGGGCTTGTTGCCCAGCAGCACATCGATGGGGTTGGCGGGCTTGCGGTTGGGGTGCAGCAGGATGTCGATGATCCGCTCCTCCGCCATCACCGTGGCGCGTGTTTTCACCTTCTCGCTGGCCTTGGCCTTGCAGATGCGCACGCTGGCCTCCACCAGATCGCGGATGATGCTCTCCACATCGCGGCCGACATAGCCGACCTCGGTAAACTTCGTGGCCTCCACCTTCACAAACGGCGCGTCCACCAGACGGGCCAGCCTGCGGGCGATCTCTGTCTTGCCCACGCCGGTGGGGCCAACCATCAGAATGTTCTTGGGGACGATTTCATCGCGCATCTCCTCCGGGAGCTGCGCTCTGCGATAGCGATTGCGCAGCGCGACGGCAACCGCACGCTTGGCCTCGTCCTGGCCGATGATATAGCGATCGAGCTCGCGCACGATCTGCTTGGGCGTCAATTCCATATTCTCAACCTTTCTGTGCGTGTCGGGGAAACGTTCCTGCGGCAAAGCAGATACGCCCGCACCGCAGGACGGCGATTGCCCTCACGCTTCTTCGACGATGACGTTATGGTTGGTAAACACGCAGATATCCGCCGCGATGTGCAGCGCCTTTTCGGCAATCTCCTTCGCGGACAGCGCCGTGTTCTCCTTCAGCGCACGTGCAGCCGCCAGCGCATAGTTGCCGCCGGAGCCGACCGCCGCGATGCCGTCATCGGGGGTGATGACCTCGCCCGTGCCGGAGAGGATCATCAGCGTCTCGCCGCAGGCCACAATCAGCATGGCCTCCAGCTTGCGCATCGCCTTGTCCGCACGCCAATCCTGCGCCAGCTCCACCGCTGCGCGCTCCAGATTGCCGCTGTACTGCTCCAGCTTAGCCTCGAAGCGCTCGCACAGCGCAAACGCATCGGCCACGCTCCCGGCAAAGCCCGTGACGACCTTGCCCCCGTAAATGCGGCGCACCTTGCGCGCCGTGCTCTTGAAGATGGTGCTTTCGCCCATCGTCACCTGCCCGTCGCCTGCTACCGCGATCTTTCCGTCTTTCAAAACGGCACAAATGGTCGTGCCTTTCAGCGTCATATTCATTCCCTCCATTTCAAGGATGACAGTTTGATTATAGCACACCGCCGCCCATTTCGGTGCGCCAATCTTTTCCCAGTCAGCCGATCGGCAGGGCGCTCAGTCAAAGTCGCAGGCGAGCGGGTTGCTGCGCAGCGCTTCGATGAAATTGAGCGAGCGTGCGGCAATCGCGCCATAGCGCTCCTGCTTGTTGCGGATGCGCTTTTCATACGGCTCCAGCAGGCCAAAGTTGGCGTTCATCGGCTGGAAATCGCCCGCAGCGTGCGCAATATGGTGCGCCAGTGCGCCGATAGCCGTCAGCCGGGTAAAGTCCACCGGCTCCATCCCCAGCATCTGCCGCGCAAGCGAAATGCCCGCCACCATGCCGCTGGACGCGCTCTCCACATAGCCCTCCACGCCGGTCATCTGTCCGGCAAAGTACGTGCCCGGCCGCGCAATCATCTGATAATGCGCATCCAAGAAGCCCGGCGAATGGAGGAATGTGTTGCGGTGCATCACGCCATAGCGCAGGAACTCCGCGTTTTCAAGGCCGGGAATCATGGAAAACACGCGCTTCTGCTCGCCCCATTTCAGCCGCGTCTGGAAGCCCACGAGGTTGTACATCGTGCCCTCGCAGTTCTCCGCGCGAAGCTGCACCACGGCATATGGCTCGCGCCCCGTGCGCGGATCGGTCAGCCCCACGGGCTTCATCGGGCCAAAGGCCATCACCATCTCGCCGCGCGCGGCCATCACCTCGATGGGCATACAGCCCTCAAAGACCTGCGTGCCGTCAAAGCCATGCACGTCGGCCTTCTCCGCAGAGAGCAGCGCCTGATAAAACGCCATGTACTCCTCGCGGGTAAACGGGCAGTTGAGGTAATCGTCACCCCTGCCGTAGCGCCCTGCGCGGAACACGCGGCCCATGTCCAGCGATTCGCCGGAGACAATGGGCGCCGCCGCATCGTAGAAGTTCAGCGTCGCAAGCCCCGGCAGCGCCGCAATCTGCTCTGCCAGCGCATCGCTGGTCAGCGGCCCGGTGGCGATAATCACATTGCCCTCCGGCAGCGCCGTCACTTCGCCGCGCACGATGGTGATGTTCGGATTTTCCTCCATCTCCCGCGTCACATAGGCGGAAAATGCCGCCCGATCCACCGCCAGCGCACCGCCTGCCGGCACGCGCGATGCGTCCGCCGCGCGCATAATCAGGCTGTCGAGCTGACGCATCTCCTCCTTGAGCAGGCCGACCGCGTTGGTGAGCTGATCGCTGCGCAGGGAGTTGGAACAAACCAGTTCAGCAAAGCCCGCGCTGTGATGCGCGGGCGTGTACTTTTCCGGCTTCATTTCGGCCAGCGTCACCTGAACGCCGCGCCGCGCGAGCTGGTAGGCCGCCTCGCAGCCCGCCAGTCCCGCGCCAATGACCGTTGCTTTACTCATTTTCATCCTCGCTGGCCGGAGCGACGACGCGCTCACGGCAGTTTTCGTTGACGCAGACGTGGTAGTTTTCTCCCTTGCGTCCGCGCTTTAAGACCATGTAGCCGCCGCACTTGGGGCACTTCTGCTCCACGGGCATCTCCCACGAAACGAAGTCGCACTCCGGGTAGCGCTCGCAGCCGTAGAACTTGCGCCCCTTGTGGGAGGTCTTTTCCAGCAGCTTCGCGCCGCATACCGGACACGGCGCGGCAATCTCCACCTGAATCGCCTTGGTATTGCGGCATTCCGGGAAGTTCGGGCAGGCGAGGAAGCGCCCATAGCGCCCCAGCTTGTAGACCATCAGTGCGCCGCACTTGTCGCACACCACGTCGGAAACCTCGTCCTTGATCTCGATCTTTTCGATCTCGGTTTCCGCCTTTTCCAGCGTCTTGGCGAACGGGCCGTAGAACTCGCGCACCACGTCGCGCCAGCCGCGCTTGCCCTCCTCCACCTCATCCAGCTGCGCCTCCATGCCGGCGGTGAATGTGATGTCCACGATATCGGTGAAGTACTCCTTCATCATATCGGTAATCATGCCGCCCAGCTCGGTGGGATAGAGCTGCTTTTTCTCGCGCACGACGTAGCCGCGTGCCAGAATCGTGGAGATCGTCGGCGCATAGGTGGACGGGCGGCCAATGCCCTTCTCCTCCAGCGCACGCACCAGCGATGCTTCGGTGTAGCGCGGCGGGGCCTGCGTGAAGTGCTGCGTGGCCTCGGTCTGCTGCACAGCAGCCTCGCCGCCCTCGCTCACATCCTCCAGTGCGCCCGCAATATGCTCCTCCTGCGCCGCATCATCGCGGCCTTCTTCGTAGACCGCCGTAAATCCGGCGAACTTCAGGCGCTCGGCGCTGCTGCGCAGCACCACGCCCTCGCTGTTTGCAATCTCAATCTGCTGCGTCTCGTACACCGCATCGGCCATCTGGCAGGCCACAAAGCGCAGGTACACCAGCTTGTAGAGGTTGAACTGGTCGCGCGACAGCGAAGCCTTGATGTCCTCCGGACGCAGATCCACGTTGGACGGGCGGATGGCCTCGTGCGCGTCCTGCGCACTCTTGCGGCCCTTGTACACCACCGGCTTCTCCGGCACATACTCCGCGCCGTAGCGCGCACCGATGACCTCACGCGCCGCGCTGACCGCCTCATCGGACAGCCTGACGCTGTCGGTACGGATATAGGAGATCAGACCCAGCGTGCCGCGCCCGGCAATATCCACACCTTCGTAGAGCTGCTGGGCGATCTGCATGGTCTTGCTGGTGGTGAAGCCCAGCTTGCGGCTGGCCTCCTGCTGCAAATTGGACGTGGTGAACGGCGCGGCGGGATGTCTGCGGCGCTCGCCGCGCTTGACGGCCTTCACCACAAATCCGCCCTTTTCGATGCGCTCCTTGGCGGCATTGGCCGTCTGCTCGTCACCGATGCTCACGCGCTCGCCGTCGAGGCTGTACAGCTTCGCCTCCAGCGTCTTGCCGCCCGTGCGCAGTTTAGCCGTCACATGCCAGTATTCCTCCGGCTCAAACATCTCAATCTCGGCCTCGCGGTCGCAGATCATGCGCGTGGCGACAGACTGCACGCGGCCTGCGGACAGCCCCTTCTTGATCTTGACCCACAGAAGCGGGCTGATCTTGTAGCCCACCAGACGATCCAGCACACGGCGCGCCTGCTGCGCGTCCACCAGCTCGCGGTTAATCTTGCGCGGCTGCTTGATCGCGCTCTTGACCGTCTTTTCCGTGATCTCATTAAACTCTACGCGGCAGGCGCTGTCCGGGTCGATGCCCAGAATGTGCGCCAGATGCCACGAAATGGCCTCGCCTTCGCGGTCCGGGTCGGTTGCCAGAATGATGGACTTTGCGCCCTTGGCTTCCTTGCGGATGCGCTCAAGCACCTCGCCCCGTCCTCGGATGGTGATGTACTTGGGTTCAAAATCGTTTTCCACATCGACGCCCAGCTGGGACTTGGGCAGATCGCGGACGTGACCGTTGGAGGCTTCCACCTTGTACGTCCTGCCCAGAAATTTTGAAATCGTGCGCGCCTTGGCGGGCGACTCCACGATGATCAGCTTATGCGCCGTCTTATGACTGCTCAAATTTCCATTCCTCCATGACCGGGCCGCGCCCGGCATAATCACCATAACGACAAAGAGGATACCAGCCCTTTTTAAATCTGTCAAGGCATCCAGACCGTTTTTCTTCCAAATCGCTTCATCATATAGCGGTCAGTCTGCACATTTTGTCCTATGCTAAGCCAGCCTGTACATCGCGCCCGGCAGTGCGCAGACAATACCGTCCAGCTCCAGCATCATCAGCAGGCTGCCCAGTTCGTCGCTGGCGATACCCGCCTGTTCGCTGAGCGCATCAAAGCTCTGCTCGCCCATGAGCAGCAAATGGCATATCGCCTGCTCCCGCGCGTCAAGCGTCCGCATCGCCGCCGGGATCTGCCTAGACGATGTGCGCGGCGCGTTCAAGGGAAGCGGTTCAACCGATGCTCTCGTCACAGCCGATGCACGCCTTCCCAGCCCGGCTGGCTCGATGACCAGCAGCCGCGTCACATCCTGCGCACAGCACACCGGACGCGCACCCTCGCTGATGAGCCGGTTGGGCAGAGCCGATCCGGGGCGGTCGATATCCCCCGGCATGGCAAACACCTCGCGCCCCTCCTCCAGCGCAAACCGCACGGTGGACTGTGCGCCGCTTTTCTCCGGCGCCTGTGTCACCAGCACGCCCAAGCCCAGCCCTGCCACGATGCGGTTGCGCTGCAAAAAGCTGTACCGCGTAGGCGGCGTTTCCGGCGGGTACTCGCTCACCACGCTCCCGCCGCCCTCCAGAATCTGGCGCATCAGCGGCAGATTCGCTTCGGGGTAGAACCGATCGAACGAACTGCCCAGCACAGCGATCGTCCGCCCGTTTGCCGTCAGTGCGCCCGTATGCGCACAGGCATCCACGCCCAGCGCCAAGCCGGAAACGATGCACATCCCCTGCTCTGCCAGCGCCTTGGCAAGTGCGTGCGTATGACGCAGGCCATAGTTGTCCGCGCGGCGCGTACCGACGACGGCGATGGGGAACGGGTCGCACAGGTCAGCCTGTCCCTGTACAAAGAGCAGATGCGGTGACTTCGCCGTATGAGCCAGCCGTTCGGGATAGCCCGGTGCGCCGCGGACAAGCAGCTTCACGCCGTCCATCCACAGCTTGTTCAGCAGCCGATCCGCACCCGAAAGCGCCGTGCGCACAGCTGCCAATCCCTCCTCGCCCAGCTCGCGCCTGTATGCGCCCGCATCGGCCAGAAGCGCCAGCGCACAGCCCGCACGCGACAGCGCAGCCTCCCTGTGTCCATAGCTGAGCTGCTTTGCGCTCACCAATACCGCCATCGCTTCGCTTTCGTTCATCGCTTTTCTCCTCTGTATACAAAGAGCCGGGAGTCCATGTATGCAAGACGCAGTGCGCCTGACACATCGGGATTCCCGGCCTGATAGCCTCATGTTGACATTACGCCAGGGCTGCCGCCCTAAAATCCGTTTGGGGAATTCATTTCCGTTCTTCGCCCATCGCGCCCATTTCAGCCGCAGGCTGCCCCAAAGCTATGTTTTCCCGCCTGCGCGTTGGGACTATGCGTCCGGGAAGCCCGCATCCTCGCACAAAGCCGATTCCCGACGTTACGCCTCGTCCTCCGCGCCCGGCAGCGGCAGATCATCGAACTCGTCCTCTGCCTGATCGTCATCCACGGGGGCCGCCGTTTCGTTCTTGCCCATCAGCTCCGCACGCACCAGCGCCTCGATCTCCGCAGCAATCTCCGGGTTCTCCTTGAGGTACTTGCGGGTGTTCTCGCGGCCCTGTCCGATGCGCTGATCGCCGTAGCTGAACCACGCGCCGGACTTGTGGATGATATCCAGCTGCACGGCGCTGTCCAGCAGGTTGCCCTCGCGGCTGATGCCCTCGCCGTAGAGGATATCAAACTCCGCCACGCGGAAGGGCGGGGCCACCTTATTCTTGACGATCTTCGCCTTCGTGCGGTTGCCCACCACGGTGCTGCCGTCCTTGAGCTGCTCGCCGCGGCGGATGTCAATGCGCACGGAGGAGTAGAACTTCAGCGCACGACCGCCCGGCGTGGTTTCCGGGTTGCCGTACATCACGCCCACCTTCTCGCGAAGCTGGTTGATGAAGATGCACACGCAGTTGGTCTTGTTGACGATACCGGTCAGCTTGCGCAGCGCCTGGCTCATCAGGCGCGCCTGAAGGCCCACGAAGGAATCGCCCATCTCGCCGTCGATCTCCGCCTTGGGCGTGAGCGCAGCTACGGAGTCGATGACCACAATATCAATCGCGCCGGAGCGCACCAGCGCCTCGCAGATTTCCAGCGCCTGCTCGCCGGTATCCGGCTGCGAGACGTAGAGCTGGTCGATATCCACGCCCAGCTTCTTGGCATACACCGGGTCAAGCGCGTGCTCCGCGTCGATGAACGCCGCCACGCCGCCGTTTTTCTGCGCCTCCGCGACGACGTGCAGCGCCACGGTGGTCTTACCGGAGGATTCCGGGCCATAGATCTCGATCACGCGGCCGCGCGGCAGGCCGCCCACGCCCAGCGCCATATCCAGATCCAGACAGCCGGTGGAGATCACCTCGATGTTCTGCACCGGGCGCTCGCCCATGCGGATGATGGAGCCCTTGCCGAACTGCTTTTCAATGCCCGCCAGCGCCATCTCCAGCGCACGCTTCTTCTCGCTGTTTTCCTCGGCCACCACAGGCGCGGTCTTGCCGGTCTTTTTCGCTGCCATTTTTCTTCTCCTTTATGTCCTTCGCCTATTTCTACGTTTCCCTATTTTCAAATATCGGTCTGCGATTGCGCAGGCACTCTCCCAGCCGCGCTTTGCGCCGCGCTCACACCTCGTCGTATCCGAGCGCCGCGCGCCGCACCATGTCCAGCGCCCGAAGCGCCGCCAGCTCGCGAACCTTCTGCCGGTCGCCGCTGAGCATCAACCGCTCCACGCGCACGCCGTGCGCATCCGCGCATCCCACATACACCAGCCCGACGGGCTTTTCCAGCGTCCCGCCGCCCGGCCCGGCTACGCCCGTGGTCGATACCGCGATATCCGCGCCGCTGCGCTCGCGCAGCCCCTGCGCCATCTCGTGCGCCGTCTGCTCACTCACCGCACCGAACGCATCGAGCGTCTCCTGCCGAACGCCGCAGTAGCGAACCTTCGCCGCGTTGGCATAGGTCACGTGCGCCTCGTTCAGCGCTGCGCTGATGCCGGGATAGTTGACCAGCTTCGCCGCCACAAGACCGCCCGTGCAGCTCTCCGCCGTTGCCACGGTCAGCCCGCGCTGCGTCAGCGCACGCCCGGCGGCCTCCTCCATGCTGCCCTCCGGGCTGTCCGTCACCGCATAGACCGCATCGCCCAGAATCCCCCTGAGCGCTTCTACTACTGGCATGACGTGTGCCAGCGCCTGCGCTTCGTCCGCGCCGCGCGCCGTCACCCGAAGCTGACACTCGCCCAGCGAACAGTACGGCGCGACGGTCACGCCGTCCTGCGCCTCGATATAGGCCGCGCACATCTGTGCCACCTGTGATTCGCCCAAGCCATAGATGCGCAGATAGCGCGAGGCGATGCACCCGCCCGTGCGCTGTGCCAGAAAGGCGTACACCTGTGCCTCAAACATGGCCGCCATCTCCCTCGGCGGGCCGGGAAGCTGAATAACCAACTTTCCGTCCTGCTCGATCATGCAGCCCGGCGCGGTGCCGCAGGCATTGGGCAGAATGACCGCCCCCTCGGCAAACATCGCCTGACGGCGGTTGTTCTCCGGGCACGCGCGGTTCATCCGGGCAAAGTATCCCTCGATGGTGCACCAGCTCTCCGCGTCAAACACCATCTCGCGCCCCAGCAGCGCGGCAACCGTCTCCTTGCTCAGGTCGTCCTGCGTCGACCCCAGCCCGCCGGTGGTGATGACGATATCGCTCCTTGAAAGCGCCAGCGCCAGCGCATCGCGCAGCCGCTGCGGGTTATCCCCCACCGTCGTATGGTGGTACACCGATATGCCGAGGCTTTGCAGCCGCCGTGAGAGATACTGCGCATCGGCATTGACAATCTGGCCCATCAGCAGTTCCGTGCCGATGGCGACAATTTCTGCGACCATGCTTCGCCCTTCTTTACTTTGCGCCGCCCAGCACGCTGCGGTTCTGCCAGACGTACTCGACCATGGAGTACAGCGTCATGCCCGCCGCCGCAACCGTCAGCGCAATGTTCAGCGCATCCACGTGCAGGCAGGTCAGCGAGATCGCCAGCGCCATCTGCAGCACCGTCTTGATCTTGCCGCTCATGCCCGCGGCAATCACATGGCCCTGCTCCACCGCCACCAGCCGCAGGCCGGAGACGACAAACTCGCGCGCCACGAAGATGATGCACGCCACCACGTTCAGCCGCCCCATGGCGCACAGCAGGATGAACGCCGTGTGCGTGAGCAGCTTATCGGCGATCGGGTCCATGAACTTGCCGAAGTTGGTGACCATGTTGTGCTTGCGCGCAATCTGCCCGTCAAGCATATCCGTCAGCGAGGCCGCGATGAACACGATCACCGCCGCAATGTCATAGCCAAAGCCCAGCAGCAGCAGGTACACCGGCACCAGCGCCATGCGCAGCAGCGTCAGCTTGTTGGGCAGGTTCAGCTCCATCAGGCTCGAAATGATCGTTTTCATACCCGTTCTCCCATCAGGTCATAGGCCTTTGCGCCGGTGATGCGCACGTTGACAAACGTGCCGATCTCACACGGCTGCTCGCTGCCAAAGTAGATGCCGCCGTCCGTCTCCGGCGCTTCAAACTCGCTGCGTCCAACGTAGCGGTTTCCACGCTTGCGCTCCACCAGCACGCGGCAGGTGGTGCCCACGCGTGCGCGGTTCTGTTCCAGCGAAATCTGATGCTGAAGCGTCATCAGCGCGTCATAGCGTGCCTGTTTGACACTCTCCTCCACCTGATTGTCCATATCCGCCGCAACAGTGCCCTCCTCCGGGGAGAAGGTGAACGCGCCCATACGGTCAAACCGCGTATGCGCGACGAAGTCCATCAGCTCCTCAAAGTCCTCGTCCGTCTCTCCGGGGAAACCGACCATCATCGTCGTGCGCAGCATCATGCCGCGCGCCTTGAACTTTTCGCACACCTCGCGGATATGTTCGCTGGTATCGGTGCGGTTCATGTCGGTGAGGACGTGCTGGCTGATGTGCTGCATCGGCAGATCCAGATAGTTGCAGACGTTGGGCAGGCGCGCGATGGTATCCAGCAGCCTGTCGTCCACCCGCTCAGGATAGCAGTACAGCGTGCGCAGCCATTCCACGCCCGGAATCGCCGCCACCTCTTCAATCAGCTCCGGCAGGCGGCTCTCGCCGCCCAGATCCGTGCCGTAGCGGGTGGTATCCTGCGCGATGAGCGTGAACTCCTTCACACCCTCGCCCACCAGCTTGCGCACTTCCGCAAGGATGTCCGCCTTCGGGCGGCTGCGGTAGCCGCCGCGAATCAGCGGAATAGCACAGTAGGAACAGCAGTTGTCGCAGCCCTCGCCGATGCGGATGTACGCACTGTACTTGGGCGTGGTCAGCACGCGGCCATATTCAAAGAACTGGCCGTCGTCATCGACGTACACCGGGCGCACGCCCGCCGTCGCCTCTGCAATGGCGCGGTCGAGCTTCTCATACTCGTTCACGCCCAGAATCGCGTCTACCTCCGGCATCTCCTCACGGATGGCCTCTGGATAGCGCTGGGCAAAGCAGCCCGTCGCCACCAGCAGGCGGCAGCGGCCCGTCTGCTTGTATTCCGCCATCTCAAAGAGGGTGGAGATGGCCTCCTCCTTCGCGGACTGGATGAAGCCGCAGGTGTTGACGATGATGACCTCGGCCTTTGCCGGGTCGGATACGATCTGGTAGCCGCGGTCACGCAAAAAGCCGAGCGCCTGCTCGGAATCCACGCGGTTCTTGCTGCATCCCAGAGAAATCAGTCCTACTGTCGTTGCCAAAGCTTGCTCTCCTTTATCTCGGTTCATACTGTTTCTGAATGGAAAAGCCATGTGGGAAGCCCTGTCAGGTCACGCTTCGCACTTATGGCGCGTTCCGATCAGAAAATAGCATCCATCGTTGGTGTCATCTGAATTATTGTATCATGTCCTTCCCGCAAATACAAGAAAAAGCCGTACAGGTCAGCCCTTCCGTTTTGCCCTGTACAGCTTGATTATACCATATTTTTCGCAGGATGCAAGAACATTTGTTCTCACTTTTATCCTCACTTGTCTCCTCTACTCTGCCGCAGTCTGCCTGTCAGCGCACCCACCGCCAGCGCCAGCAGGCGATACGCCGTGTACACCGCAAAAAACGCCAGCACACCATACAGCCCCGCCACGATATCCGAAAAATCCATCTGCCCCGTGCCGGAGATGCGCTGGCCGATTTCAATGGCGAACCCCAGCACCGTCATGACGGTAAAGACATAGATAAACGAGACGGCCGTAATGCTCCACTTGGCCAGCCGCTTAAAGACAGCATGCACAAGAAAAAACATTGCCATTCCCATGGCCGCCATGATGATAAAGTGCCAGTCCTTATCGCTCAGGTGCAGCTCAAATCCGTCGTTGAGGCGCATCATCGAATCGTGAACCTGCGCCATAATCAGTGTCATCTCGCGCAGCAGCATTTCAAACATATTTCGCTTTCTCCTTTCGGGTGTGAGTCTCCGCTTTTTAACAGGTATGCTCTGCCTCCGCGCCCGCCATCCTATCGCCACGGAGAGGAGGCAGGTTTATGCGTTCTGCAAAGCACACCGGCGGCTTTTGGAATCCGCCGCCCATTCCCCATGGCGTGGCCACACCCCTGAGTGTCCCGCAGGATGTGGTCAGCGCCACAGACTGCACGGGGCTGGAGCTTCAGCCCGCGCTCAATGAAGCTGAAGCACAGCACTACGCCGAGCTTTACGCCATTCACGAGCCGAAGGCTTCCGGCTTTAAGGCCGGGATGGGCTCATCCGAATCCCATCGCAGATAGCCGCTCAGGAGCCGCTCCCCCCTTAGGGCGGCTTCTTCTGTTTCTATATCGTCATAGCTGATCCGGGATATCCACCTCAGGCATCAGCTCGTGGCTGACAATCTCCAGCATCTCCGTCAGCTTCCGGCACTCCTCCGGCGTAAAGCGCTCGACAATGCGCCCCATCACCAACCCCGTGTACCGGTCGCTGAGGTCATAGGCATCCATGTACTTCTGGGTAACCTCCAAATGGTACTCACGCCGGTCTGTCTGGGACTGCACCTTGCGGATGTAGCCCTTCCGGCTGAGGCAGTTCACCTTGTAGGCCGCATTGGGCGAGGAAATATTCATGAACGTGGCGAACTCATTCACCGTTGGCCGCCCCAGCGCCTTGATCGTCTCCATGCAAAAGACCTCCACCGTTGTCAGGCTGATCTCCTGCTTCTGAAAGCGATCAAAAATCTCCTTGTAGTAATGCAGCTTGAACTTCGTATATACCGTGTTGAATGCATTTTGAAGCATCGTTTCTCTTCCCGCTTTCCCCTGAACTGCCCCCTTAGTATAACAGCTTTGCGCGAAAACATCAATCATCCCCTCTGTCTCACCCAAAATTTGTGCCACAAAAACGGTGCTCCCGCCTTGTTTGTTCGCTTTATTACCATAACTATCCGTCAATTTTACGGCAGTATTCATCATTCTGCCGTGCAGGTGTTGTTTTCCCCTAAACTTTGTGTTATCATACCCTCTGCATTGACACGGCTATGTCAATTGCGCATTTGAAACGATCCACGGCTGAATCCGGCCGATCTCTAAAAAACACTATCGAAAGGATATGAAACCATCATGAAGAAGATCATCTGTAAGGTGGAATACGATACCGAAGCTTCCGAGCTGGTTGCCAAGCACGCCCACGGCACCTTTGGCGATCCCGCCGGTTATGAGGAGTCCCTGTACAAGACTGCTGGCGGCAAGTTCTTCCTGTATACCTTCGGCGGTCCGGAGTCCCAGTACGCCGAGGAGAGCATCAAGCGCATGTCTGCCGCGAAGGCCGACGAGTGGCTCGCGCAGGCGTAATGTCGTACAAAAAAGCGCCGGTCGGTCAGACCGGGGCTTTTTTTATCTTCACGGACACTTTGCCCCTGTGCTGCGCCACATCAAGCCACATCAATACGCCGCTTGTCTCTGCCCATCCATCAACTCGCCTTGTTTAAACGCAATGAAAACAAAGGAAAGCATCACTCTCCTTCATTTTCCATGCTGTCTCTTCGCGATGAAAGGAGCCCATCATGTCCCTGCCCGTCTATTTCGCCCCGATGGAGGGCGTCACCGACGCCGTATATCGTCAGGTGCATCACGCGCACTTTGGCGGCGTGGCGCGCTATTATATCCCCTTCATCAGCCCCACGCAAAACCTGACGCTCACCCCGCGTGAGTTCAAGAATGTCGATCCGCAGGCCAACGCCGGTCTGAACGCCGTGCCGCAGGTGCTGACGAAAAAGGCCGACCACTTTCTGTGGGCGGCCAATCTGCTGCACGACATGGGCTATGAAGAGGTCAATCTGAATGCCGGCTGTCCCTCCGGCACGGTGACCGCCAAGGGCAAGGGCGCGGGGCTTTTGCAGCGCCCGCAGGAGCTGGCGTGGTTTCTGGATGAGATTTTTTCCCGCACGCCCGTGCGCATCTCCATCAAGACGCGCATCGGCTTTTCCTCCCCGGAGGAATTCGGCGAGCTGCTGACGCTGTACAGCCGCTACCCCGTCTCCGAGCTCATCATTCACCCGCGCACCCGCGAGGAATACTACAAAGGCGCCGTGCATCGGGATATTTTTGCCACCGCCGAATCCACCGCGCGGATGCCGCTCATCTACAACGGCGATCTGTTCACCGTGGAGGACTGCCGTGCGCTGGAAACCGCGCACCCCGCTGCCCGTGCGCTGATGCTCGGACGCGGTATGCTCGCCAATCCCGCACTTGCACAGACCTATGCGGGCGGCGCACCGCTGACCGCGCAGACGCTGCGAGCATTCCACGACGACCTGCTGCACGCCTATCAGGCGATGTATCCCACCAGCGTGGTGCTTGGGCGTATGCGTGAGGTCGCCAAGAACATCGCCTGCTGCTTTGAGGGTGCAGAAAAGCCGCTGAAGGCCGCCCGCAAGGCGAATTCCCTGTCCGCCTATGAGGACGCCGTCATGCGGCTGTTTGAAGATTATACGCTTTCGGGCAATCCCTGCTTCTCTGCGCGGAGCTGATCCTCGCGCATCTGCATCCACATCGCACACAGGGTAAAGACGATACACGCTGCCACCAGCGGCACGCCGAACACCAGAAGAAGCACCATTTGAATCAAACTCATCTCAAACCCCTCTTTTCTCTCCGCCCATGCGAAGCATCATTGGTCTCCCGCCGGATTCACAGCGCGTTCGCCGCTGTGGATTCGGCGTTTTTATCATAGTGGTTCAATATCTCAACCCCATTTGTCAATGAAACGCGGCGGCACGCCGCCATCACGCCGGTTTAACCGCCGCACGCTGCTTTTTGGGTGTTGCCATATAGCGGGCAATGCTGCGCACACTGACGCGCCGCCCGCTGCACGTGCTTTCGATGCGCCCATCCGCCAGCATCGCGTAAACGGTCGCGCGGGTCACGCCGAGAATTTTGGCCGTTGCCGTCTTGTCCACGTGCTCGCCATACTCGGCCACCAGCATCGCCTCCTGATGCGCGTCCTCTTCCTCCCGCGTCCACAAAGATCGGCGTGTACGCTCCTCCAATGCCATCACGCGCCGCTCCAAGTCAGCCATCCGCCGCAACGATCTCTCCACTACTGCATCCACGTTCCACCGATCCCCTTTCTCCATCACCACTTTTTCATCAAAACCGCGCCAAATTCGTTCTTTTCAAACCACATCGTGCACCACTCATCGTTTCCACACCGCTGGACATCCGCTGCCCAAGACGCTTTCTCCGTTGGCACATCCCAGCCTGCGTTTGTCCTCAATCGGGTGCTATACCGTGCGACTTGTCACTCGTTTGGCGACAACGACATTCTAGCACGCCCCTCTGCATCCGTCAACCATTTGGCGACAAATTTTTCAAAATAGTTTCTTGAGTGTTGCATTTGGCGACGATTATGGTATAATGACAGACAGGAAAATGTACCCCCGACCAGAAAAAAGGAGGCATACCATCATGGAATTCGGCGATATGCTCCGGGCCATCCGCAAGGAGCGTGCGCTCTCGCAGGATGAACTGGCTTCCCTGCTGGGCACCACCAAGCAGGTCATCAGCCGGTATGAGACCAAACAGCGTGTCCCGCGCCTGTCCGTGGTGGCGGATTACGCGGAGAAGCTCGGCGTGCCGCTGACGCTGCTCTCCGGACAGCAAGCGCACCCGATGCAGGACGGCGGCGCACGCCGCGTTCCCATCATCGGCAGCGTTGCCTGCGGCGAACCCATCTATAAGCCCGGAGACGGAACGGATTACGCCACCATTGAGGACGGTGTAGACTGCGATTTTGCGCTTATCGCGCAGGGCGATTCGATGATCGGCGACCGGATTCACTCCGGCGACCTCGTCTTTATCCGCCGTCAGGAGAGCGTGGGCGATGGTGAAATCGCCGCCGTGGCGCTGGATGACGAGCTGACGCTCAAGCGCGTGCGCCGCATCCTCGGCCCGGGCGGGCGCGTGACGTTCACGCAGCTTCTGCCTTCCAATCCGCGTTATGCGCCCATCACCATCGGCGGCGAGGAGGAAACACGCAACGTCAGCATCCTTGGCAAGGCTGTTGCCGTGCGCTTCATGCTCTGATTTGCACTGTCATTCCTTAGCGCTGCTTTGCTTGACACGCGCTTGGGCAGGGTATATAATAGCCATAATATTCTGAACATCAAGGAGTCAAGCCTCATGCGCCGCACCAATAAACACCCGCCAATGAGCGCTCAGGGCGTCATCGCGCTGGGCTTTGCCGTCATCATCATCGCCGTCACGCTGCTGCTGATGCTGCCTGCATCCAGCAACACCAACACATGGACCGACCCGCTGACCGCCCTGTTCACCGCCGTCAGCGCCGTATGCGTCACGGGACTGGTGGTCGTGGATACGGCCACGCACTGGTCGGTTTTCGGCCGGTTCGTCATCCTCTGCGGCATCCAGATCGGCGGTCTGGGCGTGATGACGGTCATGGCACTGGCCGCCATGATGATGAACAAACGCATCGGCCTTCGCCAGCGCACGCTGCTGGTGGAGAGCGTTTCCTCGCTCCACATCGGCGGCATCGTGCGGCTCGTGCGGCGTGCGCTGTATGGCACGCTGCTCATCGAGGGCTGCGGTGCGCTGCTGCTCGCGATGCGCTTTGTGCCCATGCTCGGCTTCGGCAGCGGCATAGGCTACGCAGTGTTTCATGCGGTTTCCGCATTCTGCAATGCCGGTTTTGACCTGATGGGCACGCTGACCGGACCGTTTACGTCGCTGGAATCCTTCGTGTCCGATCCGCTGATCAACCTGACCGTCTGCGGCCTCATTCTGCTGGGCGGTCTGGGTTTTTTCGTGTGGGACGATCTGGTGGAAAACCACTTCCACTTCCGCCGCCTTCAGCTGCACACGCGCGTGGTGCTGGTCATCCTGCCGGTCATCGTGCTGGTTCCTGCGGCGCTGTTCTTCGTCTTTGAATCAGGCGCATCCATGGCGGGTATGGATGTCAAGACCCGCTGTCTGGCCAGCCTCTTTTCCTCCGTCACCCCGCGCACCGCAGGCTTTGACACCGTGCCCACCGCGACGCTTTCGCCTGCGGGCGGTCTGCTGTCCATCCTGCTCATGCTCACCGGCGGCAACCCCGGCTCCACCGCCGGCGGCGCCAAGACGACGACCATGCTGGTGCTGATCCTGCTGGCGCTTGCCATCCTGCGGCGCGATGAGGACATCCGCCTCTTTGGCCGCCGCCTGCCGGAAGATCTCATGCGCCGCGCCTGCTCCATCGTGGTGGTCTATGTCTCGCTGGCCATGTGCGCCACGCTCGCTATCTGCGGCCTTCAGCCGGAGCTGGCGCTGCCCGATGTGCTCATCGAAGTCTTTTCCGCACTCAATACCGTCGGCATGAGCACCGGCGTCACCCGGCAGATGGGCACAGCCTCCCGGCTCATCCTCATTCTGCTGATGTATGCCGGACGGCTGGGCAGCCTGACATTTGTGCTGCTCATCGCCCGTCATCCGTCCCCCTCTCCGCTTCGCTGTCCGCAGGATCGCATCCTCATCGGTTAAGGAGGTCTCGTTATGAAATCCATACTTGTCATCGGCTTAGGCCGTTACGGCAGTCACCTGTGCCTCAAGCTCATGCAGCTTGGCAACGAAGTCATGATCGTCGATCAGGACGAGGCTGCTGTCACCGAGCTGGCCAACCATGTGACCAGCGCACAGATTGCTGACTGCACCGACGAAACTGCGCTGCGTGCGCTGGGCGTTCACAATTTCGATGTGTGCTTTGTGTGCATCGGCTCGGACTTCGCCAGCAGCCTGCTGGTCACCTCCATGCTCAAGGATCTGGGTGCGCACCACATCATCGCCAAATCGAGCGCCGATATGCACACCCGCCTGCTGCTGCGCAACGGCGCGGACGAGGTCGTCTATCCCGAGCGCGACAGCGCGGAGCGCATCGCCATGCGCACCAGCGCATCGAATGTGTTTGACTATATCGAGCTGACGGACGAATACGCCATCTATGAGATTCCGCCGCTGAATGCTTGGGTGGGCAAGACCATCATGGATCTGAACATCCGCAATCGGTATCGCATCAACATCCTCGCCATCAAGGACGGCGGCGAGCTGCGCCCGATGCCCGGCGCTTCCTACACCTTCACCGGCACGGAGCATCTGCTTGCCCTTGCCGGACGCGAGGATATCAAGAAGCTGCTGCGCAAGGTTGAATCCAATTCATCCATCGAGTGAGAAAACGCCTAATTTTGCATCTTGGTGCCAAATGGCTTGCGCTCCGGCAGATCGCGTGCTATACTCTTGGCAACCTGATCGGGAGGATACCATCCATGTACAGCTTCTCTTTTGTGCGATTTAGCGGCTATGGCTTTGCCAATAGTCTTGCTTTCGTGCGCGCATGAGAGAAACGGGATGGGTGCATCCTCCCCTCTTCTTCACCTGAATCCTCAGGCTCCTGCCCACAAGGCGGGAGCCTTTGTCGTTTCCCGCCCGTTTTGCGGCGCGTGCCGTCTCTCCAAAGAAAACAGAAAGAGAAAACAGAAAGAAGGAACATCCGCATGATTATCATCATGAAACCCAAAGCCACCGAAGAGCAGATCGACTCGCTGTGTACCTCGCTTGAAGCGAAGGGAATGCAGATTCAGCGCAACGCAGGCGTGGACTGCGTGGTGCTGGGTGTCATTGGCGACGTCGCGCATCTGGACCCGCACGATTACCTCATGAGGCCGGGCGTGGAGCGCATCATGCCGGTTTCCGAGCCGTTCAAAAAGGCCAACCGCAAATTCCATCCGACGGACTCCGTCATCGACTGCGGCGGCGTGGAGGTCGGCGGGCGCAGGCTGGCCATCTTCGCCGGCCCCTGCTCGGTGGAAAATGCGGAGCAGATCACCGATACCGCGCTCAAGGTGCGTGCTTCCGGCGCGGACATTCTGCGCGGCGGCGCATACAAGCCCCGCACCTCGCCCTATGCCTTTCAGGGGCTGCGTCTGGAGGGGCTCAACCTGCTGGAGCAGGCCAAGGCGCTCACCGGTATGCCCATCTGCACGGAAATCATGAGCCCGAAGCTGGTCGAGGAATTTGACCGCCGCGTGGACGTGATTCAGGTCGGCGCACGCAATATGCAGAACTTCGATCTGCTCACCGAGCTGGGACAGACCCGCAAGCCCATCCTGCTCAAGCGCGGCCTGAGCAACACCGTATACGAGTGGCTGATGAGCGCGGAATACATCATGGCCGCCGGCAATCCGAACGTCATCCTCTGCGAGCGCGGCATCCGCACGTTTGAAACCTACACCCGCAACACGCTCGATCTCTCCGCCGTGCAGGCGGTCAAGCAGCTCTCCCATCTGCCGGTCATCGTCGATCCCAGCCACGCCACCGGCCTGAACTGGATGGTGGAGCGGATGTCGCTGGCGGCCATTGCCGCCGGTGCGGACGGCCTCATCATCGAGGTACACAACAACCCGCCGTGCGCCCTGTGCGACGGCGCACAGAGCCTCACGCCGGATCAGTTCGCGCAGATCATGGGCAAGCTTCATGCCTTGGCCCCGATCGTGGAGCGCACGCTGTGAAGCTGCTGTTCGTCGGCCTTGGGCTGATCGGCGGCAGCATGGCCCTGGCGCTCCGGGAAGCCCCCGATATGGAGCTGTACGCCGTGGACCGCGACGATTTCACCCGCTTCGAGGCGCTCAACCGCGGCGCGGTACGCGCCGCATGGGCGGATGCCTCCCAAGCGCCGCTGGAGTGCATGGATATGGTGGTGCTGTGCCTGCATCCCGATGCGGCTGTCGGCTTTGTCCTCGCGCAGGCGCACCGCCTGAAGCCCGGCGCACTGCTGACCGATGTGTGCGGCGTGAAGCGCCCGCTGCACGAGGCCGTTCACGCCCTCGCACGCCGGGAATTCGTCTATCTGGGCGGGCATCCGATGGCAGGCAGGGAGCGCGGCGGCTTTGCCAACGCCGACGCGGCGCTCTTCCGGGGCTGTCACTACATCCTCACGCCCGATGAAACCGTGCCGCAGGAGGCCGTGCGGCGCATGGAGCGGCTAGCGCTGTCCATGGGCTGTGCGGATGTCGTGCTGTCCGATCCCGCCGCGCACGACGAGCGCATCGCCTATACCAGCCAGCTCATGCACGTCATGGCTCTGGCACTGTGCGATCAGCATCTGCTCTTTGACAGCTACGGCTTTGAGGGCGGCTCCTTCCGCGGCGCGACGCGCGTGGCCGCGCTGGACGCGGCGCTGTGGACGGAGCTGTTCATGGCCAACCGGGAGACGCTTGCCGCGCTCACGGACGAGCTGATCGAGAAATTGCAGGAATACAGCGATCTGCTGCATGACGGAGGCCGACAGGCGCTGCTGGAACGCCTGCTGACCTCCAGCGACCGCAAGAAGGCGTTTGACCGCCTGCGCGGCGACACGCCAAGCCAGACCCCGCTGTTTACATGATGCGCCGCGCGGCAAGTACATTGGAACTGCCGTCCCAAACCCCTCTTTCGCCCCGCGCCGTATGAACCATGAACGGCATCAAAAAAGCGCTTGAATCAGGCGCTGTCATCCTCATCATGGAATAAGGAGGCTTCCCCCATGCCCGTTGTTCCCGTCGTCGCCCCCGCGCCCGAAAGCCGGTATGACATTCACATCGGTCACGGCCTGCTGGCCGCCTGTGCGCCGCTGTTTGCGCCCTATGCTGGGCGGCGTGCCGCCGTCGTGGCGGACAGCCACACCGCGCCGCTCTACGGCGAAACACTCCTTGAGCAGCTTCGCCTCGCTGGACTGAACGCCTCGCTCATCGTCCTGCCCGCAGGCGAGGAGACCAAGTGCGCCGAGCAGCTTTCCGCGCTCTACGATGCGTTCATCGCCCGGCACATCACGCGTGCCGATCTGATCGTCGCGCTGGGCGGCGGCGTGGTGGGCGATCTGACCGGCTACGCCGCCTGCACCTTCCTGCGCGGCGTGCGCTTTGTGCAGATCCCCACCACGCTGCTGGCGCAGGTGGATTCCTCCGTCGGCGGCAAGGTGGCCATCAACCATCCGCGCGGCAAAAACCTGCTGGGCGCGTTTTACCAGCCGGAGCTGGTGCTCATCGACTGCGACACCCTGAGCACGCTCGATGCTCGTCAGATCGGCGCAGGGCTGGGCGAGGTCATCAAGTACGGCTGCATCTGCGATGAGGCGCTCTTTGCGCGGCTGGAGCAGCTCGGCACGCGCGAGCGGCTCATGCCCCAGCTTGACGAGGTCATCGCCCGCTGCTGCGCAATCAAGGCGGACTATGTGCGCCGCGACCCGCACGACCACGGCGTGCGGATGCAGCTCAACTTCGGCCATACGCTGGCGCACGCGCTGGAGAACACCATGGGCTACGGCACGCTGCTGCACGGCGAGGCCGTCTCCATCGGCATGCTCGCCGCCGCCCGCTGGGGCGAAGCGCTGCACATTACGCCCGCTGGAACGGCAGACCGGCTCTGCGCCGTGCTGAAGGGCTACGGCCTGATGACCGATATCCCCGACGGGCTGACCGCCGATGCGCTTGCCGGCGCGATGGCGCTGGACAAGAAGGCCGAAGGCCAGACCGTGCGTGCCGTGCTGCTCACGCGCATGGGGGAATGCACCGGTGTGCCCCTCACCCCCGATCAGCTCAAAGCGCTGCTGCAAGGAGAAACGCCATGAACAAGACCGTATCCCCCGCGCCCCTGACCGGCTCGCTGCGCGTGATGCCCAGCAAGTCCGTTTCGCACCGCGCGGTGATGATGGCCGCGCTGGCCTCCGAGGAGACCACGCTCGCCCCGCTCCAGCTCTCCCACGACATTGAGGCGACCCTCGCCTGCGCGATGGCGCTGGGGCTGGTTCACCATGCCGATATGCAGCCGCACGCCCAGCCCGGCTGGGTCTGCGCACGCATCGCGGGCGGCCTATCGCCCGCGTCCGGCGCACTGCGCCTGCTTAACTGTGGAGAATCCGGCTCGACGCTGCGCTTCTTCCTGCCGCTGGCGCTCGATGGCCGCGGCCCGGTCACGTTCATCGGACAAGGACGGCTGATGCAGCGCCCGCTCGACGTGTACGAAACGTTGTTTCGCCCGCTCGGTGTGCGCTGGACGGCAGAAGGCGACCGCCTGACCGTCGAAGGCCGCCTGTCCTCCGGCCCCTACCACCTGCGCGGCGACGTGAGCAGCCAGTTCATCACCGGCCTGCTTCTGGCGCTGCCGCGGCTTCCGGGCAACAGCGTCATCCGCCTGATCACCGATCTGGAGTCCAGCGCCTATGTGGCCTTGACCCGCCGCGTTCAGGCGGAATTCGGCATCACCTCGTTCTGGAAGGATGCGCGCACGCTCATCATCCCCGGCGGTCAGTGCTCCACCTCCCCCGGCAGCCTGCAACTGGAGGGGGATTGGAGCCACGCCGCCTTCTATCTCGTCGCCGGGTGCTTCGGCGGGCCGATCACGCTGCACGGGCTCGACCCCAACAGCGTGCAGGGCGACCGCGCCATCGTCGACGTGCTGCGCGGCATGGGCGCGGACATCACATGGGACGGCGATGCGCTCACCGTGCGCCCCGCTCCCCTGCACGCCGCCGATGTGGACGCCTCGCAGATCCCCGATCTCGTCCCCGTCCTCGCCGTCGCCATGGCTGGGGCGCAGGGCGAAAGCCGCATCACTGGTGCGGCGCGCCTGCGCATCAAAGAGAGTGACCGCCTTTCCGCCATCTGTGCGGCGCTGTGCGCCTGCGGCGCGGACGTGACGGAGCAGCCGGACGGGCTGACCCTGCGCGGCGGCAGACCGCTGCACGGCGCGTTCGTTTCGGGCTGCAACGATCACCGCATCGTCATGGCGATGGCTGTCTCTTCCGCGCTTGCGCAGGAAGAAATCACGATCAGCGATGCACAGGCGGTCGCCAAATCGGCACCGTCGTTCTGGGAAGAATTGGCGGCTTTGGGAGGGCAGGCACGATGAGAGGGCATTTCGGACAGCATTTCCAGCTCACCATATTCGGTGAATCGCACGGCGACGCGATCGGCATGGTGATCGACGGCATTCCCGCCGGAACGCCCATCGATGAAGCGCAGATTGCCCGCCACATGGCACGCCGTGCGCCGGGCAGCGATCCCACAGCCACGCCCCGCCGCGAGGCAGATCGGGTGCGCATCGTCTCCGGCCTGTTTGAAGGGCGCTCCACCGGCACGCCGCTGTGCGGTCTGATCGAGAACACCAACACCCGCTCCGGCGACTATGCCGCACTGCGCGCCAAGATGCGCCCCGGACACGCCGACTACGCCGGGCAGGTCAAGTACGGCGGATACAACGACCCTCGCGGCGGCGGACACTTCTCCGGCCGCCTGACCGCGCCGCTCGTGTTCGCCGGGAGCATCGCCCGCCAGCTTCTCGCGCAAAGCGGTATTGTCATCGGTGCGCACATCGCCGCCATCGAAGGGGAGGCCGACGCGGCGTTTGACCCCGTGCGGGTGGACGCGGACACGCTGCTCGCCCTGCACGAGCGCCGCTTTCCGCTGCTCGCGCCCGACCGCGAGAACGCGCTTCGTGCGCACATTGCCGCCGCAAAGGCCGAGAGCGACAGCGTCGGCGGCGTAATCGAATGTGCGGCGGTCGGCGTTCCGGCGGGCATCGGCTCACCGTTCTTCGGCTCCGTGGAAAGCGTGCTCAGCAGCCTGCTGTTCTCCATCCCGGCGGTCAAGTCCGTCGCGTTCGGTGACGCGGCGTGGATGGCCGGCGTGCGCGGACACGAGGCCAACGATGCCATGGCCTATGCCCCGGATGGGCGCGTCGTCTGCCTGACCAACCACAACGGCGGCGTGACCGGCGGCATCACCAACGGTATGCCCATCGTGCTGCGCGTGTGCATCAAGCCCACGCCCTCCATCGCCCGCCCCCAGCAGACCGTCGATCTGCACGCGCACGCGGACACGACGCTCTGCGTCGCCGGGCGGCACGATCCGTGCATCGTCCCCCGCGCCGCCGTCGTCGTCGAAAGTGCGCTGGCCATCGCCCTGTGCGAGCTGATGATGGACGATGCCGCCACCCGCGCACTCAAGTGAAGGACAAGGAGAATCCGCCATGAAGGATCTGACCCAATGCCGCGCCGAAATCGACGCGATTGACCGCGAGCTGGCTGCTTGCTTCGCCCGCCGTATGCGCGTCTCGCGCGAGGTGGCGGCCTATAAGCACGCGCATGGCCTCAACATTCTGGATGTTTCCCGCGAGGAGGAGGTGCTGCGCTCCCGCGCGGCGCTGATGCCCGAGGAAGCACTTCAGGATCGCGCGACGGCGTTCTTCCGCGAGGTGATGCGCCTCTCCCGGCAGGAGCAGCAGCGCTATCTGGACGCGCTCTCCCGCACGCAGCGCATCGCCTACAACGGCGTACCCGGCGCGTTCAGTGAAAGCGCCGCCGTCGCCTTCTTCGGTGAGGACTGCGAGCGCGTGAACTTCAAGACATTTGAGGAGATCTTCGCCGCCGTCGCACAGGGCAGCGTGCGCTATGGCGTGCTGCCGGTGGAAAATTCCTCCTCCGGCTCCATCGACACGGTGTATGACCTCATGGACCGCTACGCCTGCCACATCGTCGGGGAGCAGCTCGTCCGCGTGGAGCAGTGCCTGCTGGGCGTGCCCGGCGCATCGCTCGCAGACGTGCGCACGGTGTACAGCCATGAGCAGGGCTTTGCCCAATGCCCCGTTTTTTTGAGCGAGCATCCCGACTGGAAAACCATCCCCTATTACAACACGGCCATCGCCGCCCAGCACATTGCCCAGCTCGGAGACGTGCATTGCGCCGCCATCGCCTCGCGGCTGGCTGCACGCCGCTACGGGCTGACGGTTCTCGCGCCGGATATCCACTCCTTCGACGGCAACCACACGCGCTTCATCGTGGTCAGCAGCAGCCCGGAGCCCATCGGCGTGCCGGACAAGGCAACGCTCACCTTCACGCTGCGCCACGCGCGTGGCACGCTCATGCGTGCGCTCTCCAGCTTTGTCGCCTTGGGCATGAACCTGACGCACATCGAATCCCGCCCGCTGCACCAGAGCAACTGGGAATATCGCTTCTATGTCGATCTGACCGGCCCTGTCGGCGAGGAAAATCTGCGCGTGCTGATGGAGTCGCTCGCCAAGGACTGCGAAAACTGCCGCCTGCTGGGCGTATACCGCGCGGCAGAGCAGCCGTAACGCGCGGCAGGAGGACAGCATGGACAGACACATCTTTCTCATCGGCATGATGGGCTGCGGCAAAAGCACCGTCGGACACCTGCTCGCCGGGCACATGGGCTGCGATTTTCTCGACCTCGACGCGGAGATCGTTCGCCGCGAGGGGCGCCCTATCCCCGCCATCTTCGCCGCGTCCGGCGATGACGGTTTCCGCCTGTGCGAGACGGCGGCGCTCCGCGCGGCCTGCGCGCTCCCGCCGCGCGTCATTGCCACCGGCGGCGGCATCGTCACGCGCGAGGAAAACATCGCGCTGATGCGCGCACATGGTCTGGTCGTCTGGCTCAACAGGCCGCTCGATGACATGATCGCTGATGTGCGTCAGGACACGCGCCCCAACCTAACCGGGGACAAGGCCGAGCGTATGCGCACGCTCTTTGCCGCGCGGGAAGCGCTCTATCGCCGCGCCGCCCACCTCATATTTGACAATCGACTGCCCGCCCCGCAGTCCAGCGCCGCGCTGGCCAAGCAAATCAAGTCGAAAGCATGAAACCGACAGCAGAAATGCCACACCAAACCGTCTTTTCGCCATCAGGAATGAGCGCGAGAGACTTAGATTGAGTAGTGGGTTGTTCGCGGAGGTTGAGTTTGCCACCGGTAACGATGCCAGTTTGCTTTTTTTCCATGAGTTGGAACTCCTTTCTTGAGGAAATGCAGAAAAATCCCCTTGACTTCGTGGAGAAGCCAAGGGGGATAGAGTAACAAATGTTTTATCATAGCATAAATTAATTTATTGTTTTTATCTATCGATGGTATAGGCTCTAATTCCTCGAACGGTATAATTTTTGTTCTGCTAAAGAATGTAGATCAACAGATTGCTTGATCACGAATTATACTCACTTATGTCGATTCATCAAAATGCTTCCTAAAGTACTTTTTACACGTTTCTATTGATTGATGCTCTTTGCTTTTAGCATCTTCAAGAATAGCTTTCACATTTCCATTCTGAATGTTCTTTATAATTTCTATCGTGGCGTAATACGAATTCATCCATTCTGTTACTTGCATCTCATTGTTGTAATAATAAATATCACGATTAGTTCTGATATGTTCCGCAGCATACTTGCAACAGCTTGCATATTCTTCAGCGATAGCCACAGATTTTTGAGGCATATTGATTGCAAGATATGCAGATATGAACTCATATACATTTACACCGCTAGGAATTCCGGCGCAGGATTTTATTTGCATTCTTGATAGCTCCCATGCTTTTTCAAGATATTCGTCTAAACTGTTATTGCTTACTATAAGAGGCAAAATAATCTCATTAAAGTATGGCATTATTTCATTTACCTGCGACTCAAAAGGAACTCCGTATTGTAATAGTCCCTTTTTTATTCCGGAGTTTCGTAGATAATAATTCAATTCGATACCATTTCCAAGAAACAAACCCAACGAACGATTTGACGATTCTTTTATCGGAGAAAAAAACGAGCCAAAGTAAACAGCTATATCGTTTAAATCCCCGCTTCTTCCTAGAAAGAACTGAATGTTAAATACATATTCATTTTCTCTATTCAATTTCCATACAGATCCATTTTTCACAAAAAATCCATGATCTGAAAGCATATTCATTATGATACTGGACATGTATTTTCTCTTTTCCGTCGAGTTCATTATCATCACCTCAAAACATTAGAATGCAAATCCCGGAATTGGAGGGAAAACACTTTGGGCCAAGGCGTAGACAATTGTAAGAACACCCAGAACAAGACCATTGGGTTGCAAGGAATAACTTGGGGATTCTTCTTTTTGGGGATCCAGAGCAGTTACTCTAGATGCTTCTAGGTGTTGACGTTTGGTTGTTTTATACCATATAATACCATCTCCCATCGACCAATATCCGACATCCGTATCTGTTTGCGCATCATAAAACGACCGTTTTTGTACGGCATGTCCCGGATGTAGATTCTTACCTCTGAGCATTACTCTGTTTTGATCATTAGAGAATACTCCTTCGATGTACGACTGCAACTGTCTCAAGGCACGATCAGTATAGGTTAGAGGATTACGCAAATATCCAGACATTTGCGGCTTCACTTCCCATACATCTCCAGTTCCAAAATTAACTAAGTCTGCTCTTCCTTTCTTTCCCGAATCGCCATATTTGTAAAATCCCACTTCTTTTCTTACTTCCGGATTATTATTTATAAAATCATCCTGTACTTTATTATGATAATAACCGAAGGAGACATTATAGCCATTAATGTCTACCCCAGCAATCGGATTGTTCAGACAGTAGCAAAATTGGTTGCTGGAAAAAACAATACATCCACTATTAAGGTTTGAATCCGAATTGATACATCTCTTCCAAACCGGATTATAATACCTGCTACGCAGATAGTAGAGCCCGGTTTCTTCGTCATACACATACCCGCGATACCGGAACGGATTCACCGTGCCCAGCGTAGCAGCCATGCTGCCGGTCTTGGCAACCGGGACACCCCACGCATCATAATAATATTCTACCACCTGCGTGCCATTAGCGTCAATCATCGCCACGACGTCGCCCTGCAGGTTGTAGACGTAGAAGTAATCTACGCCATTGAAACGCACCATGGCGGGCTTGCCCTGCGCGTCGTAGAAGAAGTGCAGATCGTTGCTGCCCTGCGTCATGTGGACGATGTTCTTGCCGTTCAGCGTGTAGTTAGTTGAAACTCCTTTCTTGAGGAAATGCAGAAAAATCCCCTTGACTCCATGAAGAAATCAAGGGGGGGAATCTTGGCGAAATGCGTTCTCGGCTTCTACCACAATTGATTACCGAAATCTGAACAACACCAATTAAGGCCTGTCTTTCAAGAATTGATCACACATTTCTACGGTTGAAATTGGATACTCTTTGCTGATCGCAGACTGGATTATTTTCAAGATCAAATACGGAGGATTTCAGCAGAGCGGCATACTCTTCTTCAGGTTCGACTCCCCTATGCCATTCAGACATAAAAAGACCGACCACCTCATGGTGATCGGCTTTTCTTGGTGGAGCATAGGGGAGTCTCCTCTCGCGCCTCGACGGCCCTCGGTCACGGCGGCTCTGAGGCCACACTGTGGCCTCATTCACTCCCGCCTCAGGTTCGCCTCCCCTATGCCATTCAGACAAAAAAAGACCGACCACCTCAAGGTGATCGGCTTTTCTTGGTGGAGCATAGGGGAGTCTCCTCTCGCGCCTCGGCGGCTCTCGGTCACGGCGGCTCTGAGGCCACACTGTGGCCTCATTCACTCCCGCCTCAGGTTCGACTCCCCTATGCCATTCAGACATAAAAAGACCGACCACCTCATGGTGATCGGCTTTTCATGGTGGAGCATAGGGGAGTCGAACCCCTGACCTTTTGAATGCCATTCAAACGCGCTACCAACTGCGCTAATGCCCCGTTAACGTATCGTATTATACATCGCAAGGAGCGCGTCTGTCAACAGTTTTTTTCGTTTTCAGCCAAATTTATCCGATTGCTTACTGCCACGCGCGATCCAGCGCCACGCCGCGGAAATAATGCGTCACAATCTCCTCAGCCGTCTTGCCGGATTTCGCCATTGCATAGGCACCCCATTGGCTCATGCCCACACCGTGGCCGTAGCCGCGCCCCTTCATCTGCACCTGCCCATCCTCCACGCGCAGGCTCTCCAGCAGGCAGGAGCGCATCTTCGTGGAGCCGAGCGCAATCCGAAGTGCGGGCGCGGAAACCTCGCGGCCGGAGACAATCAGCGTCTGCGCGCGCCCGCTTTCGCCGCGCTGACCCACAGAAATATCCGTCACCCTGTCAATCGGTGCGCCCACCTCCTTCATTGCTGCGATGACCTCATCTGCCGTAAAGGCTGCGTTCCACCGTGCCGCTTCCGGCGGCGCCTCGTCATTCTCCATGCCCTTGACGCATTGCGTATAGCCCGGCTCGTCCTTCTCGTAATCCAGCCCTTCCTTCGCGCGTGCTGTCAACCCGCCGGAGTGGGCGTGAAACCACGCATACGGCAGCTCGCTTCCAGCGTGCAGCACCATCCCCCGCGTATCCTCCACCGCCTGCCGGATGCGCACGTTGACGCCCGCCGCATCGTAAGCCTGTGCCTCCTCGATGTCGGTGGAAATATCTGCGCCCGCATAGCGCGACTCCTTCTCCGTCACAAACTTGAGGACGAACGTGCGCGCCAAAATCGCCTGCGCCTTGAGCGCCTCCATCGGCCAATCTCCTGTCATCTCTCCCGCCAGCACGGCTGGCAGATACGCCTCCACCGAGAGCTTTTCCATCTCCTTCGCCTTCAC
This sequence comes from Christensenellales bacterium, assembly GCA_036297385.1. Lineage (GTDB taxonomy): Bacteria > Bacillota > Clostridia > Christensenellales > Aristaeellaceae > Ventricola. The sequence continues at coordinate 10,972 of JAXJLD010000082.1, read as the reverse complement.
GTCATACACGTTGAGCATCGGCACGCCCTCTGCATTGCGTTCAAGCCGCGTCGGCACCAAGTCGACCGCCGCTTTGCCCGGCGACGTTTCATCCCGCGCAGCCGCCGTATTCTGCGGCTGCGGCATCGCAGGCGCGTCCTTCCCCATGCTCCGCGCCGCACAGCCGGAAAGCGCCAGCACCGCGCACACAAGCATCGTCAAAAGCCCGGTTCTCCTCACGCACATCCTCTCCTTTCGGAAAGAGTATGGCCCAAGACCGGGCAAATATGCGTTCAAAATTCCGGCAATGCCGCGCACACCATTTCATGCCGAATCCTGTTGATCCTGTTTCTGAATGGCTTCGCCATATGGAAAACGTTAGGGCTGCGATTCCCAACGTTCCGCCTGCCTGTTTTCGCCACTGGCGGCATCCAGTTCCAGTCCACAAACCGCTTCTTCGCTTCGCACTGAATCAAGCACTTTTGGATGAGAAGCGCATGAAGCCACGGCACGATTCACCGCTCAGCGTCCCCAATAATCCTTATCCAGATTCCGATAGGCCAGCGCTTCCAGCAGATGCGCCTGTCCGATCTTCTCCTCCCCCGCCAGATCCGCGATGGTTCGCGCCACCTTCTGAACGCGGCTGACCGCCCGCATGGACAAATGATAGCGCTCACAGGCACGCTCCAGCAGCCGTCGGCAAGCCTCATCCAGTGCGCACACCTCGTTCACCTGTCGCGCGGACAGCTCCGCATTGCAGGCTGTGCGCTGTCCGGCATAGCGCGCCTGCTGACGCGCCCGCGCCGCCTGTACGCGCAAACGAATGGCGCTGGAAGGTTCCTCCTTCGTCCCGGCTGTGATCTCGCTGACAGGAAGCGCCGAAACCTCAAGCTGCATATCAATTCGGTCGAGCAGCGGGCCGGAAATACGCGCCAAATACCGCTCAATCTCATGCGGCTTGCAGCGGCAGGGCTGCGTCTTGCTGCCGTAATGGCCGCAGGGGCAGGGATTCATAGCCGCGATAAGCATGGCCCGTGCGGGGTACTGCGCCTGCGCACTCACGCGCACAACGCTGACAAAGCCATCCTCCAGCGGCTGGCGCATCGCCTCCAGCACCGCACGCTGATACTCCGGCAGTTCATCCAGAAACAGCACGCCGCCGTGCGCGAGGCTGATCTCGCCCGGCCTCGCCTTGCTGCCGCCGCCCACCAGCGCCGCCGCGCTGACCGTGTGGTGCGGCGCACGGAACGGACGCTCCAGCATCAGCCCCTCGCCCGCACGCAGCGTACCCGCCGCGCTGTGGATGCGCGTCACCTCCAGCGCTTCTTCCAGCGTCATATCCGGCAGGATGCCCGGCAGACAACGCGCCATCATGGTCTTGCCGCTGCCCGGCGGGCCGATCATCAGCACGTTATGCCCGCCAGCCGCCGCGATTTCCAGCGCACGCTTGGCGCTCTTCTGTCCGCGCACATCGGCAAAATCGTTCGCCGTGCAGCGCGAGCGGATCATCTGGGCATACGGCACGGTCGTCTCCGGCTGAATCCGCGCCCTGCCGCGCAGGTGGTCGATGGCCTCCTGCAAGTGGCGCACCGGCAGGATGTCGATGCCCTCCACGCAGGCCGCCTCCTTCGCGTTGTCCGCCGGGAGCATCAGCGCCCGAATCCCGCAGCTCCGCGCCGCAATCGCCATGGACAGCGCACCGCGCACGCCAACCACGCCGCCCGTCAGCGACAGCTCCCCGACAGCCGCCGTCTGTGCCAGCGCCCCGCCATCCAGCACGCCCATGGCCGCCAGAATCGCCAGCGCGATGGGCAGATCATACGCGGGACCCTCCTTGCGCACATCCGCAGGCGCAAGATTGACCGTCAACCGCGCCACCGGAAAGGACAGGCTGCACGCCGCCATCGCCGCGCGCACACGCTCGCGGCTCTCCTTCACCGCCGCATCCGGCAGGCCAACCAGCTCAAACATCGGCAGGCCGTCCGTGCTGAACGCCTCAACCGTCACCCGATAGCCCTCGATGCCCGCAAGGCCCATGCTCTGTACGCTGGCAAGCACGTGCTTCCCCTCCTCATCGGCCCGCGCCGTGCGCGGCCCGTTTCTCCTTTTCTTCATCTTAGCACAAACGCACGCAGAAAAAAAGCGCCGATGCGGAATTTGCTCCCCGTCGGCGCTTGTGCGCATTATGGATTCTGGGTTTCAGCCTGCTGCATTTGGTTCAGCGCCTCCAGGCTGACATAGAGCGCCGGGCGAACCGCCAGCTTACCGTTGCTGACCACGCCGAAGCTGTTGCCGCCGCAGGTCATCACACCGCCGCTTGCCGCCACATAGGCCGCACGCGCCCTCGACTCCCAACTGATGGTGCGCAGCCACCACTGAATGTTGCCCGGGCCGTATTTCTGGCTCAGGTAGATGCCCTGCGCAATCGCGTACTCGGTCGGCTTCGCCTGACGATCCGCGTGATCGGCGAAGAGCTGCTTGGCCTGATTGTTTTCCAGCAGGAACACCGGGTCTGCCGTCGGCGTTTCGCGCCAGTTTTCAATCTCGCGGGTCAGGATGCATGCCTTTTCCGCATCGGTGAATGCCGCATCATAGAACTCCGCATTCAGCCATGCGCGCAGCGAGCTCTTCACCCACGAGGCGCGTCCGCCCTTCTCGTTATACGGCTTGGCATCCAGCGCATATTCGCTGATGACCAGCGCCTCGTCGCCTTCCACGGCGAGCACGCGCCATGCAATCGGCTCCTGTCCGTTGGTCAGGTCGTTATCCTGTTCGTAGCGGCCCAGCACAATCTGCTCGCCCACCTGCGGCTCCGCCATCGCGCCCGCCGCCAGCATCAGCGCTGCCAGCACCAGCAGCACACATACAATCCGCTTATTCATCATCTATTGCTCCCTTTCGATACCCATTTGCAGCCGCCCACAGGCGTGCCGCTCCCGATTTCCTTACTTTACCATATGTGCTCTCCAGATGCAAGCGCAATTCACGCCTCTTCCTCTGGCTGCGCATGATGATAGTGATCGTAAATCACCTTGGCCTGCGCCGGGCCAATGCCCTCCGCCCCGCACAGCTCCTCCACGCTTGCCTCTGCAATGCGCTTGATGGACTTGAAGTGCGTCAGCAGCGCACGCCTGCGCGTCTTGCCGATGCCCGGAATATCCTCCAGCGATGAGTGAATGCTGGCCTTCTGGCGCAGGCTGCGGTGATGGGTAATGCCGAAGCGGTGCGCCTCGTCGCGGATGCGCTGAATGAGGTGCAGCGCCGGCGATTTTCGATCCAGCAGGATGCTCTCCTCCTGCCCCGGCAGAAAGATCTCCTCCAGCCGCTCCGCCAGACCGAACATCGGGATATCAAACCCCTGCATATGCATGGCCTCACGCGCAAAGCGAAGCTGCTGTGCGCCGCCGTCGATCAAAATGAGATCGGGCAGGTCGGCAAATCCAGACAGCGGCGGTGCGCCCTCCGGCAGCGTGCCATCGGGATTCAGCCTGCCCGCCTCCATCAGCCGCGCCCGCTCCTCCTTGGCACGCGCCATGCGCCGGGACATCACCTCGTAATGGGAGGCAAAGTCGTTCGCGCCCTCCACCGTGCGGATTTTGAAAATCCGGTACTCCTTGGGCACGGCTTTTCCGTCGATGGCCACCACCATCGCGCCCACGGACTGATCGCCCTGCGTATTGGAGATGTCGTAGCCCTCAATGCGCCGCGGCACACACGCCATACCCAGCGCCTTCGCCAGCGCCGCGCACGCGCCCGTCGTGCGCTCCTGCTGGTGCGCCAGATGGGCGTTGCGCTTGGCCAGCGCATCCTTCGCATTTTTCAGCGCCAGCTCAATCAGCTTGTGCTTCGTGCCGCGCTGCGGCTCGCGCAGCGTGACCTTTGCGCCCTTGCGCTGGCTGAGCATATCGGCAACGTCCTCCGCCTGCTCAGGCAGTTCCATGCACAGCAGCTCGGAGGCCGGCTGCCTGCCGTCATCATAGAACTGCGCGATGAACTGCGCCAGAATCTGCGCACCGCGCTGATCGCCCGCGCCCTCCAGCGCGTAATGCTCCGCACCGATCATGCAGCCGCCGCGCACAAACACGATTTCCACCATCGCGTCGATGCCGTCCGTGCAGCAGGCGAGGATATCCTGATCGCCGCCGCGCACGTTGATCGCCTTCTGGCGCTCCATCAGCCGCTGCACATCCCCGATGCGATCCCGAATCTGCGCCGCCTGCTCAAAGCGCATGGCCTTGGCTGCCTCCATCATCTGCGCCTGAAGGCGAGCCACCACCGCCTCCGGCTTGCCGCCGAGGAACTCCAGCACCTCCTGTACCACCGCGCCATATGCCTGCGGCGTGGTCAACCCCGCGCATGGCGCGAGACATTCGCCAAGCTGATGGTGCAGGCAGGGCCGCCTGTTCATACCGGGCTTGATCGCCATGGCGCAGGTACGCAGCGGAAACAGGCCGCGCAGCACGTCCATCACCTCGCGCACACCCGTCGCGCCCATATATGGGCCGAAGTAGCGTGCGCCGTCCTTCTCCACCCGGCGCACCAGCTCCACCCGCGGATAATCCTGCGTCACATCGATGCGCAGGTAGGGGTAGTGCTTATCGTCCTTGAGCAGGATGTTGTACTGCGGCTTGTGCAGCTTGATGAGGTTGCACTCCAGAATCAGCGCTTCCAGATTGGTATCGCACAGCACGATGTCAAAATCGTCAATGTGGGAGACCATCGTGCGCACCTTCAGCGTGTGATCGCGGCTCTGATGAAAGTACTGGCTGACGCGGTTTTTGAGGTTGACCGCCTTGCCCACATAGATGATCCTGCCCTCGCTCTTCATCAGATAGCAGCCCGGACAGGTGGGCAGCCGCTCGATTTTCAGTTTCAGCAGGTCATTCATGGCGTTTCCTCCCCGCCGTTCAGCAAAAGGGCGGAGCGGAATGTACTTCCGCCCCGCCGCAGGAACTCAGGTTATTCCTCGTCGTCCTCGTCGCCCTCGTCATCCTCGCTGAAGCGGGTGCGCACCACGGCGATGAGCTTCTCCATCAGCTCCTCCTCCGGAGGAACAAACTCTTCCATCTCCTCACCGTTTTCATCGGTAAAGGCGTTGATCTTCATGATATACACCGCGTCGTCGTCGGACGGCTCGCCGTCCTCCTTCGCATCGCGCAGCGCGGCAAACTCCTCGCCGTTGTAGAAGAAGTAGTCCATTACCTCAAGCAGCAGCGTGTTGCCCGCCTCGTCGGTAAACTCCACGACGTCGCGCTCTTCCATCTGTTCCGGGGTCATCTGATTGCCTCCTGTCCACACGATTATTGATGGGTTTTATTATACCCGCTCGCCGGGAAAAAAGCAAGCTTGCGCCGCAAAATGCCGCCTCAGCCCAACGCCACATCCAGCGCCATCATCACCATATAACCCACCATCGCCGCGAGCGCACCATCGCGCTGTGCGGAGGCTTCCGGCATCATTTCCGCCGCCACCACCCACATCATCGCACCCGCCGCCAGCGTCATCAGCCACGGCATCACCGGGGAAACCAGCCCCGCCGTCAGCGCCGCCGCAATGCCAAAGATCGGCTCCACCACGCCGGAGAGTGCGCCGTAACCAAAGCTCCGGCTGCGGCTCATGCCGCTCTGGCGCAGCGGCAGACTGATGGCCGCGCCCTCGGGAAAGTTTTGGATGCCGATACCCAGCGCCAGCGCACACGCGCCCGCCCATGCCGCCGCATCGCCCTGCACGGCGAGCGCAAAGGCCAGCCCTACCGCCATGCCCTCCGGGATATTGTGCAGCGTCACCGCAGCAAAGAGCAGCGTGCGCTTGGCATCCAGCCCATCCGCGCACCGCATACGCCGGCTGAGCAGCGCATCCAGCGCCATCATCAGCCCTGCACCAGCGCCGAAGCCCGCCGTCGCCACAGCCCATGCCGCGCCCGCAGGCGCCTGCTCAATCGCCGGGAGAATCAGGCTGAACACCGCCGCTGCGCTCATCACGCCGCCGGCAAAGCCCAAGCAAAGCCGATTCATGCGCGCGCTGATGTGCGCCCGCATGAGAAAGACCAGCGCCGCGCCCAGCACAGTCATCAAAAACGTAAAGCCCGTGCCGCACGCAGCCCAAGCAAAAATCCTCATCGTATCACCTCGCCCTATGCTATGCGGGGAGATACGATGAGGTGTCTGTTTACCGTGCGCTGTGGGTTCCCGAGCAACCGCCGCAGCATCCGCTGCAATGCCCGCTGCACGTCTTGCTGTCCGGGCAGCCGACGCACTTCACGCCGCGCTTCTTCGCCCGATACAGGTATGCGCCTGCGCCGCCAACCGCCAGCACCAGCACAAGAATCACCGCCAGATTGACCATAACTGCCTCCTTACCACAAGTGCAGACCGCTTCACGCAGCCGCCTTTTGATTGCCGCGATGCACCAGCACCGCAATCACCGCCACAATGGCCGCCACCGCCGCCAGACCCGGCGCAAAGCCCGTGCCCACGCTGCCCGTGGTGATCAGCGTGCCAATCTGATAGACGAGGAACGCCAAGGTATAGCCGGTGGCAAATTGCAGTGCCACGCCGCCCCAGAACCACTTGCGATCACCCATCTCGGCGTTCATCGCGCCCAGCGCCGCAAAGCACGGCGGCGTGAAGAGATTGAACATCAGGTATGCAAGCGCCGCCGCCTTCGTAATCGCCAGCACGGAGGCAACCTCCATGCCCGCGCCCTCCATCATCGCCAGCTCTTCCACATCAATCAGGTTCTCCAAGCCAACAAAGCAAACCGCCAGCGTGCCGACGACGTTTTCCTTGGCAATGAAGCCGGTGATCGCTGCCGCTGCCATCTGCCAAGAGGCCACGCCGATCATCGGAATCAGCAGGATGGAGAACGGACGCGCCACGGAAGCGAGGATCGAAGCATCCGCCGCCTGCGCGATCTGGAAGCTCCAGTCAAAGGTCTGCATGATCTGCACCGCCGTGTTGCACACGAGGATGATGGTGCCAGCCTTGACGATGTATGCCCAGCCGCGGCTGCACATGGAGATAGCCGCACGACGGAGGCTGGGCAGCTTGTACACCGGAAGCTCCATGATGAAGAAGGAGCGCCGTCCTGCATTGCCCGTAATCCGGTTTACCAGCAGCGCACCAAAGAAGATCAGCGCAATGCCCACAAAGTACATCAGCGTACCCACCCACGACGCATCACCAAAGAATGCGCCCGCGAACAGTGCAATGACCGGCAGCTTTGCGCCGCAGGGCATGAACGGGGTCAGCATGGCCGTCGCGCGGCGCTCCCGCTCGTTTCGGATGGTGCGGCAGGCCATCACGCCCGGAATGGCACAGCCCGTGCCGATGACGAACGGAATGACCGACTTGCCGGACAGGCCCACACGCTTGAAGATCGGGTCAAGCACGACGCACACGCGCGCCATGTAACCGCAGTCCTCCAGCAGCGCAATCAGGAAGTACATGACCATGACCAGCGGCAGGAAGCCCACGACTGCACCCACGCCGCCGATGATGCCATCCACCAGCAGTGCCTGAAGCAGCGGATGCGCGTTCTCCACAAGCCCCGCAACCCAAGCCTGAAACGTCTCAATCCAGCCCACCAATATATCCGCCAGCCACGGGCCAAGCGTGGACTGCGAGATATCAAACACCAAGAACATCACCACGGCGAAGATCAGCACGCCCACCACCGGATGGGTGAGCACCGCGTCCACGTGATCCTGCACGCCCTTCTCCCGCGTGAGCACCTTGCGCTTTTCCACGCGCCCCACAATGCCATTCACAAACGCGAAGCGGCGCTTATCGGCCTCCTCCACGGCCTCCCGCCGCGTCAGATCAACACGGCCCCCGTCATAGGGCGCTTTCTGTCCCTTGCCCTTGAGGGCTGCTGCCGCCTTTACCACGTCTTCAAGGCCGCCGCGCTCTCCGGAGACGGAGACCGTCTCCACCACAGGGCAATGCAGCGCATCCGAGAGCGCCGCCGTGTCAATGCGCGTATCCACCTTCCGGTTGATATCGCTTTTGTTCAGGGCCACCACGACCGGAATCCCCAGTTCCAAAAGCTGCGTGGTGAAGAACAGGCTGCGGCTCAGGTTGGTAGCGTCCACAATGTTCACGATCACATCGGGGTGCTCGTTGCGCACATACGCGCTGGTGATGCTCTCCTCCGAGGTGAACGGCGACATGGAGTACGCGCCCGGCAGATCGACCGCGATCATTTCCTCGCCGTCCCCTGCATAGCGCTTTTTGATGGCGCTCTCCTTCTTTTCCACGGTCACGCCCGCCCAGTTGCCAACGCGCTCATTGCGCCCCGTCAGCGCATTGTACATGGTCGTCTTGCCGCTGTTGGGGTTGCCTGCAAAAGCAATTCTCATCCTTCCGTTCCTCCGTTCATTCCGTTGCAATATCTGTTCCTCACGAAAGTTAGCATCTGCTAACTATTATGGGTAAATCAAGCCGGCCCGCATTTCTGGCCGGCTTTTGACCTCAAACCTCAATGGCCGAAGCAAGCTGCCCATCAAGGGTGTACCGACCATCCTTGATGGAAACAACGCAGTCCGCCTTGCGGCGCGAGACCACCGTGATCGGCTCTCCGGCATAGCAGCCCAGCGAAAACAGAAACGCATCCATCTCCGCATCCTCCGTCGCAATGCGTTTCACGGTGTATACGTTTCCCACTACTGCCTGATTCAGGTTCATCGCGCTTCCTCCCATGCTCAGTTTGTTATCTTCTCCTAACACATTGGGATTGTACCACCACGTGTTAGATTTGTCAAACACTTTTTTGAAAATTGCGCTCTATTTTTTTATAGCCGCCCAATTCCGAAAGATTCTGACACCTATTTACCGCTTTTCTAGCCTTCCCCTTTGGGGAAGGTGTCATCCCGAAGGGATGACGGATGAGGTCTACGTTAGGGCTGCCGCCCTAAAACCCGCTTGGGGACTTCGTCCCCAAACCCCTTCTACGCTTCGCGCTGAATAAAGGATTTCAACTACAAACAGTATAAGAACCGTATCCTTCCCATAAAAGGCGGCCGGGCATTTACCCGACCGCCTTTTACATCATCCGTTGCTGCCCAAGGTGGAATCATAGAGGATATTCTCAATCGTCCCATCCTCCACATTCACATCCACGCTGTACATACCGTCGCCCTCGGCAAATGCGCCTTCCTCACCCCATGTCCAGAACCAGATCCGCATCACCGGCACATTTTCCCGCATCAGATAGAGCGCATCGCCTCTTCCTTCCACCCGTTCCATGTGCGCCATCTGATCGACACTCAGTGAATAGGTCTCCGCCACAGCATCCTTCGCCAGACGCACCGCCTGTTCCTCGGTGATGGCTGCACGCGCTTTCGCTTCGGTGTTGTCCTCCTGCTCGACCGGGCTCCAGACCTCCGCTTCACCGCCGTCGTCCTTCAGTTCCGTACATTCCAGCACGTCGCCGCTGCTCGCGCCGATCTTCACATCATATCGGTCGCGCCTTCCGTTCTTCTCTCCAAAGCGCACCTGATAGCACCGTGCGTCGCTTCCATCCTCCGCCATCTCCACGCCGCGGATGAACAGGTGCGGCTCGTTGGCCACGCATCCCTCCAGCGCCTGTGCGCCAAACTGCTCCGCGACTGCCTCCCGCGCCAGATCGACTGCCTGCTCCGGCGTGATGTTCACCGCCGTCTGCGCCTCATCCAGCACAATATCCACCCACTCTTCGCCCGCCGCCTTGCGCTCAATCGCCTCGGCCAGCAGGGTTGTATCCCATACCGGCGAGCTTGTGTCCTGCCCGATGGTCTCCCCGTCGTGCGACCAGCTTGCCTTCGCCTGCCGTTTCTCCCCGATGGTCACGGTATACGTTCCCAAACGCCGCTCAATGCCCGCGCCGATGCCCTCCATCGGCACAAACGTCACCGTATCACCCGGCCCGGAAACCCGACATTCAAAGAAGCCCTCCATCGCCGGCGTAAAGCCGTACCGCTCGGTCAACGTCTGCCGCGCCGCTGTCTTGACGTCCATCTTCTCCGAGAACATCACCCCGGCGGCAAGCGCCACTGCGGCTGCCAGCAACAGCCCCATCGCAAGCGCCAATGTCATGGCCTTTTTCATTTTCCATACGCTCCTTTCATCCGGCGCATCCAGCGCATCCAGCGTCCGCTTCACGCGCCCCTCCAGCGCCCCCGCCCGCGGCTGATAGACCCTCTGCCAATCCTCGCGTTTCACGTCTCTTCCTCCTCCATCAGCTCGCGCATATTGCTTCGCGCCCTCGCCAGTCCCGCGCACACCGCGCCCCTGGTCGTGCCCATCATCCGCGCCACCTCGCGCACATCGTATCCTTCCATGTAGTGCAGCACCATCATCGTGCGCTGCCGCTGCGGCAGGCGTTCCAGCGCCTCGCGCAGTGCGCCGATGCGTTCATCCGCCGCATCCGCCTCCCGCTCCGGCAGGCAGTCCACCGGCACGCTGCGCTTTTGCCTGCGCTGGATATTCACGCACTCTCGGATCAAAATTCTCGTGATCCATGTGCGAAACAGCGCATCGTCGCGCAGCGTATGCCGCTTCTCCCAAGCCTTGACGATGGCCTCGGAAACCGCGTCCAGCCGGTCGCTCTCGCCGCGTAGGTAGCTTGCCGCCACACGGTACAGGCTGCTTTGCATCGCCGTCACCTGTTCGGCAAATGCGGCTTTGTCCATCGTTCTTTTCCTCCTGTGTTGCCTCGTGTAAAGCGCTTTTACACCCATTAGACGCAAAACCCCCGCCGGAGATTCCCTGATTTTTCTTTTTTACAGGATTCATGCCATGCTTCGCTCTATCATGCTGTTTTTACATAAAACAGCCATGCACTAAGCCCCGTCAGGTAACGCTCCGCTCCCTGACTGCTTGGCCTGAACGGCTTCGCCTTATGGGCAACGTTAGGGCTGCGATTCCGGGAAACTCGCATAGTCGCGCAATGCGCTCCTTGCGATTCCCGACGTTCCGCCTGCCTGTTTCCGCCACCGGCGGCGGCAGGCTACAGA
>JAXJLD010000081.1:0-5217 GCA_036297385.1 Christensenellales bacterium | reverse complement strand
GAGTAGGACGTTGCCGGATTCCAAAAAGAAATCAGCCCCACAAATGTGGGGTTGATTTCTTTTTGGCACGATAAAGTGCTATTTTTTCGAGCCGACCTAGACCAAGGGCGACATTGTACTTGGCTAGGTTCGTCTCCGTGCGCCGCCAGTGGCGGAAGCAGCGCGGAGACGAACGCCCGGGAGCGCTGTAAGCCAACCACTCAGCATCTGCTGGGTGTTTTTCATTTTCATCTGATTATCAGTGCAGAATCTCAACACTTAGGGACTTTTCCAAATACTTCCCAATCCCCTGTATAAAACCAACCGTGCCGACATAAACAAGAAGGGTCGCTTTGAAGCGACCCTTCGACGTATCAGCGGCAGCGGCATCCGCAGGCGCCGCCCGTGTTGGGGCAGGAAGGCATTCCGGTGCAGCCTGCGCCAGTGGTGCTGGCGTAGTTTCCGCAGGTGCAGCTCACGTTGCGTGCGCGGATGCTGTCCTCGTCGCACAGCGCCTGCGGGAAGAGTGGTAGGCTGAAGAACTCGTCGCAGACCGCGCTGGCAAATTCCTCGCAGGGAGGCGCTTCGCAGTAGCCGTAGCTGGGAATCAGCATTTCAACCTTGGCCAGCACCTTGAGCACGACGGTGATGCAGACCTCCAGAGAGAAGATGTTGTTGCCCAAGTATGTACCGGATACGCAGATGGCAGAGACCATCGCCTCGATGTTGTAGGGGACAATGGATTCGTCGGGGATGGAGAGCATCACATCGCGATCCACCGTGATTACACCGCGGCCGATGTACTCGCGGCAGTTTGCGTCGGTAAAGAGGATGTCGATGGGCAGATCGACCTGACCGCGCACGCGGGCGAAGCAGGGACGGTCGCACAGGCGCTCGACGGAGAGATTGCGCAGCACGCCCTCGGTCGTCGTGGAGCGGCAGCTCTCGAAGGTGATGGGCATGACGGGCTGGGTGCAGGTCTCCGGGGTGGAGTCGCAGGCGTTGGCGGACGGCACCAGACCGTAGCTGATGAGCGTCACACGCTGGTCTGTCAGCTGCGTCTGATACATACAACTGTCATAGACGCGCTGTACTTGAATGCAGACCCGTTCGTTCAGACCGTTGAGCACCTCGTTTCCGGTGACGCTGCACGGACAATGCGTAGAGTTTGCGTTCTTGTAGGAATAAAAGCTCATGGCGCACGCCTCCTTGGGCTTAGTCGTTATGAGGGGGATTCCTCATGATTCCAGCGTATGCCGGGGAACGGACGGTGTGCAAGAAAAAGCGGGACGGGGGATGCGGATGTGGGGAAAGAGGATATGGGCGGCAACGGCGCTGGCGGCGCTTGTGTGCGCGGGCGGCACGGCGATGCGGGCGGCGCGCGTGCCGCTGGTCATCGAGGTTGTCTCGCCGCAGGCGGATGTGCTGACCGCAGCCGCTGTGCCCGGGGAGGAAAGACCGCGCGTGCTGCTGTACCACACGCACACATGGGAAGCCTATGAGATGACGGAGGACGCGCAGTATACGCCTACCGAAACATGGCGCACGCGGGACGAGCGCTGCAATATGCTGCGCGTGGGGAGCGAGCTGGCGCGTTGCCTGACGGAGCTGGGCTTTGACGTGGTTCACGATGTCACCGCCTTTGAGCCGCCCAATTTGTCCAGCGCTTACACGCGGTCGCTGGCGATGCTGGAAGCGCGGCGCGACGCGGGCGAGCGGTACGACTATATCCTCGATGTGCATCGGGATGCGTACAGCGGGCTGTACAACGGCGCAAACGGCGTGCAGCAGGATGGGCAGACGATGGCCTATGTGATGCTACTGGTGGGCAAGGGAACGGGTGCAACGGGCGCAGGCTTTGACGAGCGGCCCGACTGGCCCAAGAACTTGGCGCTGGCCGAGCGCATCACCGAGGCCATGAATGCACAGGTGGAGGGCATTTCGCGGGAGGTAAAGGTCAAGACGGGGCGGTTCAATCAGCACATCTCTACCGGTGCGCTGCTCATTGAGGTGGGCAACAACCGCAATACGCTGGAGGAAGCACTGGCGGTCTGCCCGGTCATTGCGAAGGCCATTGCGCAGGTGCATGAGCAGGAGTCTTGATGCGATTTGCATACGGTTTACTGTCTCATGCTGTTTATATGCTTACAATTTATCCGGCGTGAAACGAAGAAGGAGGCAAAGAAATCAGGAGCCTGTTTCCGCCGCAGGCGGCGGCAGGCCCCAGTCCCTTCTTTACTTCGCGCGTACAGCCCGTTGTTATCGGGAAATAGAGCATCAGATCAGCTTTCGCATATGGGTCAGCGCTGCTTTTTCAAGGCGCGATACCTGTGCTTGGCTGATGCCGATTTCGGCGGCAACCTCCATCTGCGTGCGCCCCTGAAAGAAGCGCAGGCTCAGGATGCGCTGCTCGCGCTCATTCAGGCGGCGCATGGCCTCGCTGATGGCGATGTGCTGGAGCCAGCCCTCCTGACTGATGCTCTCATCGCGCACCTGATCGCCGATGGTCAGCGCGTCGGCACTGTCCCCGCCGATGGGCTCGCACAGGCTGACCGGGTCTTGAATGGCTTCCAGCGCCAGCGTCACATCTTCCTCGCTCAGCTCCAGCCGCGCGGCGATTTCCGCGACGGTCGGCTCGCGCCCCAGCTCTCGGCTGAGCTTATCGCGCATCCCCAGCGCCTTGTAGGCTGCGTCGCGCAGGGAGCGGCTGACACGGATGGCGTTGTTATCGCGCAGGTAGCGCCGGATCTCACCGATAATCATTGGCACGGCATAGGTGGAAAAGCGCACGTTCTGGGTGACATCGAAGTTGTCCAGCGCTTTAATCAGCCCGATGCAGCCGACCTGAAACAGATCGTCCACATTGTCACAGCGGTGCTGGAAGCGCTGAAGCACGCTGAGCACCAGACGCAGATTGCCGCGGATGAACTCCTCGCGGGCGGCTTCGTCGCCGCTGTGAACACGGGGGAACAGCTCACGCATACGCTCATTGGAGATGACAGGCAGCGTGGAGGTGTCCACACCGCAGATTTCAACTTTGCCGATCGCCATGAATGATCCTCCTCACTGGAAAACGATACCCGCATTATGACGGCGCGGACGGGAAAATATTCTCGCGGGAGGCGGTCATAATTTCCGAACTTGCGCATATGGAGAAGGAAAGAAAATCAAACCGTTGAGCGGAGGGGAGCGCCTATGACATTTGGCGAGCTGAAAAAGAAGGACGTGATCTGCATCGGAGACGGGCGGCTTCTGGGGCGCACGTCCGATTTGGAGTTTGACGCGGCCAGCGGTCAGATGCGCGCGCTGATCGTGCCGGGCGGAGCGGGGATGTCCTGCCTGCTGCGCGGGGATCGCGGCGCGATGAGCATCCCGTGGCCGCAGATCGCCTGCATCGGGGATGACGTGATTCTGGTGGCGCAGCCGCCGTGCAGGCCGTGCGGAAAGTGAGCAGAAAAAACGGTTTACCTTTTGCGCGGCAGGGGGTATAATGAAAGCGCAGATTTGGAAAGAAAGAGGTCGAATACCCCATGAAGTGCATATATTGCAACTGTACCGAGAGCCGCGTGGTCGATTCCCGCCCGACGGAGGACGGCGCCATTCGCCGCCGCCGCGAGTGTGAAGGCTGTCAGCGCCGCTTTACGACGTACGAGAAGATCGAAATGCTGCCGGTGTTCATCATCAAAAAGGATAAGCGCCGCGAGCAGTTTGATCCGGCGAAGGTGCGCAATGGCATCCTCAAGGCGTGTGAAAAGCGCCCGGTGTCCATCGAAGAGATTGAGAAGCTGGTGAACCATGTGGAGACCAGCGTCTGCCGCAAGATGGAACAGGAGGTCACCAGCGAGGAAATCGGCCTGCTCATCATGGAGGGCCTCAAGGATCTCGATGAGGTGGCTTATATTCGCTTTGCATCGGTGTATCGCCAGTTCAAGGATGTGCAGTCCTTCATGCAGGAGCTTCAGCAGCTTTTGGATAACCAAAATAAGCCGGAGGAATGACGGCATAACGAACGTCCGCGCTGTCCATGCTGACCATGAAGATGATTCATGGAGGCGGGAGAGATGGACAGAATCAGAAGGCGGCGTTTAAGCGCTGTACTGCTGACAGGGGCGCTGCTGCTGGTTGGCGCGCAGGGCGCGGAAACAGCGGTACAGGCGACGGCGGCGCGTGCGGACGAAAGTGTGCAGCGCGTGCTGATTCCGGGCGGGCAGGCCGTGGGCGTGGCGCTGAGGACGCAGGGCGTGCTGGTGGTTTCCAAGGCGAACCGGCGTGAGCAGCCGTCACCGCTGCGCGTGGGCGACGTGATCCTCTCGGTTCAGGGGGAGCGCGTCGGGAGCGCGCAGCAGCTTGCGCAGCGTGTGAGCGCCTTGCAGGCGGATCGCGTAGAGCTGGATGTGCTGCGCGGCGGGCAGGAGATCACGGTGCAGGCGGCTGTGCCGGTGAGCGAGACGGATGGACGGCGCAGGCTGGGCGTGTGGGTGCGCGACAGCACGGCCGGCGTAGGCACGCTCTCGTACATTGATCCCCAGACGATGGCCTACGGCGCACTGGGACACGCCATCGTGGATGGCGACACGGGCGATATGCTCTCCGTGATGGACGGCGCAATCATGGAGGCGCGTGTGGTGGGCGTGACCAAGGGGGAGAGCGGCGCAGCGGGCGAGCTGCGGGGCAGCTTCCTCAAGGAAAACCGCCAGATGGGCACGCTGAGCCGCAATAGTGTATGCGGCATCTACGGCACGCTCAGCGCACAGCCGGAAGGGCTGCTCTACCCGCAGGGGCTTCCGGCGGGCGGGCGGGAGACGGCGCATCCCGGCGAGGCGACGATTCTCTCTACGGTTGACGAGGGCGGCCCAGAGGCATACAGCGTGGATATCCTGCGCTGCTTCGGGCAGGATGCGCCCGGTCATAAGGATATGATCCTGCGCGTGACGGATGTGCGCCTGCTGGAAAAGACAGGCGGCATTGTGCAGGGCATGAGCGGCAGCCCCATCATTCAGGACGGTCGGCTCATCGGCGCGGTGACCCATGTTTTGGTCAATGATCCAACGCGCGGGTATGGCATTTATATCGAGCATATGCTGGAGGCGGCGGAATAAAGGGGAGCAGGCAAGGCAATGGAAAACTGCGTTGCCTGCATTTTGTTTTTTCGGCTCATATCGTATTTTCTAATCAAAACGAGCTGTAAGCGCGAAGCGAAGAAAGGGTTTGGGGATGAAATCCCCAAGCGGGTTTTAG
>JAXJLD010000080.1:0-3850 GCA_036297385.1 Christensenellales bacterium | reverse complement strand
CGTTAGAACTGCGATTCCGGGAAACTCGCATCATCGTGCTATGATACGCGGTGAAAAGCAGCTTGTTCAGGGACAGGTAACGCTTCGCTCCCTGCATTTCCCGGCTTTCCGCCCAACCCTCGGCCATCCCCTTGGGTTCAGGGCCGCAGCCCTGATCGTTTGCAGGGGGGAAGGGGTGTCCAGAGGGGCTTGGGGGGAGAATCGAAACTCCCCCCAGTCCCTCTGGCCTCAGCGGAGCGCGTTCCCCCTCTGGGGGTAGGCAGCAAGGATGACAGATGAGCTTCCCGTTGGAACTGCGATTCCGGGAAACTCGCATCATCGTGCTATGATACGCGGTGAAAAGCGGCTTGTTCTGGGACAGGTAACGCTTCGCTCCCTGCCCCTTGTGTACCGTGCTGCGCACGATGATACGTTAGGGCTGCGATCCCGGGAAACTCGCATAGTCGCGCTTGGCGCTCCTTGCGATTTCCGACGTTCCGCCTGCCTGTTTCGCCCACTGGGCGCGGCAGGCTCCAGTCCCTTCTTCGCTTCGCGCTGTCCAAAGCAGCGGATTTATATTTTCCCCATTCCCCCCATATTCCCCTAAACACGGAGGCATCATCATGGGCTTGCAAATCTATTGCGGCAAGGGCTTTGACACCCAGAAGGCCGAGCGCTTTTTCAAGGAACGCCGCATCCCCTATCAGCGCGTGGACGTGCTCAAGTACGGCATCGGACGGCGCGAGCTGGAAAGCGTTGCGGCGGCAGTCGGAATCGACGCGCTGTGCGATAAAGAGAGCAAGGCGTTCCGGGAGAGCGTCATCGCCTACACCCAGAGCCGGGAGACGATTCTTTCCGGCCTGATGGAAAAGCCGCAGCTCCTTCGCCTGCCCATCGTGCGAAACGGCAAAAAGGCAACCGTCGGCTTCTGCCCGGATGTCTGGGAGACGTGGACGGCAGAGGGCATCAAGTGACCCGGCAGGAGGCAGCATGAGCAAAAAAATCGCGCTCGTGACGGGCGCATCCGGCGGCATCGGCGCGGCCTGTGCGCGTCTGCTCGCCCAAGAGGGCTATACGGTGCTGGCGCACGGTCACCGCGGCTATGACGCAGCCAAGACGCTCGCGGACGAGCTTTGTGCGGCGGGCATGGACGCGCACGCCGTGCGCTGCAACCTTGCGGACAGCCAAGATGTCGCCGCCATGTGCGCGGAGATCCTTCATCTCTATCATCGGGTGGACGCGCTGGTTCTGTGCGCGGGCGTTTCTCATACCGGATTGCTGACCGAGATGACGGATGAGGACTGGCACAAGGTGATGGACGTGAACGTTTCCGGCGCATTTTACGTCATCCGCGCCCTTGCGCCGGGCATGGTTTCCCGCAGAAGCGGCGGCATCGTGACCATTTCCAGTATGTGGGGGCGCGTCGGCGCATCCTGCGAGGCGGCATATTCCGCCAGCAAGGCCGCCCTCATCGGTCTGACGCAGGCGCTCGCCAAGGAGCTGGGCCCCAGCGGCGTGCGGGTAAACTGCATCGCCCCGGGCGTGATCGACACCCGCATGATGGATGAACACAGCGAGGAAACCAAGCAGATTCTGGCGGATGAAACGCCGCTGGGCCGCCTCGGCACGGGCGAGGACGTCGCGCACGCCGCGGCTTTCCTGCTCTCCGATGCAGCCGCCTTCATCACCGGTCAGGTGCTGGGTGTGGACGGCGGGTATCTGTGATGGCACACAAAACGTCTGAAAATCGACATGAACCGCGCCGAATCGACAAATGGCGCGGTTTTTCGCGCAAAAATCGCCCGCATGACAAAAAAACTTTCAGCGCATCTTCTCCCCTCCACGCGCAAAAAATGAAGGAAACCTGTCAGGAAAACTGTATGATTGTGTATAGTCCTGCACAGCAACCACAGGATATTGTGGACAACTGCTGTACACTCGGCAGAGCAACTGTGGACAAACTGCATTTTTTACGAAAAAATGATCGCCGAAAAAGCCTTGAAAACAAGGCTTTTTTTTGATATGATAGGGATGCTGTCAAAAAAGTTATCCACAGAACGGAGGGTGTTGTCCACATTCTGTGGATAGCCTTGTTGATTTCCACAGCTTATCCACAGGGATATGTGTACAGTCTGTTCACAATCCCTAGTTTATCAATATGCTCTGCTCCCCACAGGGGGAGCACATATTTACGGAGGATGCCTTCATGGATCATGTCGAGATTTGGGATAAAGCCAAGGCCCTGCTGCGCGAAGAGCTGGCCAATGTCTCCTATACTACATGGATCGACCAGCCGCTCAAGCCGGTGTATGTCGTAGACGACAAGCTCGCGCTGGAGGTCATCAGCGAGTTTACGGAGAACACCATCCGCTCGCGTTATCTGTCCATGATTACCGAGGCCGTCTCGCAGGCCGCCGGGCATGAGATGACCGTGGAGCTGATGAGCGTCAAGGAGCGTATCGCGTGGCAGGAAAGCCAGAAGAAGGAGGATCAGGCGCCGCTTCAGGGCGTGAACACCTTCAACCCCAAGTCCACGTTTGATACCTTTGTCGTCGGCTCGTCCAACCGCTTTGCGCACGCCGCCTCGCTGGCGGTTGCAGAAGCGCCGGGCATGGCGTATAACCCGCTGTTCCTCTATGGCGGCGTAGGCCTGGGCAAGACGCACCTGATGCACGCCATCGGCCACTTTATTCAGGATCACTTCCCGAATATGCGTATGCTGTACCTGCCCAGCGAAATGTTCACCAACGAGCTGGTTTCCGCCATCAAGAACAACAAGAACGTCGAATTCCGCAGCCGCTTCCGCAACGTGGACGTGCTGATGCTGGACGATATTCAGTTCATCGCCGGACGCGATTCCACGCAGGAGGAATTCTTCCACACCTTCAATGCGCTGCACTCCGCAGGCAAGCAGATCATCATCAGCTCCGATAAGCCGCCGCGCGAGATTGCGCGTCTGGAAGAGCGCCTGCGCTCCCGCTTCGAGTGGGGCCTGATCGCGGATATTCAGAAGCCGGACTTCGATACCCGTATCGCCATCCTGCGCAAGAAAGCGGAAAACGAGGGCATTGAGATCAGCGACGAGATGCTGGAGCTGATCGCCGGGCGCGTGGAGAGCAACATCCGCGAGCTGGAAGGCTCCCTCATCCGCGTGAACGCCTATGCCAAGCTCAACCGCTGCGAGATCGACGAAGAGGTGATTGCCCACGCGCTGCACGACATCGCGGTGGTGCGCGATCCCAAGCGCATCACGCCGGATCTCATCATCGACTGCGTGGCGGACTATTACAGCCTGAGCAGCACCATGCTGCGCGGCAACTCCCGCAAGAAGGAAATCGCGCTGGCGCGCCATGTGGCGGTATACCTCACGCGCGAGATGACCGGCCTCTCCCTGCCGCGCATCGGCGATGCGTTTGGCCGCGACCACTCCACAATCATCAACTCCTGCGACAAGGTGGGCAAGATGCTTGAGGAAGGCGGCGAGATGAAATCGGCCATCGCCGATCTCAAAAAGATCATCACGGAGAAGTAACCCCGCTGAAAACCGCATCATGATCAACGCCCGCATAGGCTGCTGCCGTGCGGGCGTTTTTTTGCTGTTTGGTATCCAAACCCCTTCACTCAAATGAAACCTGCCCTGTGCTAAATTCCTGCAATCCCCGACTTTCCACCCAGCCCTCGGCCATCCCCTTGGGTTCAGGGCCGCAGCCCTGATCGTTTGCAGGGGGGAAGGGGCGTCCAGAGGGGCTTGGGGGGAGAATCGAAACTCCCCCCAGTCCCTCTGGCCTCAGCGGAGCGCGTTCCCCTTGCGATTTCCGACATTCCGCCTGCCTGCTTCGCCCACTGGGCGCGGCAGGCTTCAGTCCCTTCT
>JAXJLD010000079.1:0-57828 GCA_036297385.1 Christensenellales bacterium | reverse complement strand
CATTTTTTTCATTGTCTGCTTAACGGGAAACAGTCCATATTGTATTACTCAACCGTCACGCTTTTGGCCAGATTGCGCGGCTTATCCACGTCGAGTCCTTTGGCACAGCTGATATAATATGCCAAGAGTTGGAGTGGAATGATGGCCAGAGAAGTGGAGAACAGTTTCTCCGTACGCGGGACATACACCGTAAAATTCACAATGTCTTCAATAGCATACTGTCCATATGTCGTCAGCCCAAAGAGATACGCGCCCCGGCTCCTTACCTCCACCATATTGGACATCACTTTCTCAAATAAATCCGGCTGTGTAGCAATGCCCACAACCAGCTCTCTGGCAATGGAAGAACCAACAACATTCACAATCGCCAGTGTCTTCACCCCGCGTTCCTTGCACAGCCGCAGCGCAGCCAAACTGTCTGCCGTTTCTCCGCTTTGACTGATGATGATCACCAGGCTCTGTTCATCCATAATCGGGCTGCGATATCTGAATTCGCTCGCCAAATCCACCTCGCATGGAATCGCAGCCAAACTCTCTATGACATATCTGGCTGCACAGCCGACATGGTACGCAGATCCGCAGCCAACGATTACAACACGTGATAATTCAGCAAAATCCTCCTGTTTCCACGGCAGTTCACTCAGATCAATGTATTCGCCCTGCTCATCTTCCTTGATTCTCGGTGAAAGCGTATCCCGAACAGCGCGCGGCTGTTCATGAATGCACTGTCATATCCCCGATACTCAAGTCTCATCAAGCCTGATAACAGAATTGGCGCAGCCTGCTTCACACCTACATAACCAACGATACCGCACATCGCATATTCCTCCTAAACAATCTCTCAGAATCCTGACCCATTTGCAGAGAATCTATACAGGATGAAGCTGTCACAATCTTCAGCCTGTCATACAAAAGCAGATGCTTGCGAAAAACTCAGCGAAGCATCTGCCTTTATCACTTTGACCGGGTTTCGTTCATCACATCTCTGTTTCGTGCTGCGGATACAAACGCCTTGAGAATCTTCAAGCTATCCGGATCCTTCATAAAAAAGAACTTCGGATGCCACTGTACCGCCCAAACAAAGCATTTTCTGGGATGATATACCGCTTCGACAATACCATCCTCCGCAACGGCCATCGTTTCGAGCTGATCTGATAGAGTCAGAATCGCCTGATGATGATAGCTGTTCACCTGCATCACCGACTTTTCAAGCAATTCCTGAAGAGGCGTATGTTTCTGCAAAATCACCTCATGCACCGGCTCGTCATACGGTGGAAACTGTCTATGGCAAACCTGCGATGCATGCTGTGAAGGCAAATCCTGATATAGCGTCCCGCCCAGGCATGCGTTAAATAGCTGGATACCCCGGCATATGCCCAAAACCAGCTTATCGTCCTTGAGCAGCTCTTTGAACAGCATGATTTCCATCCGGTCGCGTTCCGGACAGCACTCACCGCATGCCTCCGCTTTTTCTTCACCGTACACCTGCGGCTCAACATCCTGACCTCCGGTAAACAGAATGCCGTCACAAAGACGTACCATCCGAAGAATGTCCTCATCCTCCGACGTCAACGGAAGCATCACCGGGAATCCGCCCGCCAGTTCAATTCCCTTCATATATCCGGGTAGCATCCAGTAGCTTCCCCTCTGCAAGTCAACCAGAGGAACAATACCAATGATCGGCTTATCTCTGTTTTCCAATTTCTGTTTATTCATGCCTCATCATTCTTTTCATCACTTCATCGTATGCTTCCTCAACGCCGCCCAGATCTCTACGAAAACGATCCTTGTCCAGCTTTTCATGTGTTTTACTGTCCCATAGCCGGCTGGTATCCGGACTGATTTCATCTGCAAGGACAATGGCTCCGTTTTCAAGCCGCCCAAATTCAAGCTTGAAATCCACCAGCGTAATGCCGCATTCCTTCCAGAACTTTTTCAGGAAATCATTGATTTCAAACGCATAGCGCTTAATCTGCTCAATTTCTTTACGTGTCGCCAGTGAAAGTGCCACTGCATGATACTCATTGATCAGAGGATCGCCAAGCGCGTCATTTTTGTAGGAAAACTCGATTGTCGGCTGCTTGAATTCCAATCCCTCTTCCACACCATATCGTTTTGAAAAAGAACCCGCGGCAATGTTGCGCACAATCACCTCCAGCGGCACAATAGAGACCTTCTTCACCAGCGTTTCCCGTTTATCGAGCTCTTTCACAAAGTGCGTTTGAATGCCCTCCGCCTCAAGTTTCTGCATAAAGAAATTGCTCATCTGATTATTGATGATGCCCTTTCCGCTGATGGTGCCTTTTTTTAGCCCATTAAATGCCGTCGCATCATCTTTATACCGCACAACAAGCAGCTGCGGATCGCCTGTAGCGAATACCTTCTTGGCTTTTCCTTCGTAAAGCTGGTCCAGAATTCTCATTTTCGTACCTCCTGTACGCGTTTGCGCTTACCTGTGAATATGCTGCTCAAATCTATTCTTCCCCTGTCCTGCCGGAATCGCAATGGGATAAACCCCGGTAAAGCATCCATCACAAAATGTACCCGCATCATCGCCGGAAATCCGGTGCGCCGATTCCACACTCAGATAGGCCAACGAATCTGCGCCTATCTCCCGTGCGATTTCATCGTCCGTACTCAACCGGCATGCAATCAGGTTCTCCCTGGAATCTACATCTGTCCCGAAAAAGCAAGGGTATCTGAATGGCGCCGAGGATACCCGCATATGTACCTCTTTTGCCCCTGCCTCTCTCAGCAGACGAACAATCCTCCTGGACGTTGTGCCTCGAACAATCGAATCATCAATGAGTATGACGCGCTTGTTCTTCACCGTCTCAGCAATCACATTGAGCTTGATCTTCACTGCATTCTCACGCATTTGCTGTGTCGGGGCAATAAAGCTGCGTCCGATGTATTTGTTTTTCAGGAAGCCAATCCCATATGCAATTCCACTTTCCTGAGAATAGCCAATCGCAGCGTCTATCCCCGAATCCGGTACGCCAATCACAACGTCCGCCTGAACCGGCTTTTCCTTCGCCAGATCGCGTCCCGCTTCCAGCCTTGCCGCATGTACGCCAGTTCCCGCCATCACAGAATCCGATCTTGCAAAATAGATGTATTCAAATACGCATAAGGACGCGCTTCTTCCGCAATGCCTTCGATCGGACTTCATTCCATCCTTGGAAAACACCATGATTTCACCGGGATCGACATCACGAACATATTCTGCGCCAACCGCATCCAGCGCACAGCTTTCGGAAGCCACAACATATGCGCCATCATCGGTCTGTCCATAACAAAGCGGCCTGAAGCCGATCGGATCACGAAAGGCAATCAGCTTTGTCGCAGTCATCAGCACACAGGAATACGCCCCCTGAATGCGAGGCATAGCGCAGGCAACCGCCTCTTCCGTCGATGCTGTATGCAACCGTTCACGGATGATCGTGTAGATCATTGACTCCGTATCTGTTGTGCCATGAAAAATCGCTCCACTTAGTTCATGCTCTTTTCTCAGCGAATTCGCATTGACCAGATTTCCATTGTGGCATAGTGCCATATTTCCTTTTATATGGCAGACAACAACCGGCTGAATATTGTTTGGATTCTTGCCGCCGGTCGTTGAATATCTCACATGACCAACGGCGATTTCTCCCCGGCCCAGATGGTCAAAAGCATCCTGTAAAAACACTTCTCCAACAAGGCCGTCTCCACGATGCTGACGAAACACCCCATCGCTTGAAACTGCAATTCCGCAGCTTTCCTGCCCGCGATGCTGCAATGCATACAACCCTGAATATGCGCTTCTGGCAACCTCCGCCTGCTGTTTTTCAATGATTCCAAACACACCGCATTCTTCACGAAGACCTCTCTGCATGCTTTCCTCCTCAGCATACGCACAGAACGCGCATCGCCCTTTCATCGCAAAGCCCAATCTGCCGCAGAAATACCATCACGTTGTGATCAAAGCCAGAATGATCGAACAGCTTAAACGCTGCAGCACATACATCGACAAAGTCCTCCATATTCTCGGATTCTGCCAGACATCCGATTGTCAGTGCACGCAGTAATGCATAGAGCGCGCAAATCGCCGTGTATTCATCCCATATGCTTTCATGCCGCTGAGAATACGGATATCCCTGATACAGAATATGGTTGACGAGCATATGTTCAAAGTATACCTGCCACATGGGATACGCCTGTTCAAAATGCGCTTTGCAGGCCAGATAGCGCGCATGCGCCTGTATCGCCTTCTGTGAATCCATTTCTTCCGGAGACATCCCAAAGACGTCAAGCGCCTTATACACCAACGGCCGGATTCCTTCGCTCCAGCCTGCCATGAGCTGAAGGATTTCCATCTGCACGCCATATCCGGTCAGAAGTTCATCATCCAAAGCCTGCTCCGGCTCAAACGTCGCCAGAGCCTCCTTAATGATTCCTGTCACGGAATCCCCATTGCGCCGTGTAAGCGCTTGGGCTACGTGACCAAGACGCATCAACCGAATCTCCAACGGATCCGTGCGATCCTGAAGAACGCCAAACCACGCCCCCTGAATGCTTCTGTCTTCATCAGCAGCGCAGCCCTGTTCGCTGCGCTGGGGCAGTTCCATATCAAAAGACAGTTCCTTTTTTCTGAATCGAATGGGTTCCATACTTTCAAACATCGTTTCAAGCACCCCTTCACAGCTTCCGCTCAGACAGCATTCGTCGTCAAATGCCGTCCGGATTCCCCTGGGATAATACCTGCAGGTTGAAGAAAGCATCTGTTCCCCGCATTCAACCTGCAGACCACAAAGCCCGTCCTCCTGCTGCAAAGGACAGTTTCCTTCCCAGTTTGGCAGAATCTGAGCATAGCGCTGCGGGTCAGCATTTTTAACCACATGAAGAGATACATCGAGCTTATCTCTAAGCCGCTTTGAGCAAGGGACGCTGAGCAAATTGAAATAATCCTGCATGGAAACGGTAATGCACCATCCATGACAGCAGTTCGCCCGGCAGGTATCCGCTTTGCAGATAAAACGCTCATAATAATCCGGCACAAAAAATGCTCTTGTCTGTCTCATGCATATTCCTCATTCCCGATCACGCATTCTCTTTCAGTTCCTTCGCCGCTTTGACAAACCCCAGAAACAAAGGATGCGCTTTGTTCGGTCTGCTTTTGAACTCAGGATGATACTGTACGCCGACATAGAACGCTTCATCTGTCAATTCAACTGCTTCCACAAGTCTGCCCGTCGGCGACAAGCCGCTGAGCGTCATGCCGGCCTCCCGGAGTCTATCCCGGTATGCATTGTTGAACTCATAGCGATGGCGGTGTCTCTCCACAATCTGTCGTGCGCCATAGCAGCGTTCCATTGTGCTCCCCTGTAAAAGATTGCAAGGATAGCTGCCCAGGCGCAGCGTTCCGCCTTTATCAATTTCGTCATTCTGCCCCGGCATAAAGTCGATCACCTTGTGCGGCGAGCATTCGTCAAACTCACCGGAATTGGCATGCTCCAGCATCGCAGCATGGCGCGCAAACTCGATCACAGCAATCTGCATACCCAGGCAGATCCCGAAGTATGGCTTATGCTGCTCTCTGGCGTACTGGGCAGCCAGAATCATCCCTTCAATTCCGCGGCCTCCAAATCCGCCCGGTACAATGATGCCATCCACCTGGCCAAGAAGCTGATCTACAGATCGCTCCGTAATCAGTTCCGAATCAATCCAATCAATATCCACTTTTGTATCCAGCGCATAGCCGGCATGACGCAGCGCTTCAGCCACGGAGAGATACGCATCATGCAGCTGCACATACTTCCCAACAAGACCGATCGTTACCCTGCTGCTCTGATGCCTGATTCTCTCAATCAGCTTTTTCCACTCTTCAAGTTCAGGCTCCGGCGCACGGATGCCCAATTCACGGCAGACAATGTCAGAGAGATTAGCCTTTTCAAGCATCAGCGGCGCTTCATAAAGCACGGGCAGCGTCAGATTCTCAATCACACAATCCGGTTTCACATTGCAGAAACCGGCAATCTTTCTAAAAATGCTTTCATCCGTGATTTTCTCGTCTACGCGCAGAATGATCAAATCCGGCGCTATGCCCAGTCCCTGAAGCTCTTTGACAGAATGTTGTGTGGGTTTGGATTTATGCTCGCCGGACGCCTTGAGATACGGTACGAGGGTCACATGAATGTACAGTGCGTTCTCCTTGCCAACCTCCAGGCCAACCTGCCGAATCGCCTCGATAAACGGCTGACTCTCCATATCGCCAATGGTTCCGCCAATCTCCGTAATCACCACATCCGCATCCGTCTTGTCGCCTACGCTGTAGATGAATCGCTTGATTTCATCGGTAATGTGCGGAATCGTC
This sequence comes from Christensenellales bacterium, assembly GCA_036297385.1. Taxonomy (GTDB): domain Bacteria; phylum Bacillota; class Clostridia; order Christensenellales; family Aristaeellaceae; genus Ventricola. The sequence goes on along the minus strand of JAXJLD010000079.1, from coordinate 51,476 downwards.
TGAACCGTATTGCCCAGATAGCTGCCCTGACGCTCGCGCGTAATCACGTTGGCATAGACTTTGCCCGTCGTCAGGTTGGAATACTGATTCAGGTCTTCGTCGATAAACCGCTCGTAATGACCCAGATCCAGATCGGTTTCTGCACCGTCTTCTGTGACATACACCTCGCCATGCTGATAAGGGCTCATGGTTCCGGGATCAACATTGATATAGGGATCCAGTTTCTGCGCGGCCACCTTGAGCCCTCTCGCCTTCAGCAGTCTTCCCAGTGATGCAGCCGTAATCCCTTTGCCAAGCCCGGACACGACGCCGCCCGTTACAAAGATGTATTTCTTCATACCGCGTAAGCCACTCCTTTCAAGGTCAATCCCACTGTATTCTCCATTCTGCCTGCAAGGCTTTTCATGCCTTCTTCAATTTTTAACGCAGAAATCATAGCAGAGCACTTTTTTCTTGTCAATCTATAATTTGCCGGAATTTCAATTTTTCTTTCACTTATCATCAACTTTGAATCAATTTTTAAACAAATGTGAAAGTTTATATCATTGCTCTCCCATTTTTGTGATTTTTCCATATTGACGCTGCGGCACATATGGTGCTAAAATTCAGCCGAATCGAATACAAAAAGCGATGAAGAAGCAAAGTACCCCGGTCAAGGCAGCTAAAGAGAGCGGGCGACGATGGAAACCCCGTGCTCCTGCCGGGCGAAGAACCCTTCCAAGCCCAAACCCAAAGCAGAGCAAGTAGGAGCGGCGTGCTGGCGGCACGTTATCACCGCCGGGGCTGAATCGGCCCACTAAGAAGCAAATCAGGTGGCACCACGAACAGACGGCATTCGTCCTGAAATACAGGATGTATTCGCCGTCTTAAAACGGAGGTGCTTTTTATGTGTTCCATTTTCGGTGTGCTGAGCAAATCCATTCCTGAGAAAACGCTTCGCGCGTGCTTTAATCGCACAATTTCCCGCGGACCCGATATGAGCCGCCTGATTGAGCTTCCATGCGGCTGTCTCGGCTTTCATCGTCTGGCGATTATGGGGCTGGACGAGCACGGCATGCAGCCCTTTCGTTTGGAAAACGATGCTGTCGTCTGCAATGGCGAGCTTTATGGTTTTCGCCCGCTCCGTAAGCGGTTGATGACAAAATACAGCTTTGTCAGTCAGTCTGACTGCGAAATCCTGCTTCCCCTTTACCATGAATATGGCCTTGATATGTTTAAGGCGCTGGATGCCGAGTTTGCGCTCATCCTCTACGACGCAAAAAAAGACACGCTGATCGCTGCGCGCGACCCCATTGGGATTCGTCCGCTGTACTACGGCGAATTGTCAGATGGCGGCATGGCGTTTGCCAGCGAACCGAAAAACCTGCTCGGCCTTTGCAAAACCATTGTCCCCTTTCCTCCGGGATGTTACTGGGTGGACGGAGAGTTCATCCGCTATGCCGATCCCGCTCATGTCGACCGGTTCTCCATGGATGATGAGCAGATGGTCTGTGCGAAGCTTCACGATCTTCTGATCGAAGGCGTCAGGAAACGTCTGGACGCAGATGCGCCGTTGGGCTTTCTGCTTTCCGGCGGACTCGATTCATCTCTTGTCTGTGCAATTGCGCAGCGCGAACTGAAAAAGCCGATTCGCACCTTTGCTGTCGGCATGGACGCCGACGCCATCGATCTCAAGTATGCCCGCATGGCGGCCGATTACATCGGCAGCGAGCATACAGAAGTCATCATCACGAAGCAGGATGTGATTCACGCATTGCCCACAGTCGTTGAGCTGCTGGGAACCTACGATATCACAACCATCCGCGCAAGCATCGGTATGTATCTTGTGTGCAGGTATATTCACGAGCATACAGACATCCGGGTGCTGCTGACCGGAGAAATCTCAGACGAACTCTTTGGATACAAATATACCGACTTTGCCCCTGACGCATATGCCTTTCAGCAGGAGGCAGAAAAGCGTATCCGTGAGCTTCACATGTATGATGTTCTGCGCGCAGACCGCTGCATCAGCGTGAACTCGCTGGAAGCGCGCGTTCCTTTCGGTGATCTGGCCTTTGTCCGCTATGCCATGAGCATCGATCCTGCGCTCAAAATGAACCGTCATCACATGGGCAAGTATCTGATCCGCAAGGCATTTGAAGCCGATCGCCTTTTGCCCGAAGCCATCCTCTGGCGGCAAAAGGCAGCATTCTCCGATGCTGTCGGTCATTCGATGGTCGATGATCTGAAAGCATACGCGCAAACGCAGTATACAGACGAAGAAGCAGCCGGGCGCTGCAAGGCTTACACACACGCCGCCCCCTTCACCAAGGAAAGCCTGCTCTATCGCGAGCTGTTTGAGGTCTTTTATCCCGGTCAGTCTCAGATGGTTGCGGATTTCTGGATGCCCAACAAAGCCTGGCCTGGCTGCAATGTAGACGATCCCTCTGCCCGCGTGCTCGCCAATTATGGTGCCAGCGGGATGTAAGAAAGGAGCTTCCCATGCCTCAATGTATTCTCATTCTCGACTTCGGCGCACAATATACACAGCTGATCGCGCGCCGCGTGCGGGAGGCGCACGTCTTCTGCGAGGTTGTTCCCTTTTGTGTTTCCGTTGAGGAAATCCAAAGAAGAAAGCCGGTCGGCCTGATTCTCTCAGGCGGCCCTGCCAGCGTCACAGACAGCGATGCGCCGCGCGTCGATCCCATGCTCTACGAGCTGGGGCTTCCGGTGCTTGGCATCTGCTATGGCATGCAGCTGACTGCGCATACGCTTGGCGGCGTGGTTGAGCGGGCAAAAGACAGAGAATATGGCCGTGTCAAAGTCAGTTTTGATACTTCCGTCCCGCTGTGTACCGGCATGAAGCCGCAGTCCATCATGTGGATGAGCCATACCTACCACGTCACGCAGGCTCCAGAAGGCTTTTCGTCCATCGCCTCCAGCGACAATTGTGCCTTCTGCGCAATGGCGAATCCGGATAAAAAGATCTACGCTGTGCAATTCCATCCGGAGGTCACGCACAGCGAGGAGGGCAGTCTGCTGCTTCAAAACTTCCTGTACCACATCTGCGGCTGCGCAGGCGACTGGACAATGGACGCTGTCATCGAACTGGCCGTTTCCTCCATCTGCTCGCAAGTCGGCGAAAACGGTCGTGTGATGCTCGGCCTCTCCGGCGGTGTGGATTCCTCCGTCGCCGCTGCGCTCATCAGCCGCGCGATCGGCAGCAGGCTGACCTGCGTATACGTCGATCACGGCTTCATGCGCAAAGGAGAAACCGACTCTGTGCGGGAGGTGTTCACGAAACAGTTTCCCGTTAACCTCATCGTCTGCGATGCAAAAAAACGCTTCCTCGATCAGATTCGCGGCGTATCGGATCCAGAAACCAAACGCAAACGCATCGGCGCAGAATTCGTCTCCTGTTTTGCAGACGAGGCAAGAAAGCTGCATAGCGTCACTTTTCTCGCGCAGGGGACCATCTATCCGGACGTGATCGAATCCGGCTGTGTCAAGGGCAGCGCAGTCATCAAGTCCCATCACAACGTTGGCGGTCTGCCGGATGACGTTTCGCAGCGCTTTACCGGCGGCGTCATTGAACCGCTGCGCATGCTCTTCAAAGACGAGGTACGCCGCGTCGGCGAAGCGCTGGGCCTGCCGCACGATATGGTCTGGCGGCAGCCTTTCCCCGGTCCCGGACTTGCCATTCGCATCATGGGGGAAGTGACGGAGGAAAAACTCTTCACCGTCCGCGAATCCGACGCCATCCTGCGCGAGGAAATCGCCGCAAGCGGTCTTGATCGGAAGGTCAATCAGTTCTTCACCGTGCTGACCAATACGCGCACGGTCGGCGTGATGGGAGACGAACGTACGCATGAATTCGTTCTCGCCATCCGCGCTGTCACGACGGATGATTTTATGACCGTGGATTGGGCACGGCTTCCCTATGATCTCCTTTCCAGGATTTCTGCCCGCATCGTCAATGAGGTTCCGCATGTCAACCGTATCGTTTATGACGTCACGACCAAGCCGCCGGCAACAGTTGAATGGGAATGAGGGGATTCCGCGATGAAAGCATTTGACAGAAAGCTCGTCCTTGAAGATGGCAGCGAGTATCCGGGCTATGGCTTCGGAGCATCCTGTGAGCGCATTTGTGAGGTTGTGTTCAATACATCCATGACAGGCTATCAGGAACTCGCCTCTGATCCGAGCTATACAGATCAATTCGTGGTTATGACCTATCCGCTGATTGGCAATTACGGGATCACCGACGAAGATTTTGAAAGCAAAAGCCCAACGCTCGGAGGGCTGATCGTCCGCGATTACAATGACATGCCTTCCAACTTCCGCTGCACGCGCACGCTCAGCGAATTCCTGGAAGAAAACAACATCCCCGGTCTGACCGGCGTCGATACCCGAATGCTCGCCCGCAGCATTCGGGCCTTTGGCACGCGCAGAGGCATTCTAACCAGTATCGCCACACCCAAGGAAGAAGCCCTTGAGCATCTCCTTGCTGCGCCCATTGCACACGACGCCGTTTTCCGCGTTGCCTGCAAAAAGCGCTGGTATGCCCGCACGTCCAACCATCGCTTCTGTGTGGTTGCCGTGGATTGCGGCGTCAAGCTGAATATCATCCGCAGCCTGAACAGACACGGCTGCAACGTGACCATCGTACCGCCAACCATTACAGCAGATGAAATCGAATTCATGCATCCGGACGGCGTATTCCTTTCCAACGGCCCGGGCGACCCCGAAGACGTCACGCCCGTCATTGAACTGATTCGCTCGCTTCGCGGAAAAGTCCCGATGTTCGGCATCTGCCTCGGGCATCAGATGATCGCACTGGCCTACGGCGCAAAAACGTACAAGCTGGGGTTCGGTCATCGAGGAGGAAATCATCCTGTCATGGATCTCAAAACAGGACGAATTGAAATGACCAGCCAGAATCACAGCTACGCCGTGGATGCGCAAAGCATCCAGGCAACCCCGCTTGAAATCACACATCTCAATCTGCTGGACAACACCATCGAAGGGCTTGCCTGTCCTCAAGATCGCGTGTTCAGCGTGCAGTACCACCCCGAGAGCGCACCCGGTCCGCAGGACAGCGATCACCTGTTTGAACGCTTTATATCCATGATGGAGGAGGCGAAATGCCATGCCTAAACGCACCGACATCCGCAAGGTGCTCGTGATTGGCTCCGGCCCGATTGTCATCGGTCAGGCAGCAGAATTTGACTATGCCGGCACGCAGGCATGTCTTGCCCTGCGTGAAGAGGGATACGAGGTTATCCTCGCCAATTCCAATCCTGCCACCATCATGACCGACGCCTCCGTTGCAGACAAGGTTTACATGGAGCCTCTGACCCTTGAATATGTTGCGCGCATCTGCCGCTATGAACGCCCGGACGCGATCATTCCCGGCATCGGCGGGCAAACCGGACTGAATCTCGCCATGCAGTTGGCGAAAAAGGGGGTGCTTGATGAATGCCGCATTGAGCTGCTGGGTACGGATGCCAAAAGCATTGAAACCGCAGAGGATCGTGAGCTTTTCAAAGAGCTGTGTACGCGCATCGGCGAACCCGTCGTGCCCTCCCGCATCACCTATTCCACCCAGGAAGCACTTCTGGCTGCGCATGAAATCGGCTATCCGGTCATTCTGCGTCCCGCATTCACGCTCGGCGGTACGGGCGGCGGCTTTGCCGGCGATGACGACGAACTTACCGCCATGATGAAAAACGCCCTTGCGCTCTCTCCTGTTCATCAGGTGCTGCTTGAGAAGAGCATCAAGGGCTATAAAGAAATTGAGTTTGAAGTCATGCGCGATGCAAACGACACGGCGATCACCGTCTGCTCGATGGAGAATCTGGATCCCGTCGGCATCCATACGGGCGATTCCATTGTTGTCGCCCCCTGCCAGACGCTGACCAATAAGGAATACCACATGCTCCGTGACAGCGCGCTGAAGATCATTCGTGCGCTGGGCGTAAAGGGCGGCTGCAACGTACAGTTTGCACTCGATCCGCAATCCTTTTCCTACTATGTGATCGAAGTCAATCCGCGTGTTTCGCGTTCCTCTGCGCTCGCCTCCAAGGCCAGCGGATATCCCATTGCCCGCGTCTCTGCCAAAGTCGCCATAGGTCTTCATCTGCATGAGATCATGCTCGCTAATACGCCCGCCTGCTTTGAACCGGCGCTGGATTACGTTGTCACGAAGCTGCCGCGTTTTCCGTTTGACAAGTTTACCCTCGCTTCCAATCGACTGTCCACGCAGATGAAAGCCACCGGCGAAGTGATGAGCGTAGGCCGCACCATGGAAGAAAGCCTGCTCAAAGCCATTCGCTCGCTGGAAGTCGGTCATACGCACCTGCACATGGCCAAGTTTGACAAGGAGCATATGACCGTCGACGATCTGCTCGCCTATATTAAAGAAGGAACAGACGACCGGCTCTATGCCATCTCCCAGCTGATGTGGATGGGCGTCGATCACTCGCGCATCTGTTCGATCACCGGCATTGATATGTTCTTCCTGGACAAGGTCAAGCACATCGTCGATTTTGAAAAGGAGCTGGAACCCGGTATCGTCTCGCCGGAACTTTTACGGGAAGCCAAGCGCTGGGGCTTCTCCGACGCCTACATTGCCGAGCTTTGGAAAATGACCGAGGATGAAGTCTGCGCGCTGCGCAAACAGTATGGCATTCAGCCCGTGTACAAGATGATCGACACATGCGCAGGCGAGTTTGACAGCTATGTGCCCTATTTCTACTCGACCTATGAAACCGAGAACGAATCCATCATATCGGACAAACCCAAGATCATCGTACTGGGTTCAGGCCCCATACGCATTGGTCAGGGCGTGGAATTTGATTACTCCACCGTCCATGCCATTCATGCCATTCAGGAGGCGGGATACGAAGCCATCGTCATCAACAATAACCCCGAAACCGTATCCACCGACTATACCACCGCCGATAAGCTCTATTTTGAGCCGCTGACCGTAGAAGAGGTCTGCAATATCGTGGAATTGGAAAAGCCCTGCGGTGTGATCTGCACGCTCGGCGGGCAGACAGCCGTCAACCTCGCCGCCCCGCTTGCAGCGCGCGGCATACGCATCATCGGCACAGACTGCGAGGCCATCAACCGCGCCGAAGACCGCTATGCGTTTGAAGAGGTCATCACTTCTCTTGGCATCCCTCATCCCGTTGGCGCAGCGGTCACGGATATCAAAAGCGGCGTGGAAACAGCAGCAAGAATCGGCTATCCCGTCCTCGTCCGTCCCAGCTTCGTGCTCGGCGGACGCGCCATGGAGATTGTGTCCGGCGAAGAATCGCTGCGTCATTATCTCAAAAACGCCGTAGAAGTTGATGAAGACAAACCCGTTCTGGTTGACAAGTATTCCATCGGCAAAGAGGTCGAGGTGGACGCCATCTGCGACGGTGAACAGGTGTTCATCCCCGGCATCATGGAACTGGTTGAGCGCACAGGCGTACACTCCGGAGACAGCACAAGCATTTATCCGCCGCTGAGCCTGAGTCAGAATGTGCGCGACGCCATCGCCGATTACACGACAAGGCTCGGATTGGGCATCGGTATCCGCGGTCTGTTCAATATCCAGTTCATCGTTGACAAAGACGACGCCGTATATGTCATCGAGGTCAATCCGCGCGCCAGCCGAAGCGTGCCCTTCCTGTCCAAATCCACCGGCTTCCCATTGGTGAGCATCGCGACCCGTGTCATGCTCGGTCAGAGCCTGCGGGATCAGGGCATCATGTCCATGATTCCGGCAGACAAAGCACGCTGGTATGTCAAAACGCCTGCATTCTCCTTTGCCAAGCTCGACGGCATGGACGCTTATCTCTCTCCTGAGATGAAATCCACGGGCGAAGCCATCGGCTATGACGATAAACTCAATCGCGCACTTTACAAAGCGCTGCAGGCCAGCGGCATGAAAATCAGGCAGTACGGCACCGTGCTCGCCACCATTGCCGACGAGGATAAGGAAGAGGCGCTCCCGCTGATGAAGCGCTTCTATCAGCTGGGCTTCAGCATCCAGGCCACTTCCGGAACTGCCGCCTTCCTGAAGCATCATGGTATCCGCACGCGCGTATGCGGCAAACTGAGCGAGGGCAGCGACGATATCCCAGAGGCAATCCTTTCCGGCTATGTGAGTTACATTATCAATACGCGCGCTGTTCTCGCCGGTTCGCATCATGCGGACGGCATTGAAATCCGCCGCTGTGCAGTGCGCAACGGCGTAACCATATTCACCTCTCTGGATACCGTCAGAATTCTGCTCGACGTGCTTGAGGACATCGTTCCAAGCATCTCCACCATCAACGCAGTATAATAGGAGGAATCTTCATGGCAAACTGTGCAATCGTGGGCGTTAACTGGGGCGACGAAGGCAAAGGCCGCATGGTCGATCTGCTGACACAGGAGTATGACGTCGTCGTGCGATATCAGGGCGGCGGCAACGCCGGTCACACCGTCATCAATGAACATGGCCAATTCGCGCTGCATCTGCTGCCTTCCGGCATCTTCCGGCAGGGTGTGGTCAATATTCTGGGCAACGGCGTAGCGCTTGATCCCGAAAACCTCTGGCTTGAGATGCAGGACGTCATGGACAAGGGCGTATCCCTTACGCCCGATAACCTGAAGATCAGCAGCCGCGCTTCCCTGCTTCTTCCGTGGCACAGACTGCTTGACGAGCTGGAAGAAGCGCGTCTGGCCGATAAAAAGTACGGCTCAACCCGGCAGGGCATTGCGCCGTTCTATGCCGACAAGTATCAAAAAAAGACCGTGCTTGCCGGCGAACTGCTCTATCCTGAAAAGCTGCGCACACATCTCGCCGACCTCCTTGCCTGGAAAAACCTGACGATCGCTGGCGTATATGGCGCAGTCCCTATCACTATGGAAGAGATCGACGCATGGCTGGAAAGCTGCTGCGAAAGGATCAAGCCCTATATCTGCGATACGGGCGCATTCCTCCGGCAGGCGCAGAAGGCCGGAAAGCGGATTCTCTTTGAAGCCCAGCTGGGAAGCCTTCGCGATCTGGACTACGGCATTCATCCTTATACGACGTCCTCCAATACCCTTGCAGCCTATGCCCCCATCGGCGCAGGTTTGCCCAGTGCCAAAATCGACAGAATCGTTGGCGTCGTCAAGGCGTATTCCACCTGCGTGGGCGAGGGGCCGTTTGTCTGCGAGTTGTCCGGCGCTGAGGCTGACAAACTGCGGCAGGCAGGCTTTGAATACGGCGCAAAAACCGGACGTCCGCGCCGCGTCGGCCCCATTGATCTGGTCGCCACGCGCTATGGCGCAGAGGTTCAGGCAGCCACCGAAATTGCCCTGACCAAGCTGGATGTGCTCAGCTATATGGACAGAATCCCGGTATGCACGGCATACAGGATTGGCAGCGAAAAGACCAGTCTGTTTCCTTTTCCCGCTGCGCTTGAAGACGCCACTCCCGTCATCGACTATATGGACGGCTGGAAGTGCGATATCTCCGGCGTGCGCAAATGGGAGGATCTTCCCCGTGCCGCGCAGGAATATGTGCTGTTCATCGAGAAAGCTATTGGATGCCCGATTACCTATGTATCTGTCGGCCCTGAGCGCGACAGCATCATCATCAGAAAGCAGGAAAACGCATGAATACAGACCGTTACGAATCACCGCTCTCCTCCCGCTATGCATCTGATTACATGCTCCATCTCTTTTCTTCCGACATGCGCTATCAGACATGGCGCAAGCTCTGGATTGCACTCGCCAAAGCGGAGCGCGCACTCGGTCTGCCTGTTTCCGCCAGCCAAATTGCGGATCTTGAAGCGCATGTCACCGATATTGATTATGACTGTGTGCGCCAGCGCGAAAAGGAAGTCCGCCATGATGTGATGGCGCATATCTATGCATACGGAAAAGCTGCGCCGTCCGCCGGTGGAATCATTCATCTTGGCGCGACCAGCTGCTATGTGACCGACAATGCCGATCTGATCCTTTATCGCGACGGCCTGCGCCATCTGCGCAGTGAACTGCTCAAGGTCATTACCAATCTGGCAGACTTTGCCGGCCGCTATAAAGCGCTGCCGACGCTCGGCTATACGCATTACCAGCCCGCGCAGCTGGTCACCGTCGGAAAACGCGCCTGTCTGTGGATGCAGGACTTCGTTTCCGATCTGGAAGAGCTCGACTTCGTTCTCGCTTCCATCCCCTTCCTCGGCTGCCGCGGTACAACCGGCACAGAAGCCAGCTTTATGGAGCTGTTTGACGGGGATACACAGAAAATCGATGAGATGAACCGGATGATCGCCTCCGAATTCGGCTTTGACCGCTGCTTTGATGTTTGCGGTCAGACCTATCCGCGCAAAATGGACAGCCGCATTCTGAACGTCCTCTCTTCGATCGCACAGAGCTGCTATCGCATGGCCAATGACATCCGCCTGCTTCAGCATGACCGGCAGATTGAAGAGCCGTTTGAAAAGAATCAGATCGGTTCATCTGCAATGGCCTACAAGCGCAATCCCATGCGCAGCGAACGCATCTGTTCGCTGGCCCGATATCTGATGGCCGATGCGATGAATGCGCCGATGACAGCCTCCACGCAGTGGATGGAACGCACGCTGGACGATTCTGCTAATCGCCGCATCTCCATGCCGGAAGGTTTCCTGTGCGCCGACGCCATCCTGCGTCTTGCGCAGAATGTGACCGACGGTCTGCATGTCAACGAAAAGATCATCAAAAAGACCGTTATGGAATACATGCCCTTTATGGCTACTGAGAACCTGATGATGGAAGCTGTCAGGCGCGGTGGAGATCGTCAGCAGCTGCACGAAATCATCCGCAGATGCTCCATGGAAGCGACCGCCAGAATCAAAGAAGGCGAAAGCTGCGATCTTCTTGCCCGCCTCGCTGGCGAAGAAGCCTTCGGACTGACCGAAACGGAAATGCAGAATCTGCTGACGCCTTCTCATTATATCGGCAGGTGCCAGCAGCAGGTCGAAATCTATCTGGATAAGATCAGACCGATCATCTCCAGTGTGGACAGAGACAACGCGGAGATTAATCTCTGATTCACAGATACCGGCATGCTGCCAGCGGCATCACCGACAAACTGCTGTAAATCCCGCTGCTTGGCGGGCGAGGCCGACGCTCTTCAAAAAAACACATAACAAATGAATTCATGCAGCTATGGCTTGAAAGGAAACCTTCAGGTGCACAGCTGCTTTTCTATTGCTGCAGAAAGCCAGATTATTGTATTGAACTCGTCTATCCATGCACCAGAGATTCGTCTGAATGAGTATCTTTTTTGATGTTCTTGATATCACAATTCATACTTCTTAAACAAAATTCAGATGGATAAGGATTTGATGGATTAGGACTTTCTGCATGAGTATTAGGTACATACGTATTTGGGGAATACGTACTTGTTCCTTGAGTATTTAATTGCATTGGATTTTCCAACGTAGGTTTTTCCAACGTTGGGTTTTCCTGCGTTGGATTATCCAACGTTGGATTTTCCAACGCAGGCTTTTCCTGCGCAGGACAATCCGATGCTGGCAGCTGCGGGCGTTCATAGATCACGTATTCATTGCCGCGCAGCTTTCCCCGCTCGTCCCGTACCCTGTGCCGCATCACATAACCGGCCTGCTCAAGCTCCCTGATCCCTTCCCGGATCGCGTCGATGCCCTCGCGGTTAATCCTCGCCAGCCCCTTGAGTGTGAAATCCCAATCATCCGGCAGCGAAAGCATGACAGACAGCAGCCCCTTGGCCTTGAGCGTCAGATCCCTGTTTTTCAGGTGATGGTTTGCCATAACCGTGTAATCCCTCGTTTTCTCCACGCGGAAAACCGCCACGCTGTTCTCCCCCTTTCCTCACGGATACAAAAAAACGCCCAAATTGGGCGTTACCGCTCCTGCATCTGCTTGCGTCGCTTATGCCAGCTTTCAAGGAGCTTAATGATTTGGTTTTCCATCTGCGCAGTCGTCCATGACTTGGGGAAGTATTTTGACAACTTCTCGCTCGATAGCGTCACGCGATCCAGATTGCTTTTCTTTTCTTCCGACATGATCGCGCGCATCACGTCGATGGACAAGCGCCCTTCCTGACTGAACTTCTTCAAGCGCTGCGCCTGAGAAAGCGAGGGCGTCGCCTGTTCGCTGTCCATAGCGTCCAGCAGTTCCGTCTGCTCGTCCTGCTTGAGATACGACAGTTCCACGGCAGGATTGAACGCGATCTTGCGGTTATCGACCATATCCAGCAGTTCAGGAATCAGGTTGGTGAGGCGAATGAAACGCTGTACTTGTTTTGTACTCTCACCAGCTTGATTTGCTACCAGATCGACTGATGTTTTTAACTTCTGGCCAACTTGGCCAGAAGTTAAGTCGCTACGAGCACCTTGCCTCTTAATTGCATCCAGCTTCATCTTGTACGCAAATGCTCTCTCGCTTGGAAGAAGCGTCTCGCGCTGAATATTGCTGTCAACCATGATGATCGTCGCTGCATCGTCATCCAGATCACGGACAATCACCGGCATCGTGTCAAGTCCAGCGATTTCACATCCGCGCTTTCGCCTGTGACCGGCGACAATCTCATAACCGCCTTCTTCCCGTGGACGGACAATCGCAGGAACAAGAACTCCGTATTCCCGGATGCTCTCAGCCGTATCTGCCATTCTCTCATCGTCCTGCACCTTGAAGGGATGATTTCTGAACGGATGGAGCTGCGAAAGTGGAATCTCCGTAACCTTCTCGCGCCGCTCATCCACTCGGCTTTCCTCTGTCGAGAAGATTTCATCGTAAGAGGTCAGACTTAGCTTTCTGCCGCTGTCTTTCAATCTTCAGCACCTCCTTCGTCAGATCGTGATACGCCGCTGCAACCTTTCCTTTGGGATCGTGCGCAAAGATGCTCTTGCCTTCCGCGCTGATCTCCGAAGCTCGAACGGAGTGCGGGATGTCCGTTCCAAAGACCTTCACTCTGCTGCCGTATGTCTCGCGCAGCAGACCGCTGATTTCCTTGGCGTAGTTCGTCCGGCTGTCCACCATCGTCAGCAGAATACCGTCGATCTTGAGCTTTGGATTAAGCTGCCGCTGTACACGCGATACTGTGTGCAGAAGCTGTTCAAGGCCCTTCGCCGGAAGGTACTGCGCTTGAACTGGAATCAGGACGCTGCTTGCTGCCGCCAGCGCGTTGATCGTGAGCATCCCCAGCGAGGGCATGCAATCAATCAGGATGTAGTCGTACTGTCTTTTCAGCGGCTCCAGCGCCTGCTTGAGAATCGTCTCTCTGCTCATGGCGTTGACCAGAGATACCTCCAGACCGGAAAGCTCGATGCTAGACGGCAGAAAGTCCACCTTCTCCCAATGCTGAAGAATGGCGTCCTGTACGTTCACCGGCTGATCTATCATGGCTGCGCCCATGACATCCGAAAGCGTCATGGGCAGCTGATCCGGCTTCGGGAATCCAAGACTGATTGTGAGACTGGCCTGCGGATCACTGTCGATCAGCAGCACCTTCTTTCCTTCCTGTGCCAAACCGATTCCCAAGTTGGCACAGGTTGTTGTCTTGCCGACGCCGCCCTTCTGGTTAGCGATGGCGATGATATTAGCTGTCAAAGAATCACTCCTCCTTCTCTGTTTCCGAGAAACAAAAAAAGGCGCTCATTTTCATGAACGCCTTGAATCTGCTATGCCCCATACAACTGCGCCTTTGCAGCGTATGTTCGCAGGTATATAAAAAGAGAGAGCCCATACGAACTCTCTCTAATTTGCTGTATTCAGCTGTGACCCCGAATATTCAAACAGCTTTTTGAGCTGTCGGGGTCACGACGGGGTCACAAACCAAACTGAGTGGTTTTTATCCCGTCCGTATCGCTTATTCCCTCTTGAGGCAACCCTCAAGAAATCAAGCAATACTTAGAAAAATCACTTCGCCAGCGCCTGCGCCACCGCAACGGCCACCGCAACGGTCATGCCGACCATCGGGTTGTTGCCCGCGCCCAGGAAGCCCATCATCTCGACGTGCGCCGGGACGGAAGAGCTGCCCGCGAACTGCGCGTCGCCGTGCATACGGCCCATGGTATCGGTCAGGCCGTAGGAAGCCGGGCCAGCCGCCATGTTGTCCGGGTGCAGGGTACGGCCGGTGCCGCCGCCGGAAGCGACGGAGAAGTACTTCTTGCCAGCCTCGATGCGCTCCTTCTTGTAGGTGCCGGCAACCGGGTGCTGGAAGCGGGTCGGGTTGGTGGAGTTGCCGGTGATGGACACGTCGGCATTCTCATGCCACATGATGGCCACGCCCTCGCGAACATCGTCCGCGCCGTAGCAGTTGACCTTCGCGCGGTCGCCCGTGGAGTACGGGGTGCGGCTCACGATGGTCAGCGCATGGTCTTCCTTCACATCGGCAGACAGGTAGTCATACTTGGTCTGCACATAGGTGAAGCCGTTGATACGAGAGATGATCATCGCCGCATCCTTGCCCAGACCGCAGAGGATGACGCGCAGGGGCTTGGTGCGCACCTTGTTGGCGTTCAGCGCGATCTTGATGGCGCCCTCCGCCGCAGCAAAGGACTCGTGGCCGGCCAGGAACGCGAAGCACTCGGTCTTCTCATCCAGCAGCATCGCGCCCAGATTGCCGTGGCCGTAGCCCACCTGACGCTGATCCGCAACAGAGCCCGGGATGCAGAACGCCTGCAGCGCCTCGCCGATGTACTCGGCGGCCTTGGCGGCAGTCTCCGCATTCTTCTTCATCGCGATCGCGGCGCCCAGTTCGTAGGCCCACTTCACGTTCTCAAAGCAGATCGGCTGGGTGCTTTCCACGATACCATACGCATCCACGCCCATGGAATTGGTGTAGGCCTTGACCTCGTCAAAGTTCTTGAAGCCGTACTTCTCCAGAACGGGCTGGAGCTGGGGCATACGACCTTCGTAGTTTTCAAACAGAGCCATTTTCCGTACGCCTCCTTCTATCACTCGTTGCGCGGGTCGATCCACTTCACAGCGCCGTCCTCGGCCTTGAAGCGTCCGTAGGTGCCGATGTTCTTCTCATACGCCTCGTTCGGGGCCATGCCCTTCTTGATGGCGTCCATCATCTTGCCCAGGGACAGGAACTGATAGCCGCAGACCTGATCGTCCTTGTCCAGCGCCATCTTGAGCACATAGCCCTCGGTCATCTCGAGGTAACGGGTGCCCTTCGCCTTGGTGCCGTACATGGTGCCGACCATGGAGCGCAGGCCCTTGCCCAGATCCTCCAGACCAGCGCCCACGCGCAGGCCGTCGTCAGAGAACGCGGACTGGGTGCGGCCGTAGACGATCTGCAGGAACAGCTCGCGCATGGCGGTGTTGATCGCATCGCACACCAGGTCGGTGTTCAGCGCCTCCAGGATGGTCTTGCCCGGGAGAATCTCGGACGCCATCGCGGCGGAGTGGGTCATGCCGGAGCAGCCGATGGTCTCCACCAGCGCCTCTTCAATCACACCGTTCTTCACGTTCAGGGACAGCTTGCACGCGCCCTGCTGCGGCGCGCACCAGCCGATGCCATGGGTGTAGCCAGAGATATCCTTGATCTCCTTCGCCTGCACCCACTTGCCCTCTTCCGGGATAGGCGCCGGGCCGTGGTTGGGGCCCTTGGCAACGCAGATCATTTCTTCCACTTCACGGGAATACTGCATATTGTTTGTCCTCCTTATCCTGATGAATGGAATGGAAAATGTTGAGTCTATGCAACCATCTCATTATAGCACATCCGCAAGGCAAAAAGGAACACCTTTCGCGCAAATTTTCACAAGACTGCCGATTTGCGCCGCCTTTTTTGGGCAGGCCTGCGCGGGTTTCTTCCAGCGCACACAATATTTTTTGCCGGGGCTTGCTTTGATTTCGCGGGTATAGTATACTACATTATTATGGATACTAGGGTTTACCATACCCACCCTGTATGCCGAGGAGGGATTCCCATGGCGGAAGAAATCAAAGAGAAGAGCAATTTTATCTGGGAAGCAATCAAGGCCGATCTGGCAGCCGGCAAAAACGGCGGCCGCGTGCAGACGCGCTTCCCGCCCGAGCCCAACGGCTATCTGCACATCGGTCATGTGAAGGCGCTGACGGTGGACTTTGCCACGGCGGAGCGCTTTGGCGGCGTGTGCAATCTGCGCTTTGACGATACCAACCCCACCAAGGAAAAGGAAGAATTTGTCGAGGCCATCAAGGACGATATCCATTGGCTCGGCTTTGAATACGGCGGCGTGTACTACGCCAGCGAGCAGTACGATCAGATTTTTGAATATGCCTGCGATCTGATCCACCGCGGGCTGGCTTATGTGGACGATCTGACCAAGGAAGAAATGCGCGAATACCGCGGCACCCTCAAGGAGCCGGGCAAGAATTCCCCCTACCGCGACCGCACGCCGGAGGAGAACATGGATCTGTTCCTGCGCATGAAGAACGGCGAGTTCCCGGAGGGCTCCCGCACGCTGCGCGCAAAGATCGACATGGCCTCCCCCAACATCAACCTGCGCGATCCGGCCATCTACCGCATCAAGTACGCTACCCATCACCGCACCGGCGACAAGTGGTGCATCTATCCGATGTACGACTTTGCGCACCCCATCGGTGATGCACTGGAGGGCGTGACCCACTCCCTCTGCTCGCTGGAGTACGAGATCCATCGCCCGCTGTATGACTGGGTGGTGGAGGCCTGCGGCTTTGAGCAGAAGCCCCGCCAGATCGAGTTTGCCCGTCTGAACCTCACCAATACCGTGATGAGCAAGCGCAAGCTGCGCTATCTGGTGGAAAACCACATCGTCTCTGGCTGGGACGATCCGCGTATGCCCACACTGGCCGGTATGCGCCGCCGCGGCTACACCTCTGCCGCTGTCCGCGATTTTATCGACCGCGTCGGCGTAGCCAAGACCGACTCCATCGTCGATCACCGTATGCTGGAGTTCTGCGTGCGCAATGATCTCAACGAGGTAGCCCCGCGCGCGATGGCGGTACTCGATCCCATCAAGGTCGTCCTCACCAATTTCCCGGAGGAGCAGACCGAGCTTTGCACGATTGAGAACCACCCCAAGAAGCCGGAGATGGGCACGCACGACGTTCCCCTCACCCGCGAGATCTACATCGAGCGCGAGGACTTCATGGTGGATGCGCCCAAGAAGTATTTCCGCCTCAAGCCCGACGGCGAGGTGCGCCTCAAGGGCGCGTACATCGTCAAGTGCGATTCCTACGACCTCGACGAGAACGGCAATGTGACCTGCGTCTACTGCACCGTGGACTTTGATACCAAGTCCGGTATGCCGGGCGCGGACCGCAAGGTGAAGGGTACCATCCACTGGGTCAGCGCGAAGGAGAATATGCCCTTTGAAGCGCGTCTGTACGACGTGCTGTTCCTCGATGAGGACGCGGGCGATGACGCTTCCGAGGAAACCGAGAACGAGGACGAGTCCGCTGCCTTTGGCGGCCAGAAGCTCAATCCGGATTCCCTGAAGGTCGTGCGCGGCTATGCCGAGCCGTGGCTGGCGAGCGCAAAGGTGGGCGATAACTTCCAGTTTATGCGCACCGCTTACTTCAGCAAGGACAAGGATTCCACCGACGAGCTGGAGGTCTTTAACCGCGTCGTCACGCTCAAGGACAGCTTCAAGCTGGACTAATTCATCCCTTGGGGGCGGCACACGCCGCCCCTCATCCCATATTGCACAAAAACTGCCGTCAGCGGTGTTTTCCGGGCAAAAAGCCCGCATCACGCGCTGCACGGCGAGAAAGAGAGCATCTGTATGTCGAACGAAGTCCGCACGCGCTTTGCGCCCAGCCCCACCGGATA
Organism: Christensenellales bacterium; assembly: GCA_036297385.1. Classification (GTDB taxonomy): domain Bacteria; phylum Bacillota; class Clostridia; order Christensenellales; family Aristaeellaceae; genus Ventricola. The sequence continues at coordinate 33,700 of JAXJLD010000079.1, read as the reverse complement.
TCTGCATCTGGGCGGCCTGCGCACCGCGCTGTATACCTATCTGTATGCCAAGAAGCACAACGGCACGTTCATCCTGCGCATCGAGGACACCGATCAGGAGCGCGAGGTTGAAGGCGCTGTCGATCTCATCTACAAGTCCATGAATCAGGCCGGCCTGCACTATGATGAAGGCCCGGACGTGGGCGGCAATTACGGCCCCTATATCCAGACGCAGCGCCGCGATCTGTACCCCAAGTATGCGTGGGAGCTGGTCGAAAAGGGCGGCGCGTACTGCTGCTTCTGCACCAAGGAAGAGCTGGACGCCGACCGCGAAGCGGTCACCGCTGCCGGCGGCACCTACAAGTACAACAAGAAGTGCCTGCACAACGTCTCCCTTGAGGAAGCCAAGCGCCGCATCGCCGCCGGCGAGCCGTACGTCATCCGCCAGAACATCCCGACCACCGGCAAAGCGTCCTTTGATGACATGCTCTACGGTCACGTCGAGGTGGACTGCGACACGCTGGACGACAACGTGCTCATCAAGGCCGACGGCCTGCCGACCTACAACTTTGCCAACGTCATCGACGATCACCTCATGGGCATCACCCACGTCATGCGCGGCACCGAATACCTTTCCTCCTCCCCCAAGTACAACCTGCTCTACGAGGCGTTCGGCTGGCAGCCGCCGATCTACCTGCACCTGCCGCCCGTCATGATCGAGAGCGTGCTGCGCGACAAAAAGACCAAGGAGCTGATTCTCGATGAGAACGGCTGCGAGCAGAAGATCGTCCGCAAGCTGAGCAAGCGCTGGGGCGACCCGTCTTTTGAAGATCTGCTTCAGCAGGGCTATGTCCGCGATGCGATCATCAACTACATCGCCCTTTTGGGCTGGGCGCCGAAGGACACCAACGAGGAATTCTTCTCCATGGAGGATCTGATTCGCTTGTTCGATGCTAACGGCATCAGCAAGAGCCCGGCCATCTTCGACATGGGCAAGCTGACGTGGTTCAACGCCGAGTACATCCGCCGCATGACCCCGGAAACCTATGCCGAGCACGCCAAGCCGTGGCTGACACAGGTGCTGGACGCGGAGAAGTTCGATCTGGATCGCCTCTGCCAGCTCTTGCAGGCGCGCACGGAGACCTTCGCTCAGCTCCCGGGCATGGTCGATTTCCTCGCAGAAATGCCGGAGCTGGACATGGCGCTGTTCACCAACAAGAAGAGCAAGTCCACCCCGGAGACCAGCAAGACCGCGCTGGCCTTCCTCCGCCCGATTCTCGAGGGCATCACCGACTGGACAGAGGTCAATCTGCACGATACCGTCATGGCCGCCATTCCGCAGACCGGCATGAAGAACGCCACCGTTCTCTGGCCGCTGCGCATCGCGATCACCGGCCGTGCCGCCACGCCGGGCGGCGCGTTTGAGATGGCCTATCTTCTGGGCAGAGATGAGACGCTCAAGCGCCTTGACGACGCGATGAACCTTCTGTAAACACTTAATATCTCCGAGGCTCCCTTGGCACGCTTTAGCCAAGGGAGCCTCTTATTATTCTCTGTGGAACCATTGGGACTGCGATTCCGGGAAACTTGCATAGTCGCGCTTCGCGCTGAATCCAGAATTTAGAATTGAAACAGTATCCCGGAATATTGTCATACAAAAGCCCCTCCTGCTGCGGTCTTTTTTCATTCCGCAATAGGAGGGGCTTTATTTTACCGTCGATTCTCCTTCATAAAACCCTGCTTGCGCCTACGCCATCACGGCTTTTCAGGCACCGCTACAATGCGGCCCTGACCATACGGCTCAGCATAGTCCGCGCCGACAACGCCGCCCAGCGTTCCGGTGATGTAGTTAATCAGCACCTGATTGTCGATCATCACCTCGTCCTGAAGCAGCTTATCGTTCATGAACATATTGAATCCGTCGCCGCCGTTCTTGAGCATATAGTTGTGGGAAGCCAGCGTGTACACCTTGTCAAGTTCCAGATCCTCGCCGCCAACCTTGACATTCTTCACGCGGTACTCGCCCTCAACACCAGCAAACATACCGTTCTCATCCTGCTTCACGGAGGACACCACATAGGTATGGATCTCGTAGGTCAGGCCGGAAACGTGCAGGAAGCCGCCGTTCTCCTCCGGCACAGCACGCGCGCCCCACTCCAGCGCATCCAGAATCTGCTGGCCCGTCGCCTCGACGACGCACATCGCGTTGCCAAACGGATGCACCTTCAAAATCTCGTTGAGCGTGATCTCGCCCGCGTCAATCGACACGCGGATGCCGCCGCCGTTGACAAACGCCACGTCCGCACCGGACTGATCCCGATAAGCGTCCGCGCACAGGTCACCCAGATTCGTTTCCGCACGGCGGATGATACGCACCTTGGAGCCATCGTCCTTCGTGGCCTCAGGATCGTTGATGGTCAGATCCACTTCGCTGCTCGCGACAACCTCGTTCAGCTTCGCATCCAGCGTCTGCGTCGCCGCCTCTACCGCCGCCGACACATCGTTCTTGATGCCCAGCAGTTCCGGCGCGGAAACATCGTTGCCCCAAGTGTACAGACCCGTGGACAGCTTGCCGTCTGCCGCAATGCGCAGATAGCCCACGCCCGCCATCTTCGTGCCGCAGCCGGAGCGCAGCACCTTGCCGCCGTCCTTGTTGGTCATCTCCACCTGATCGGTATCATGGCTGTGACCGTCCAGGAACGCATCAATGCCCGTGGTATGCGCAATCACGTCCGCATACGTCCACGGCTGGCAGGAGGCCTCGTTGCCCATGTGTCCCATCGCAACAACGTAGGCAGCACCCTCAGTGCGCGCCGCATCCACAGCAGACTGAACAGCCGCATACAGCTTTTCGCCCGTCTCATCCTGCATGAAGCCGTAGACGAATTCGCCCGCTTCATTCTGGAAGTACTTCGGCGTGGAGGAGGTGATCGTCTTGGGCGTCGTCATGCCGACAAAAGCGATCTTCACCCCGTCGAATTCCTTGATGATGTACGGCTCAAACACCAGCTCGCCTTCCTTGTTGAAGTTGCAGCTGATGTACGGGAAATTCGCCTTCTTCGTCAGTTCGAGGAAGCGCTCCATGCCGTAATCAAACTCATGGTTGCCGGGGATGGCAATGTCATAGCCCACAGCATTCATCAGCTCGATATTCGCTTCGCCCGTGGTCATCGTGCCCATCGGTTCGCCCTGAATGGAGTCACCGTTGTCCACCAGCACCACATGGTTGCCTTCCGCCTTCAGCGTATCGCGGATCGCCGCAAGGCCCACATAACCGAATCCCTGATCGACGCCGCAATGCACGTCGCTGGTGAAAAGCACCACCACGTCCTGCTTCAGCGCCGCCGTATCCTCCGCCATAGCTACGCCCGTAAACAGCATACACAGCGCAAGGATCATGCCAAGCCATTTCTTCATCATTTCAAGCTCCTTTCATCTCAGTCGTCAATAATGGACCATTTGCTCATTTCGCCACGCTTCCCTGTTTTTCCTCTTTATCTTGGCAACATAGATCAATATTTCCATCTGCTCACACGCATTTTACACAGATTTCAGCCTATCCGGCATTCGACATCGGGCTCACGCTTGATGCACCGCAACAAAAAAAGAGCCGGAAAAACCGACTCTTTCAATGTGCGAAAGAACTTAGACGTTCTTGGCAATCTCCACGAGCTTGGCGAAAGCAGCCGCATCGTTGACCGCGATATCGGCCAGCACCTTGCGGTTGAGATCCACGCCAGCCTTCTTCAGGCCGCAGATGAACTTGGAGTAGGACATACCGTTGATGCGGGCCGCCGCATTGATGCGGGTGATCCACAGGGAACGGAAGTCGCGCTTGCGCAGCTTACGGCCGATGTAGGCATAGCGCAGGGAGCGCGCAACCTGCTCCTTCGCAGCGCGATACTGCTTGGACTTGGAGCCGTAGTAGCCCTTCGCCAGCTTCATGATCTTTCTGCGCTTCTTATGGGCATTGACTGCCGCTTTGATTCTTGCCATGGTGTATTGAACCTCCTTGCTGGCTGGTGCTTACTTGTACGGGATGAGCTTCTTGACGGTATTGGCGTAGCACTCGGACACGTACGCGGTACGGCGCAGATTACGCTTCGTCTTGCGGGTCTTCTTGTTGAGGATATGACGCTTGTAGGCCTTCGCGCGCTTCACCAGACCACGCTTGGTCAGATTAAAGCGCTTGGCAGCGCCGCGATGAGTTTTCTGCTTAGGCATAAGGGAGTCCTCCTCTCGGGATCTTTATTGTTTCGGAGTCTGTTTGGTTTCCTTGCCAGGGTCCTTGGGCGCAAGGATCATAATCATGTGGCGGCCTTCCGTCAGCGGCTTCCTCTCCACATTGGCCACGTCCTTCACGCGGTTGACGAAATCCTGCATGACCGCAAAGCCAATCTCCTGATGGGTGATCTGGCGGCCGCGGAAGCGGATCGAAACCTTGACCTTATCTCCACCCTGCAGGAACTTGGTCGCCGCCTTCGCCTTGGTCATGATGTCATTTTCCTCGATCGTAGCGGAGAGCTGCACTTCCTTGATGGAGACGACCTTCTGATTCTTGCGGATTTCGCGCTCCTTCTTGGCCTGCTCGTAACGGTACTTGTCGTAATCCATCAGCTTGCAGACCGGCGGCTTGGCGCCAGGTACAATCTTCACCAGATCAAGCCCTGCTTCTTCGGCCAGCTCCACCGCCTTTCGGGTCGGCATAACGCCCTGCTGTTCACCGTTCTGGTCGATCACACGCACCTCGCGGTCGCGGATTTCCTCGTTCATCATCAGATCTGCTGCCATATCGTTTGCGATACACCTCCAAATAGTCTTTTGCGCCTTTCGGCACAAAAAAAGAGCGGGCGAACCCACCCACTCCTTTGACACTCAAAAAAGATGCCATGTGCCGCGGCTGCTCAATTGCGCCGGGCGAGAAGCGGGCGGCTTCTACTTCGTACCTGAATATAATACGACGAAGCCGCCCGTTTGTCAAGCCTGATTTTGCAATTCTTTCCCGTTTCTTTCGCAGGGTCTCCCCCTGCGGTCGATGCTCAGACGCGCTCTGCGATCTCCGTGCCCAGCTTGGCGATCAGCTCGTCCATGGTCATGCTGGTCGTCTGATCGGTCTCGCGGCAGCGCACGGACACCGTGCCGCTCTCCACTTCCTTCTCACCGATAATCAGCATATACGGCACGCGGTCCACCTGACGCGCCTCGCGGATCTTGTAGCCGATCTTCTCATTGCGGGTATCCAGCTCGCAGCGGATCTTCGCGCCGCGGAGCTGCTCGTACACCTGCTTGGCATAGTCCATGCTCTTGTCGGATACCGGCAGCACCTTCACCTGAAGCGGCGCCAGCCACAGCGGGAACTTGCCGGCAAAATGCTCGGCGAGGATGCCGATGAAGCGCTCAATGGAGCCATAGCACACGCGATGGATCATGATCGGGCGCTTGCGGCTGCCGTCCTCCGCCACATACTCCAGACCGAAATTGAGCGGCATCTGGAAGTCGAGCTGGATGGTGCCGCACTGCCATGTGCGGCCAAGGCAGTCGCGCAGGTGGAAGTCGATCTTCGGGCCGTAGAACGCGCCGTCGCCCTCGTTGAGGATATACGGCATATTCAGGCGTTCCAGCGCCGTCTTGAGGCCATTGGTCGCCGCCTCCCAGTCCTCGTCGGAGCCCATGGAATCCTCCGGGCGGGTGGACAGCTCGACGAAGTACTCAAAGCCGAACTTCGTGTACACCTGATTGATCAGCTTCACCACGCCCGCAATCTCGTCCGGGATCTGCTCCGGGGTCATGAAGATGTGCGCGTCGTCCTGCGTGAAGCAGCGCACGCGGAACAGGCCGTGCAGCGCACCCTTGAGCTCGTGGCGATGCACCAGACCCAGCTCACCGCAGCGCAGCGGCAGATCGCGATAGCTGTGGGGCTGATTCTTGTACACCAGCACGCCGCCCGGGCAGTTCATGGGCTTCACGCAGAAGTCCTCGTCGTCGATCTTGGTGGCGTACATATTGTCCTTGTAGTGATCCCAGTGGCCGCTGGTCTCCCACAGGCGGCGGTTCATCATCATCGGGGTCTGCACCTCGACATAGTCCGCCGCATAGTGGATCTCGCGCCAGTAGTCAATCAGCGCGTTCTTGAGCAGCATACCCTTGGGCAGGAAGAACGGGAAGCCCGGGCCCTCCTCGGAGAACATGAACAGGCCCATCTCCTTGCCGATCTTGCGGTGATCGCGCTTCTCGGCCTCCTCCAGCAGCTTGAGGTACTCCTTCATCTCGTCCTGATTGCGGAACGCGATGCCGTTGATGCGGGTGAGCATCTTGTTGTCCTTGTCGTTCTTCCAGTACGCACCGGAGAGCGCCGTCAGCTTAAACGCCTTGAGCGCCTTGGTGTAGCACAGATGCGGGCCGACGCACATATCGATGTAGTCGCCCTGCTGGAAAAAGCTCAGCTCCTCGCCCTCGTCCAGATCGCCGATATGCTCGACCTTGTAGATCTCGCCGCGCTCCTGCATCAGCTTGATCGCCTCCTCGCGGGAGAGAACGAACGGCTTGATCGGCAGATTCTGCTTGACAATCTTCTGCATCTCCGCCTCGATCTTGGGCAGATCCTCGTCGGAAATCTTCGCATCGCCCAGATCGACATCGTAGTAAAAGCCCTTCTCCGTCGCCGGGCCGTAAGCGAAGTGTGCCTGCGGATACAGGTTCTTCACCGCCTGCGCGAGAATGTGCGCCGCGCTGTGGCGCAGAACGTGCAGCTCCTCGTCCTGCGGGCACTCGGCCACATGGCCGTCCTTGTAGATGATCTTCATGTACATTCCTCTCTTTCTTTCCCCATGGACGCTTTCCCATGGCTTTGGGGACGAAAAAACGCTCGTCCCTTCGATCGTGTTCGAGGGACGAGCGGAAAAATATTCTGCCCGTGGTTCCACCCTGATTGGTGCTCTTTGCCGCTGTATCGCGCGCCTCGCGACCCGATCGGAAGGTGGTCTTCGCCCCGCATCCGTCTGGCACGCTTTCAGCCTTGGCGCACCTCTCTAGGAGACAGCCCTTGCGGGGGTACTCTTCTTCGTCATTTCAGATAGGGACAGTATAGCCCCCGGCGGCCAAAAAGTCAAGAGTCATTCTGCATACGAAGCTGCGATGTGTACAGCGCATGATACGCGCCGCGCTTGGAGAGCAGCTCCTCGTGCGTACCCTGCTCAAGAATTCTGCCGCCGTCGATCACCAGAATCATATCCGCCTCGCGCACGGTAGAAAGCCTGTGCGCAATGACAAAGGAGGTCGTCCCCTCCATCAGCCTTCGCGTCGCCTGCTGAATCATCCGCTCCGTCTCCGTATCCACGGAGCTGGTCGCCTCGTCCAGCACGAAGATCGAGGGATGCACAAGCACAGCGCGCGCAAAGGAGATGAGCTGCTTTTCGCCGGTGGAGAGCTTGTCGCCGCACTCGCCCACATCCGTATCATATCCATCCGGCAGCCCGGCAACGATCCGATCGACATTCACCGCGCGGGCCGCCGCCTCCACCTCCGCGTCCGTCGCCTCCGGCCGGCCATATCGGATGTTCTCGCGAATCGTGCCCGAGAAGAGGTGCGGCTCCTGAAGCACATAGCCGATGTGGCTGTGCAGCCAGAGCTGACTGCGTGCCTGCACGTCGCGCCCGTCAATCAGCACGCGCCCGCCCGTCGGCTCAAAAAACCGGCAAATCAGGTTGACCATCGTACTCTTGCCCGCGCCCGTCTCGCCCACCAGCGCCACCGTCGCGCCCGCCGGCACATGGACGCTGACGTGGGAGAGTACCTCCTCGCCGCCCTCCTCATAGTGGAAGGACACGTCCTCAAACGCCACCTCGCCGCGCATCGGCTCCCAGTTTTCCCGCTTGGGATGGAAGCAGTCGCCATAGTGCGCGACGACCTCCGGGCTGTCCACCACCGTGGGCTTCTCCTCCATCAGCCCGTCCACCCGCTCCACGTTGGCCTGCAAGGAGATCATCGTGGAAACAAACGCCGCCATCTGCCGGAAGAGCTGAAACAGGCTCAGCGCATAGGTCATGAACGCGCTCAGCGCACCGAGGCTCAGCGCCCCCGCCATCGCCATCCTGCCGCCCAGCCCCAGCGCGGCGCTCGCCGCCAGCGTGCCGCACAGCACGATCAGCGGCACATACAGTGCGCGCATCCGTCCGTGCGCGATGCCCGCCGCCGCGGCGCTGCGCGTGATCTGCTCAAACTCGCCGCACAGCCTGTCCTCCAGCGCCAGCGTCTTGCTCGTCTTGGCGCCCATGATGCCCTCGTTGTAGCCGCCGGTCAGGCGCGAATGCTGTGCGCGCACCTCCCGGTTCAGCGCAATCAGCCGCTTCTGAAAGAACACCGTGCAGCCCGCCGCCACCGGCGCGAGCGCCAGCATCGCCAGCCCCAGCTTCACATTCAGCCGAATCAGGACGACATACACGCCCGGAATATACGCCAGCGCCCAGAGGATGTTGGGAAACGTCCATGCCGCCGCTTCCGCAATCTTCGCCGTATCGCTCATCACGCGCGACAGGCTGTGGCCTGCGCTGGTCTTGTTGTAGTAGCTCAGGCTCAGCCGCTGCAAATTGGCAAAGCACAGCTCGCGCAGATCGCGTCCGAGGCACATTTCCACCTTCATGCAGCTCTGAAAATACGCCACCAGCAGCACCAGCTCCGCCGCCAGCAGCACGCCGTACTGTCCGAGGAAGCCCCCGAAGCCCTCCAGCGTGCCCGCCACGATGAAGCTGTCCACCGCGCGGCTTTGCAGCAGCGGAAACAGCAGGTCAATCCCCGCCAGCAGGATGTTCGTCACCACAATCGTCAGCAGCGGCCATTTGTAGCGCATCACCACCGGCAGCAGCCGCTTCCACGGGGTCAGAGAAAACGAAGCGCCTGTCCTCATGCCTGTTCCTCCTCTCCCATCGCGGCCTGCATCGCCGCCGCACGCGCAAATGCGCCGCCCTGTGCAAGCAGCGCCCGCGGCGAGCCGGATTCCACGATCCGCCCATCCTCCAGCACGATGATGCTGTCCGCATCCATCAGCGTCGCCGCGCGGTGCGCAATCAGGATCAGCGTGGCATCGCCCGCCGCCTCCCGCAGCCGCGTTCGGATGGCCTCATCCGTCTTGGCATCCACCGCCGAAAGCGCATCGTCAAACACCATCACCGGTGCGCCGGACAGCAGCGTGCGCGCAATCGCCGTGCGCTGCTTCTGTCCGCCGGAGAGCGTCACGCCGCGCTCGCCCACCACCGTCTCGTACCCGTCTTTGAACTCCTTCACCGCGCCGTCGAGGCAGGCGTCGTGCGCCGCGCGCTCCACATCCCCGCGCGAAGCATCCGGCCGCGTGATGGCAATGTTCTCCGCCAGCGTGCGGGAGAACAGGAACGGCTCCTGCAAAACCACGCCCACGCCGCGCCGCAGCACGCGCAGATCCATCTCGCGCGTGTCCACGCCGCCCACGGTAATCCTGCCCGTATCCGAGTCATACAGCCGCGCCAGCAGCAGCGCGATGGTGCTCTTTCCGCTCCCCGTGCCGCCGAACACGCCCAGTGTCCCGCCGCCGGGAATGGAAAAGCTCACGTCGCGCAGCACTGGCTTGCTCCCATACGAAAAGCTCACCCGCTCAAAGCGGATTTCACCCCGCAGATCGGCCTGTGCGGGATGGGGCGCAGGCTGCTCCTCCTCCGCTTCGAGGATCTCCAGCAGGCGTTCCATCGACACGCCCGCCTTGCTCATCTCCGTGATCGTGCGGCCCAGCCTGCGCACAGGCAGCGTCAGCTGGCGCGTGTAGTTCACAAACGCGAGGTAGACGCCCAGCGTCAGCTCGCCCTGCACGCACAGCACCACGCCCAGCGCCACAATGGAAAACACCTGCAAAATGCTCATCATGTCGCCCAGCGTGTAAAACGCCGACATCCATCCGCCCAGACGCAGCCACAGATCCGTATAGCGGTTGTTTTTGTTTCTGAATTTGTCCAACTCTGCCTTTTCCCGTCCAAAGGCGCGCACCACGCGCACGCCCGTCAGGTTTTCCTGCACCACAGCGGAGAGCTCGCCCTCCGCCTCGTCCGCGCTGCGATACCGCCCGGCCATGCGCCGGAAGAACAGCACCGAATAACCCACGATCACCGGCACAAACGCCGCCGCCAGCAGCGCCATCTTCACGTTCATGGCGAACATCATGCCCATGCACACCGCAATCATGAACAGCGTCCCCATCAGCTCCAGAAGCTGATCCATCACAAACGCGCGAACCACCTCCACATCGGAGATGCACCGCTGGATGATATCGCCGGCAGCGTGCTGCACATGCCAGCCATAGGGCAGCCGCTGAATCCGGCTGTACAGCGCATCGCGCAGCGACTTGACAAACCGCTCCGAACCCATCGGCAGGCGGCTGTCCTGTATATAGCTCACGCCAAACTCACTCACGGCGATCACCACGCACGCCGCGCACGCCACGCCTAGCAGCGTTCCCCGGTCAAGTGCCGCCGCAAACGCCGGCAGCGCCCCCGTCTCCCCCAGCAGCACGCCATCCACCGCAAAGCGGATCACCTGCGTGAACGCCATGCGCAGCAGCGTCAGCAGCAGCGACGCGCCCATTCCCAATAAAAGGGCGGACGCGGCCGGGCGCAGGTGTTGCGCCAGCAGCCGCGTCTTTCTTAATCCTTGCTCTTTCATGCTTTCGCTTTTCCCCTTGGGTTCTCTTACCTTCCCTGCGCCCGCGTCACGCCGTCGCGCGATACCGCCGCATAAATCAGCGGCGGCAGCTCCGGCTTCTCCGGCGCAATGCAAATCGCCTTCTGCATCCGCGCGATGACCTCCGCCGCCTTCTCGCGGCGGTTGAGGTACAGCGTCGCCAGACTGTCGCCCGCCTCCACGCGGTCGCCCAGCCGCACATCCATCACCAGACCCACCGCCGGGTCGATGACGTCCGTCTTTTTCATGCGGCCTGCGCCCAGCGCCTGTGCGCAGTAGCCGATCTCCGTCGTATCCATCTTCGCCACATAGCCCGATGCCGCCGCCGGCACGCTGACCTTGTACGCCGCGTGCGGCAGATAGTCCACGTCGTCGCAGACGCGCCCCTCGCCGCCCTGCGCGACGATCATCTCCTTCAGCTTCGCCAGACCCGCGCCGCTCTCAAGCGCCCGCATCATGCGTGCCTTGCCGTCCTCCACATCCTGCGCCACGCCGCAGGCCGCCAGCATCCGTCCACCCAGCTCCAGCGATACCGTCAGCAAATCGCCCTTCACGCGCCCAGAAAGCACGTCAATGGCCTCCTTCACTTCCAGCGCATTGCCTACGTGCGTGCCCAGCGGCTGATCCATGCCCGTCACCAGCGCCATGATCGGCTTGCCCGCCTGCGTGCCGATGTCCACCATCGCACGCGCCAGCTCGATGGACTCCTCCACCGTCTGCATCAGCGCACCGCTGCCCGTCTTGACATCCAGCACGATTGCGCCCGCGCCGCTCGCCAGCTTTTTGGAGACGATGCTCGAAGCGATCAGCGGAATGCTGCCCACCGTGCCCGTCACGTCGCGCAGAGCATACAGCGCCTTGTCCGCCGGGCAGAGATCCTGCGTCTGCCCGATGACTGCGCAGCCAATCTGCTGCACCTGACGGATGAAGTCCTCCTGAGAGACGTCCACCGTGCAGCCGGGGATGCTCTCCAGCTTGTCCAGCGTGCCGCCCGTATGCCCCAGCCCGCGGCCGGAGAGCTTGGCCACCTTTGCGCCGCACGCCGCCGCCAGCGGCGCCAGCACCAGCGTCGTGGTATCGCCCACGCCGCCCGTGGAATGCTTGTCCACGCAAACGCCGTCAATCTCAGAAAGATCGACCACGCCGCCCGAGTGCATCATCTCCATGGTCAGGCAGGCGGTCTCCTCCGCCGTCATGCCGCGCCAGCAAATGGCCATCAGCAGCGCCGAAAGCTGGTAATCCGGTATGCTGCCGTCCGCCGCGCCCCGCGCAAAGAAACGGATCTCCTCCGGCGAGAGCGCCTCGCCCGCTTTTTTCTTGAGAATCACATCCACCATGTTCATGCTTGTCCCTCCTTGAGCACTCGTTGCAGGGTTTCTTTCCAAATCTGAAGTTTTCTTTCGTACTTCATCGTATACGCCGGGCTGGTGCTGGGCATACGCAGCACATTTCGCGTTCCCGCAAAGCCGGAACGCAGGAAGAGGCTGTGCGCCGTTCCCCCATTGCACAGCACGGTGTGAATCCCCGGACAGTGCGCATACAGCGCCGCAAAGTCGTTGTACGCCACATCCTTCATCGCGGAATCGAGGCTCCCCTCCCGCTCACAGGTGTGCGCTGCATCCCACAGCGCCAGCCCATGCGCCCGGATCAGCGCCTTTTTCGCCTCATAATCGTTCGTCGGCTCCACACCGAACACCTCAAACAGAATCGGCCAAAATGCGTTGCGCGGGTGCGCATAATACTGCGCATCCGCAAGCGATTTCACGCTGGGCATCGAGCCGATCACCAGCACCCGCGCATCCGGCGCATACACCGGCGCAAAGCTCTCGCACCTCATACGCGCTCGATGTCAAAGCCCGCCGCGCGGCCCATGCGGTTCATCACCGCCAGACCGATGCCCGTCGCCTCGACCGCCTCGCACAGCGCAATTGTCTCGCCGCGCTCATCCAGCTCGCGCAGCGCACCGAACAGGCGTGCCGCCGCCTCCTGCGGGCGCTTCACGCTGCCCAGACTGATGCGCGTGCGTCCGCCGAAGTCATGCTCGTCAAAGCCCAGAATCGCGGGGCGCTCGCCCGCCGCCTGCGCCGCGTCATAGCGTGCGCAGATAGCCGCCATGACGCGCTCTGCCTCGCCGTCAAAGATCGTCGTGCGGGCCTTGGGCGCGTAGTGCTTGTACTTCATGCCCGGCGAGCGCACGATGTCGCCCTCTGCCAGCGGGCTCATCACGTGCTCATCCACGCGCACGCCGCCCAGCACCCGCTCCACCATCTCCGGCGTAATGCCGCCCGGACGCAGGATCACCGGCACCTCGCCGGTCGCGTCGATCACGCTGGACTCCACGCCCACCTCGCTCGCGCCGCCGTCGAGAATGAACGGAATCCGCCCGTCCATATCCTCCAAGACGTGCTGCGCCGTCGTCGGGCTGGGTCGTCCGCTGCGGTTGGCGCTGGGGGCGGCGATGGGCCTGCCCGCCGCACGAATCAGCGCACGCGCCGCCTCGCTGGCGGGCAGCCGGATGCCCACGGTATCCAGCCCCGCGCTCACAGCGCTGGGAATCCGGTCGCTCTTGGGCAGAATCAGCGTCATCGGCCCCGGCCAGAACGCCTCCATCAGCCGCCTTGCGCCTTCCGGAATCGCCCGCACCAGCGGCGGAATTTCGTCCAGACAGGAGACGTGGACGATCAGCGGATTGTCACCCGGTCTGCCCTTCGCCTCAAAAATCTTGCGCACCGCGTTCTCATCGAGCGCATTGGCGCCCAGCCCGTACACCGTCTCCGTCGGCATACCGACCAGCTCGCCCGCACGGATGAGCTGCGCCGCCTCCTCGATAGCGGCAGGCGACACGGGTTTTACTTGCGTATGCATATCGTTTCCTTCTTTCCGCAGACGCCTTTATGGCGTCAGGTTCATCCGTCTGAGCTGATCCTGCTGGCTGCTGACGATCAGCTCGTCGATAATCTCATCCATATCGCCGTCCACAAATGCGTCGATGCTGTAAATCGTCCGGCCGATCCGATGATCGCTGACGCGCCCCTCGTTGAAATTGTAGGTGCGGATGCGCTCGCTCCGGTCGCCCGTGCCCAGCTGTGCGCGGCGCACGCCTGCATAGGCCTCGTCCTTCTCGCGCTGGAGTTTTTCATACAGCCGGGCACGCAGCACGCGCATCGCCTTTTCCTTGTTTTTAAGCTGGCTCTTTTCGTCCTGGCAGGTCACCACCGTGCCCGTGGGCAGATGGGTGATGCGCACCGCGCTGTCCGTCTTGTTGATGTACTGCCCGCCGTGACCGGAAGCGCGGTACACGTCGATGCGCAGGTCGTTCGGGTCGATCTTCACATCGACCTCCTCCGCCTCTGGCAGCACCGCCACCGTCGCTGTCGAGGTCTGGCGCTTGCCGTTGCTCTCCGTCACCGGCACGCGCTGCACGCGATGCACGCCGCTCTCGTACTTGAGCCGCGCAAACGCGCCCTCGCCCGATATGGTAAACACCGCTTCCTTTACGCCGCCCAGCTCCGTCATGTTCGCATCCATCATCTCCACGCGCCAGCCATGCCGCTCGGCATAACGGGTATACATACGCATCAGCATCGCGCCAAAGAGCGCCGCCTCCTCGCCGCCCGCACCGCCGCGGATCTCCATGACGACGCTGCGCGCATCATCCGGGTCCTGCGGCAGCAGCAGGAGCTGGATTTCCTTCTCACACGCGGGAATATCCTCCGCGAGCTGCGCCAGCTCCTCCTTCGCCATCGCCGCCATATCCGCATCGTCCAGCAGGGCCTTTGCCTCCTCGCGCTCATCGAGCATCTGCGCATAGCGCTTCACCGCCGCGCACAGCGGCTCCAGACGGCTGTGCTCACGCATCAGATCGCGCCACTTGGCCTGATCCTGCACCACAGCCGGGTCAGAGAGCAGCGCACCCAGCTCCTCATAGCGCGGCTGCACCCAGTCGAGCTTGTCAAGCATCCCGATTCTCCTTCACAGCGCCCGTCACGCGCCAGTTTCCGCCATAATCCCGAAGGGCAAACGGCTCGCCGATGTGTTCGGCAAGCAGCGCACACACCGCGTCCCGCTGCTGCCAGCCGATTTCAAAGAGCAGCACGCCGCCCGCGTTCAGGTGTGCGCCGGCCTCGCGGGTGATGCGCCGGTAAAAGTCCAGCCCATCCTCGCCGCCGAAAAGCGCCAGCTCCGGCTCGCGCCTGACCTCCGGCATCAGCGTCTCCATCTCCGCGCGGCTGATATACGGCGGGTTGGACACGATCAGATCAAACGTCTCCCCCGCCAGCGCTGAAAAGCAGTCGCTCTTCACAAAGCGCACGTCCGCACCGTTTCGCACGGCATTGTCCCGCGCGACGGCGAGCGCCGTGTCGCTCACATCCACCGCCGTTACACGGCTGCCCTTGGCTAGCCGCGCGATGGACACCGCCAGCGCACCCGATCCCGTGCCGATATCCAGCACGCGCCCGCCCGGAATCAGCCGACGGAGCGCCTCTTCGCAGAGGATCTCCGTATCCGGCCTCGGACAGAGCACGCCCGGCTCCACATGGAATTCGCCGCCCATGAAGCCCGTCGAGCCCAAAATGTACTGCATCGGCTCACGCGCCTCGCGCCGGGCGAGCAGCGCTTCATACGCCGCCTGCTGTTCTGCGTTCACCTCGCGCCCGCTGTTCAGGCGCATCATCAGCGCATCCTCGTCCATCACGTGTGCGAGCATCTGCGCCGCGTCATAATCGGCGTTCGGCACCCCGGCGGCTTCCAGCCGCGCCGTCGCCGCCCTGAGCGTCTCCCGAATCGTCACGCCTGTGTGCCTTCCTTTTCCTCTTCGTCTGCCGCCTTGGTCGCTTCGGCGTGATCGTCCTTCGCCTCCGCTTCTTCGTTTTCTTCGTTCTCCGTGTAGACGAACACGTTCTCATCCAGCGCATCCGCGTAATGCGCCGCGCCCGCCTTCGCCGCCTTCATCGACGCGATGGCCACCTCCAGCATGGCATCGTCCGGCTCGCGGGTCGTCAGGTGCTGGAGCATCAGGCCCGGCCAGCGCAGCGCACGCACAATCAGGCTGTCACCCGCATGGGCCAATCCCTTGAGCACCTCATAGGACACGCCCGTAACCACCGGCAGAATCAGCAGGCTGCGGCCGAAGCGCGCCAAGAAGCCCAGCTTTTCAATGCCGAAGAACAGATAAATCAGCTCATCCGCCACAGAACCCACGAGAATGGAAATCATCATCACCAGAAACAGGAACGCCGTGCCGCAGCGCGGATGCAGGCGGGAGAACTTGCGTGCGTTTTCCGGGGTCAGCTCCTCGCCCGCCTCGTTGCAGAACACGGTCTTATGCTCCGCGCCGTGATACATGAACACGCGCTTGATGTCCGGCATCAGCCCCACCGCCCCGATATAGCCAATCAGGATTGCGATGCGCGTCACGCCCGCCACCAGATTGATCAGCAGGCGGCTCTCCGTCACATGGCCGACGAGCGTTGCCGCGCCGCTGGGCAGAAACACAAACAGGAACAGGCTCAGCACCACGGCCAGCACCATCGCTACCGCCATAACCACCTTGTCGATGTTCGCGCCCAGCTTATCCGCCAGCCACTTTTCAAACTTGGACGGCTCCTCCTCGAGAATCCCCAGCATCTGCGTGCTCTTGTCCAGCGTCTGCATACCCATCTTGAGCATGGCCACCATGTTCACGCAGCCGCGGATGATCGGCCAGCCCATCCACTTGTGCCGCTTGGAAAGCGGCTCATTGCGCTCGCAGGTGACGACAATGCGGCCATTCGGCCTGCGCACGGCGATGGCGATGGATTCATTCGCCGGGCTCTGCATCATCACGCCCTCCATCACCGCCTGACCGCCGATGTCCTGATATCGGGTTTCATTCTTCCTGTTCATGGGATACTCCTTCTTTCTTACCGTTTTCTTGCCATTTTCTTGCTTTCTATTTTCGTTTCAAAGCGTGCGCTTCACTCGTCGTTCAGCGTTTCCTCCGTCTTTTGCTGCCTGCGCTTCATATACTGCATCAGCACGGTCAGCAGCAGCATACACAGCGCACCCGTACACAGGCCCGCCAGCAGCGCACCGCCCGCCGCCTTGCCCAGCAGCGTCAGCAGCGCCGCCACCAGTACGCCGCAAGCCAGCGCACACACCGCATTGCCGCGCACGCTCGGCCTGCTGTTCATCGACCAGATGCCCCGGCGCGCATTGCCGACGATCATCACCACGCTGGTCGCCAGCACCGCCGTCGCCTCGCCTGCAAGCTGCACCCTGTCTGCGCCCAGAAAGAGCTGCACAAAGATGGATGCACACAGCAGCCCGTACATCAGCCACAGGCCGATATGCTCCATGCGGTACATTTCCATCAGCTCGCGCTCGTCCAGCACGCTCTTCTTTCTACTGTGCATCGTTTGCATCCTCCTCCCAGAACAGATCGTTGAGCGTCTTGCCCAGCGTGCGGCAGATGGCCACGCACAGCGCAAGCGAAGGGTTGAACCGCCCCGCCTCGATCATGCCAATCGTCTGCCTGGTCACGCCCACGCGCTGCGCCAAATCCTCTTGGGACAGATCGCAGCCCACGCGCGCAGCTTTCATCCTCAGGTTCTTCACGCAGCGACCTCCTTCTCTCGTCCTGCTCTGATTATACAATGCGCCCGGCTTTATGTCAACTATATTTTGCAAAAAGCAATCTATCGAAAAGCGCATGCATACAAAAAGGACGCCCGATTCTCAGGCGCCCTTTCATGCTGCAATGCTATTCTATACGGTTTGTATTCCCCAAATCGCAGGACAGGCTCACGTCCTTGAGCGCAAAGTGCAGCGCATCACAGGACACCAGATCGTATTTGACGCCGTTGTACAGCCCATTGTAGCCGCGCTGTACGCTCGGCCCATGCAGATGGCCGTACACGCATCTGCTCACGCCGTAGCGGGTCATCAGCTCTGTAAAAGCCGTTCCGGTGCGCAGATACTCCGGCAGAATCGGCGGATAGTGCATCATGGCAAAGATCGGCCGCTCGCCCGCCATCTTCTTGGCGGCCTTGAGCGACATCTCCAGCCGCATGGTCTCGCGGCGATAGAGCTTCTCGTCCTGCGAGGCACCCGTCCCCGCGTCCGCACTGCCCGGCTGAGGCAGCGCCCAGCCGCGTGTGCCGCAAAAGACCACGTCGCCCGCGTCAAACGCATCGTTCTGCACCGCGTGCATCCCTTCCGGCAAGCTGCTGCGAAGCTGCGTCAGCGAGGACCACCAGTAATCGTGGTTGCCGCGCAGGATGAGCTTGCGCCCCGGCAGCGCCGCAATGCGGTGCAAATCCTCCAGCGCACTGCCAAGCTGCATGGCCCACGAGATGTCCCCCGGAATCAGAACCATATCCTCATCGCCAACCCGGCTGCGCCAATCCTCGCTGATGCGCTCAAAGTGGTTTTCCCAATGCGGCCCGAAAACATCCATCGGCTTCTTGTCTCCGCCCGGCAGATGCAGATCGCCGATTGCATAGATGTTCACGTCCTCACCTCACGCGAAAACGGGAGTCAAATCTCCTCGTCCTCGTTCTCATCGTCCTCTTCAGCTTCGCGGCTCTTCTCTTCCTCGAGGGAGAGCTGTTCGCCGATCTCCGCCGGCATATCATCCGTCATGGTATCCAGCTCGATCTCCTGCATCTCCGCCACGCCCTCGATGTCCAGGTTCACGTCCGGCATGTTCTCCGGCTCCTCGGCGGAATCGTCGCGCAGGCCCTGCTGCTGGTTCATTTCCTTGTAGCACATCAGGCACACGTCCTTGCCCGGCATCACCGGGTTCTCGTTGCAGATCGAGCAAAGCTCGAACGGATCGTCGTGCGTTTCGCCCTTCATCTCGCGCTTGCACACGGAGCAGTACTGCTCCTCCTCACGGATGTAATTGAGTTCACATCTCGGACACTTGATAAAGCCCATAGGCCATCCTCCTGATCAGCGTATATTTCCATGGCAAAGAGCTGCCAATTTTGTTGCACGATCCATCCGCTGCGCGGTAAACTGCTTGTGTTCCACTCAAGACCAAACAAGGAGGTTCCCATGTACACAAAAGGACGGAAAGCCGCTGCGCTCCTGCTCTCTGCCGCGCTCACAGCAGCCGCAGGCACGGCTCTTGCAGCAAACGGCGCATCGTTCGCGGGACATTATACAACAGCTTTCCCAGCAAAGCAAGAGCAAACAGCAGGAAATCTTCTGAATTCCGACCGCGCACGCTACAACCTTGCCCCACTGACCATTGATGCGGAGCTTTCCCGCATCGCCCGCATCAAGTCGCAGGATATGCGCGATCAACGGTATTTTGCGCACATCTCTCCCACCTACGGCGATGTAAACAGTATGCTGCGCCGCTTCGGCTATACCTTTACCGCGGCGGGCGAAAACATCGCACACCATGCCACCGTCGAGCGCGCGCAGGCTGCATTTCTCTCCTCACCCGGCCATCGCCAGAACATTCTCAGCCGCGCATACACCCGCGTGGGGCTGGGCGCGGCGATAGACGAACAGGGCGCGGTCTATCTGACGCAGATCTTCGTGCGCTGAGGCTCCCCGCTTCCCATGCAAAGGGAATCATGCGCAGTGCGCCCGCCGGCCTGTATGGCTCTGCTGCGGGCAGCACAGCAGCCTCCAGCGGCGTCAGCGCCGGCAGAAAGCGCACATCCGCATCATGCCTCTGCATGAACAGCATTATCTTTTTCACAAAAATCCCTCCCGCGTCATCCTATGCGGGAGGGATTTCGTTGGTTTGCCCCCAGTTGGTTGGCCCTATCCGGCTGCGCCTTCACGCCTGTCCGGCCAGCGTCAGCATCAGCCTGTCCAGCGCCGCTTCTTCGCGCAGCGCACCGCGCTTGATGTCGTAGTCCGTCTGCACGCACAGCGCGACGCACGCCTTCAGCGCCTCATACGGGCGGCGGCCCACCTGCTTGGAAAGCCGCGTCATCGCGAACGGCGGCACACCCAGCACCTTGGCCGCCTGCGCTGTCGGCACGCGGTCTGCCTGCATGGCGCACAGGTGCATCATCTGCCGGTAATGCCGCGTAATCATGGCGAGGATGCCAATGCGCTGCTCCCCCGAGGAAAGCAGCACGCCCAGCAGCGCAAACGCCTGCTCGGCCTTGCCTGCGGAGAGCGCATCCACCATCGCAAATACCGTGGATTCCGCCGTATGCGTAGCCACCTGCTCCACATCCTGCGCCGTGATCGTCTCCCGCTCGCCCGCATAGGCCGCCAGCTTTTCCAGCTCGCCGTGCAGCATCGTCAGGTCGCGCCCGCTGGTAAAGGCCAGCGCATCGCACGCCGCGCGGTCCATGCGCTTGCCCATCGGCCGCAGCGTCTGGGCAATCCAGCGTGCAAGCTGCGTATCATCCAGCGCATCAAAGGACACCGCGCCCGGCTGCGCCAGCAGCGCCTTGGTCAGCTTCTTGCGCTTGTCAATCGTTCCGCTCGCCTCAAAGAGCAGACACGTCGTCTCCGGCACGCGCGGCAGGTAGTCGCACAGCAGCTCGCTCTCCTGCGCCTCATCCTTGGCCTTGCCGTTCTCCAGCAGCGCACAGTCCTGCACGACAATCAGCCGGTAATCGCTCATCAGCGGCAGCGTTTCGCAGCTCTCGATGATCGCCTGCGCCGTCGGCGCGCTCAGCACCGTGCAGTTCATGCTCTCCAGCCCCGGCATCAGCACCTTTTTTTCCAGAGACGTGCGCGCACTTTTGCGAATATACGCCTCCGGGCCGTAAAACAAATACACGCGCCGCACCGTTCCGGCCTTCAGTTCATCAAAAAACGCCCATTGGTTCATTCTTCATCCACCACCATTCCGGGATTGCGCACAAATTCTCCGCGCAGCTCCAGCCCGCCGGCCAGCGTCTGCACCTGCTCCCCCTCAAAGAAAAACGCCGTGCGCTCCGCCTGTACGCCTTCGGTCAGCGTGTTCACCATGGCATATACCGCCGTGCGCTCCTGCTCCGGGGTCATTCCCGCCAGCGCATCCCGAAAACGCGCCGACAGGTTGACCGCAATGGTCTGCGCACCCGCATACACGGCCAGCACATCCTCCTGCGTCAGTCCCTTCGGCAGCGCGGAATTTTCCAGCGCCATCAGCGTCTCCAGTCTCGTGCGCGCATCGTCCGCCTTGTTCTGCGGCAGCACGCGCTGCACACGCCTGAGCTGCGACCCCTCCGCCACGTAAAGTGTCGTCGGAGCGCCGATACAGCCAGCAAAGTCGCGCCTTGTCAGCAGCGGCGAAACCACCTCGCCGCCCACCGTCACCTTCAGTCCCTCCACGCCCGGCACAAAGCCCATCAGCGTATCGGTCAGCATCGCCATATACGTCTCGCGCGTCAGCCCCGCCTCGTCGATCGCCCCCATGAGCGCCGCGCTGAATTGGAGCTCAATGGCCATATACCCGTCCTCTGTGCGCACGATTTCGGGCATTTCCTCGATGAAATCCATGGGAGCGGGTACGCCCTGCGCACACAGTAAAAGCCCCGCGCCCTTTCCCATTTCCGTCAACAGCGTGTACAGGTACTCGATGGGCGAAACCCGCGCATAGGCGATATTGCGCACCTCCGGCACGAGCAGTTCGCCCTCCGCCGCCGGAAAATACAGCGTCGTCAGCAGCGTTACACCGCTCTGCGAGAGCCGCTGCTCATGCAGCCTAGCATACCGGGCACGCACATCCAGATCCTCCACGCGCGTCAGCGTCCCCACGGGAAGTGTCGCGCCCAGATCCAGCCCCTCCTCGCGCCCGCCGATCAGCACGTTCACATAGGAGATCTCCGAAAACTCGGTCAGCGTGTTGGCAATTGCCATACGCACGGCATAGAGCATCTCCTGCGAGAGCGTCCGCACGCGCGCTGGCAGATCCACCATCGCCACACCGCAGGAAACCTCCAGCAGCCGCTCCCCGCGCACAGCACCCAAGTCCGGCCAGCTCACGCCCTTCTCGCCCTCCTGCGGGCCGCCCAGCAGCGCCTCCAGCGCCGCCTGTGCGCGGCTCTTTCCGTTTTCCACCGTCACCTCGCGCGTCACAGGGATCAGCCGTCCGCCGTCCTCGCTGAGAAAATACAGCGTGCAGCGCAGCGTTGCCGCCTGTACGCCATCCGCAGCGGGCGCGTCCGGCTCCGCGGACATCTCCATCTGGGACAAATCCACCATGCCGCGCTCCTCCATCTGGCTGACACAGCCGCTGAGCAACAGCAATACTGCCGCCAGATAGGCCGCCAGACACACGCGCTTTCCTTGTGTTTCGTTCATTCCTGTGAATTCTCCCCCGTCAATCGCGAATCATCAGCGAGCGCAGCGTGCTCAGCGACAGCACCCAGTTGTCCTGCACGCGGCTGAGCGGCACCGATTCCCGCGTAATCTGCGCATCGCCGCCCTCCCGAGCGCGGATCTCGGCGTTGAGCTGCAACGTTGCACGCTGTCCATCCAGCGAAACTGTGCCGGTAGAGACGCTGTACGTCAGCAGCGACACGCCCAGGTCGGCCATCTCCGCCTCAAACACGGTCAGCGTGGGCAGCGGATCGTCCGCCGTATCCGCCATCAGCGGGTACAGCGCCGCCCAGTCCTGCGCACGCCACGCCTCCATCGCCAGCGTCAGCGCACGCTCCGGCGTGAGCAGCGCCCGCTCATCACGCGGGCAAGCCGCCAGCACCAGATTTTTATCGGTCACGCTCGTGTCCAGCCATGCCATGGCGATGCGCTGCGGAATCTCATTGTCGCTGTCTGCCACATACACCTGCACACGCTGGAAGCGCCCGTCCTCCGTCAGCGCCAGCGCGAGCGACTGCACGGCCAGCCGCCTGCGCAGCGCGGCCTCCTCCTGCCATGCCGCCAGATCCTCCCAATCCTCTGGTGCGCCGTCCGGCTTACCTAAAAACGCCGTGGAGAGCGTCACAAACACCGTTGTGGCCTCGCCGGTCACAGAGATCACGCGCGTCCCCTGTGGAAACACGCCACTCAAGTGCTCATGCGCGATGTCCGGCCCATCAATCAGCCGCTGCACGATGCGCGTCGCCACGGTTTCCTCCCGCCGGAGATCGAGCTGCGCACGCTGTGCGCCCAGCACTTCCGTGTCCGCAAAGCGGAAATACAGCGTCACATCCAGCATATCCGTGGGCGGAACGCTGCCCAGCTCGCGCACAAATGCGGTTTCCTCCGGCGGTGTCTCGCGCTCCTGCGTCCGCGTCAGCAGCCCCGTCGCCGCCTCTACAATTCCGCGCCGGATATGCGGCTCCAGCGCCGCCACCAGCAGCAGCGCCAGCAGCACCCCCAGCAGCGCTTTTTTCATCGCTTTCCTTCCTCCGTCCGATTCTGTATCACTTTACCGGGAGCTGCACCGTGAACGTCGTGCCCTCGCCGCGCACGGACTGCACCGTTACCGAGCCGGCGTGCAGCCGCACAATCTGCTGCACGATGGACAGCCCCAGACCCGTGCCGCCCGTATCGCGCGACCGCGCCTTATCCACGCGGTAGAAGCGGTCAAACACGTGCGCCAGATCCTCCTGCGGAATGCCCACGCCCGTATCGCTGATCTCCAGCACCGCATCGCGCCCCATTCGGCTCAGGCTCACGCGGATTCGCCCGCCGTCCGGCGTATACTTGACCGCGTTTTCGATGATGTTGTAGCACACCTGCGCGAGCTTGTCCGCGTCTGCAAACATCTCGCACTGATCCTCGATGCTTACCTCAATCGTCTGCCCGCGCTTCTTCGCCAGCGGCTGCAAGCGCTTCACGCTCTCGCGCACGGTATCGGAAAAGACCATCATTTCCCGGCGCAGGCGCAGCTTGTGGCTGTCAATGTGAACCAGCGTCAGCAGATCGCCCACCACCGAGGAGAGGCGGTCGATCTCCTTGTCGATGTCCGTGAGAAACTCCTGGCGCAGCTCCACCGGCATATCATCCTGATACAGCATGGACTCCACCAGAATCTTGATCGTCGCCAGCGGGGTCTTAAGCTCATGCGAGGCATTGGAGACAAACTGGCTGCGCGCCTCGTCGAGATTGTGAACCTGCTCGCTCATCTGGTTGAATGCGGCGGCAAGCTGCGCCATCTCGCCCTTGCCCGGCACATGGACACGGTGGCTGTAATCGCCCTTGCTCATGCGCTCGATGCCGGCGGAAAGCTCCGCCACAGGGCGGGTCACAATGCGGGAGATCAGGCTCGCCATCACCAGCACAGCCGCCAGCGCCAGCCCGAAAATCAGCATCATCTGCCGCTTCATGGCCGCAAGCGAATTCATAGACTCCTGCACAGAGGCGATCATCACCAGTGCGCCCACGCGCTCGCCGCCGGAGACCAGCGCCGAGGCAAAGCAGCCCACCCATTCCTCCTGTGCAGCGTGTCCCGCCCATGCGCCGGGGACATCCTGTGCGCCCGGTGCGATGCGGTGAAAGCCGTAATCGCCGTCCCGTTCGCCGCTCAGCAGCGTATACACCTCCGCCAGCGCGGTGCGCGTGCCGCAGCGCTCGTCAAACGTATCCGCCTGCACCTTGCCGTTTGTGTCCACAACCATGAGCCGGCCGCCGCCCGTTCGGGCCGCCTGCCGCAGCCGCAGATAAAATGCATCCGCCGATTCCTGCCCAATCCGCTCGCCCAGCTCGGACGAAAGCTCAGATACGCTCGTCATGCCCCGCCGCGCCGCGTCCTCAAAAAGGGAATCGCCGACCATGCGGATCGTCGAAGCCGCCACCAGATAGAATGACGCGCCGATAACCAGCAGGAGGGCGATCAGTATTTTGGTTCGTACCGAGTGCAATGGGTTAGTCCTTGTCGGTGAAATAGTAACCCACTCCCCACTTCGTCAAGATGAACTCCGGGCCGGAATTCTCACGCTCGATCTTCTCGCGCAGACGGCGGATGTGGACGTCCACCGTGCGCATATCACCCATGTAATCATACTTCCAGACGGTTTCCAGCAGCGCCTCGCGGCTATATACCTTGCCGCGATGGGTGATGAGGAGCTGCAGAAGGTCAAACTCCTTGGCTGTCAGGCGGACGGGCTGCCCCGCCAGCGTCACCGTACGGCTCTGGCAGTCCACCTCCAGATCGTGTACACGCACCAGACGCTTCTCCTCCACGGATTCCGCCATCGGCTGGCTGCGCCTGAAGATGGACTTGATACGCGCCTTGACTTCCAAAATATTAAACGGCTTGGTCATGTAGTCATCCGCGCCGTACTCAAGGCCCAGAATCTTGTCCATGTCCTCGCCCTTCGCCGTCAGCATGATGATGGGTACATTGGAGCGCTCGCGCACGCGCTGGCACACCTCAATGCCGTCCACGCCCGGCAGCATCACGTCCAGCAGAATCAGGTCATAGTGACCGCTGAAAAACTTGGAAAGCGCCTCTTCGCCGTCCATCGCAGAGTCCGTCACATATCCGTCCTGCTCCAAACTGTATTTCAAACCCTTCAGAATCAGGGGTTCGTCATCCACAAGCAAAATTCTCTTTGGCATAGCTTTCATCAACCTCATTTATCTTCCATTTTGCCGATCATGTGTTTCTATTGTAGCGCAAATCCGTCGTAAAAATCAAGCTGTCGGAAACATTTTTTCGAAGTTTTTGTAACATTTCGTCTCATTAGTCACAATTTCGAAATATTTCAGTTGGGTTTCCTTCCGCTTTGCGGCAATCTCCTGCTGTACATTTCAGATGAAAAGTGGTATAGTAAAAAAGAACGCTTATGCCAAATGCCAATTTCCGGTCATCGACCGGCCTAGAATATGGAGGAACTTCCTTGTCCCGTCGCCTGCTTGCGCTGCTGATGACAGCGGCGCTTTTCATAACCGGCTTGTTCCCCGCTGGCGTTGCCGCAGAATCTGCCGCTGCGCCAGAGGGTGATACCTTTCAGGAGCCGACGCTCTCCCCAGACGCTGTGCCGTGGGACAGCAAGCACCCGGAGCTGCTGGACCCCAGTATGCTCTATGCCCAAAGCGCCATTCTCATCGAGGCGACCACGGGCGAGGTGCTGTTTGAGAAGAACGCCGATCAAATCATGTTTCCGGCCTCGACCACCAAAATCCTCACCTGCTACATCGCCCTGCAAATGGCCGATCTGGAAAATGATATCGTCACGATCTCCCAGAACGCTGTCGATCTCGTCCCGCCGACTTACGCTACGATTCCCGTCAGCGTCGGCGAGCAGGTGCCTATGGATGATCTGATCGCCGCGACGCTCGTGCGCTCGGGCAACGAGGGCGCGAACGCCATCGCGGAACACATGAGCGGCACCATCGAGGGCTTTGCCGACCTGATGAACCAGACCGCGCAGATGCTGGGCTGCTCGGCGGACACGCACTTCACTAACCCCTCCGGTGCGCAGGATGACAATCACTACACAACGGTGCGCGATATGGCCATCATCGCCCGCGCGGCGATGGGCAACGAGCGCTTCCGCGAGATCGTCTCCAGCAACACCTATGAAATGCCCGCCACGGAGGGCGAAGGCGGCCACCCCAAGCGCACGCTGGTGGGCGGCACCTACATCCTCAGCCCGGAGAACGACTACTATTATCCGGACGCCATCGGCGTTAAGACGGGCTTTACCAACGCCGCGGGCTACTGCTTTGTCGGCGCGGCCAAGCGCGGCGGCATCGAGCTGATCTCCGTCGTGTTCTTCACCTCTCGCAGCGGCCGCTGGCGCGACACGCGCAAGCTGATGGAATACGGCTTCACGCAGGTAGAATCCATCAGCCCGGAGTCCCTCTACGCCGAGGAACCGCGTGTCATCGACGTGACCGGCTTTTCGCTGGACGATCCGTACCACGGTCAGCTTACGCTGGGCATCCGCGCCGTCGATGATAGCCGAGACATGACCATCGTGGGCAACAGCGAGAAGATTGACCTGCTGCGCGAAAACTTCAGCTCCGTCTCCGCCATCCGCTGGACGCGGGACTTCCGTGCCCCAATTCAGGTAGGTGACGTGATGGGCGTGCTGACGTTCTATCCCGAATCGGGCGCACCTGCCGACTATGAACTGGTCGCCACACGCTCCATTGCCATGCGCGAGAACGCACCGCCGACGCTGGCGCAGATTGAGGCCTACACCGCCTCGGACGAAAACCCATGGCCGCGCTTTAGCTGGGATCTGCTCGTCCCGCCCGCCGCACTGCTGCTGCTTGTCCTCTGGCTGATCCGCTTCCTGCGCAAACACCGCAAAAAGCGCCCGAAAGCGCCGGATATCAAGCCGATTAAAAAACGCTTCGTGCGATGATTTTTTCCCCCGCTCCGTCTTTTCGGAGCGGGTTTTTTCTTACAAAAAGCGCTGCGGAATCCATCCCGCAGCGCGCCCGTTATCTTCGGATGTCGCCATGCGCTTTCAAGTCCTCGACCAGCAGCACAAGGTGAGCAATCTCCGTATCCGATAACCCTGTCACATCTACTGTCTTTTTCAAGTCGTATCCCAGCATATCGTTCGGCGTTGTGTGAAAATAATTGACAATATTCTGAAACATATCCAGCGCAGGCGTTACATTTTCAATTTCCCAGTTAGAAACCGTCTGCTTTGTTACACCAAGACGCTTTCCCAATTCTTCCTGACTAATTCCACGCGATGTACGAAGCTGTCTTAACCGTTCACCAAACATAGGTCAACCTCACACAGATATTGATATGCCTATTCTATTCAAATCCTCTCTTTCTTAAAAAATACATTTTGTCAAACAACATTTGACTTTAAGTCAGTTTATGGTTATAATTCCTTTTGAGATATATCTATCCATAAAATCCAACAAGGATCGGAGAAAGGACTGCGCCCATGTATATTTCCTTTGCCGTCATCGGCCGCAACATCCGTCAGGCGCGAAAAGCTGCCGGGCTGACGCAGGAGCAGCTCGCAGAAAAGCTCGGCTGTACCCCGCTGCACTATGGCCGTCTGGAGCGGGGCGAGCGCCGCACCTCGCTCGATCAGCTCGCCATAATCGGCACCGTGCTGCGCGTCCCCTTCGCTTCGCTCCTCGCCGACAGCGTGATAGACGGCGAAAGCGGCCCTGTCCGTCCATACATGGAGAGCTGCTTGCCCGCAGGCTGCACCGAGTATGCGCTGATTCTGCTGGAGCAATACCGCGCCCAGCTCATCGAGTACGCCCGCCTCCATCCCTGAGCGTTTCAAGAGGGGGTATGGGCGTTAAGAATGGAGGTAGAGGAACAATCAGCAGTCCTCCTTCTGTCCCAGTGAAGCGCATCTCCCCTGCGATTGACGCTTCCCAAATAACAACATGATAAGAGGCCGTTCTGCAAAGCACCATGCCCGCAGGACAGCCTCTTTCTATTTCGTTCTGATCCTGTTTCTGAATTAAAAAGCCACGCGGTCTGCTCTAAAACTACGTTTTTTCCAGCCTTCCCCCTTCGGGGAAGGTGCCATCCAGAAGGGATGACGGATGCGGTCTGCGTTAGGGCTGCAATTCCGGGAAACTCGCATAGTCGCGCTTACGAACGCGCCTCCTCCGCCCACGGCGGATACGCCTCAAACCGCCGCTCCTCTCCCTTCCAAGGAAAGGTGATCCGGCAGGAAAAGAGCATGGGTGCGCTTTCCTCATCTCGTGCGCCATATTTGTGGTCGCCCACCAGCGGAAAACCACGGCTGGCGAACTGCACGCGAATCTGATGGCTGCGCCCCGTGTACAGGCGCACAAACACCAGCGAGCGCTCGCCTTCGCGCAGGCGTTCATACGCCAGACGCGCCTTTTTCACGCCGCCGCGCATCCGCTTGACCACAAACACCTTATTGCGTGCCGCGTCCTTGAAGAGCAAGTCCTCCCAATCCCCGCGCTCCGGCGGTGCGCCGTGAACCATGGCCACATAGCACTTGACCATCGCGCCCTCCTGAATCAGCCGGGAAAGCGCCGCCGCGGCAGCCTTTGTTCGGGCGTAGACCATCACGCCGCCGACGTTGAGATCGAGTCGATGCACCGGATAAAACGTGCCGCCCAGCTCGTTGGCAAGCGCTTCCGGCATCGCCGCCTGTGCATCCAGCCCCACAGGCTTGACGGCAACCGCCAGATCGCGATCCGCGTACAAAACCTCCACGCTCACAGGATCTGCCCCAGCATCGACTCACCCTTGAGCGTATTTTCAATGCCAAAGAAATCCAGCACCGTCGCGCTCAGGTCGGCATACGTCTCCCGCACGCCGAGATTCACGCCGCGCTTGGTATGCTTGCCCCACATCAGCACCGGCACGTGCTCGCGCGTATGATCGGTGCCCGTATGGCAGGGGTCGCAGCCGTGATCCGCTGTGAGGATCAGCAGATCCTCCTCACCCATGCGCTCCATCAGCACCGGAAGCTGCGCATCAAACGTCTCCAGCGCCTTTGCATAGCCCGCCACGTCGCGGCGATGTCCATATACCATGTCAAAATCCACGAGGTTGACAAACAGCAGGCCGTCAAAATCCTCCTGCATCGCAGCGAATGTCGCTTCCATGCAGGCTGCATTGCCCGCAGCATGGTTCGATTTCGCGATGCCGCGATGGCAGAAGATATCCTCAATCTTGCCCACGCCGTACACCGTGCGCCCGCTTTCGCTGAGCAGATCGCACATCGTCGCGGGCGGCATAGCGCTGTAATCGCGGCGGCCTGCGGTGCGCTTAAACGCCCCGGCCTTTTCGCCCACAAACGGGCGTGCGATCACGCGGCCCACCTCCAGCTCTCCGCTGAGCATCTCGCGCGCAATCGCGCAGCAGCGGTACAGCTCCTCCAGCGGCACAATAGCCTCATTCGCCGCAATCTGGAACACGCTGTCCGCCGAGGTATAGACGATCAGCTTGCCGGTTTTCAGGTGTTCCTCACCCAGCTCATCGAGAATCGCCGTGCCGGATGCCGGCTTATTGCCCAGCGTGCCGTAGCCCGTCGCCTGCTCAAATCGCTCGATGAAATCCTGCGGGAAGCCTTCGGGGAACGTCGGGAACGGGCGCTTGAGCTGCACGCCGGCAATCTCCCAATGGCCTGTCGTCGTATCCTTGCCCGCTGAGACCTCCTTGAGCTTGCCATATGCGCCCTGCGGTGCCTCCACGCCGTCAAAGCTTACACCGTCAATATTGCCCAACCCCAGCCGCATCATATTCGGAATCTGCGGCTTGCAGGCGGCGATGATGTGGCCCAGCGTATCCGCGCCCGCGTCACCGTAGTGCGCCGCATCCGCCAGTGCGCCAATGCCCACACTGTCCAGCACAATCAATATCGCTTTTTTCATGTCCTTGTCCTCCTTCGAAAAATCGCCCTTGACCCGTTTGCATACCGCCTCACGAGGCAACCCGCATCCGCTGCACCAGCATACCCATCACCTGTGCATTAGTCGGCTTGCCCCGCGCCGGGTCAATCGTATTGCCAAATTGTCCGTAAACGCCGCGCACCTGCGCCGCGTCCATCGTGCTTTCCACCGCATGGCGGATCAGACGCTCGACGCTCTGCGGAGTCGTCCCAAAGCGCTGCGCCACCGGCTGATACAGCCGCCTGCCCACAGCAAAGAGCCGCGCCTCGTTTTCATAGGCCAGCGCCGCCGCCCACGCCAGATAGGTGAATCCCTTGAGCCGCTCCTGCATCCCCATCTCTGCCAGCAGCACACACGCCTGACGGTACGGTGCATCAGCGGCCTCCCAGTCCACAAACCGGTCGATCTGCTCCATCTGCACCCGAAGCTCCGCCTCCAGCTTCTCGCCATCCCACGGCACGCTCAATACCGCGTGTGCGCCGCGCCGCAGGAAGCCTTCTTCGGCCAAGGGCAGCATCGCGCCGCCGATGACGCGCGGCATACGGTCGCCCAGCATCTCGCGCAGGCCGTCCACCACGCCAAGGCCATCCATGCCCGGCAGCACCGCGTCAATCACCAGAATATCCGGCGCGGTACGCCGGCTATACGCCAGCGCCTTGCGGCCATCCGTGACAATCTGCACGGTGCAGCGCTCGCCGTCATCCAGCGCCTGCTTCACCTGCTGCGCCGTGCCCCTATCGCGCATCGCGCACAGGATGTTCACTTGTCCAAGCATTGCTTCATGCCCGCCTTTCGCACCGCGTCAGTTCTGCCAATGGATGATCTGCTCCTTCACCAGCGGACGATTGATCAGTTCCTCTCCGTCCAGATCAAAGCGGTGCATATCCACCGCGCAGATGCACTGGTTCTCATAGGTGGTGTAGTAGTAAATGCCCTTGTCCGTATTGATGCAGGACGTGTAGCCGGTGATCTCATAGCGACCATCCTCCAGCCGGACGCAGCCGCGCTGCTGCTCCACCGCCCCCAGAATGTGGAAAAACTGCCCGACGCTCTCCATCTCGCCGTCGCCGGAGACGGAATTGAGCTTGACAAATGCCGCCCGCACAAACCGGGAGGCCGACGACAGATCGCCCGGCAGACCCATTGCGCCCATGCCCTTGCAATACGGCTCCAGCTCCACGCCGCCAAACCGATTTTCCGGCGTGAGACACGTCAGGTTCATGTACTCGCTCAGCCGGGTCATGTGATAATCAAAGGCCGGGTTGTTGGTCAGCACGCCGACGGGATTCTCGTAGATCTTCATGCCCTCTGCCACGCACTCCACGGTGATCGCGCCCTGCGCGTCCGCGATGATCCAGTGCAGCGGGGAAAGCGGCAGCTTCTCATGGAAATCGTTCTGCCACAGATTGATCTCGGACAGGCACGCCCGCGCCTCCTGAAGATTTTTGCACCGCCCCAGCACCCACGGGATAAACTCGAACGGGGAAACGTTCGTCTTGCCCTCCGCTTTGGGGAAGTAATGCGCGTTGCCCGGAAAATTCAGTCCGGCCATCGCCAGTCCCCACTCGTTGGCGGCTTCGTAATACAGCGGATAGCCCTCTGCCACCGTAGCCATGCCGATCATCGCGGCATGCCGGTCAAGCGTCTCTCCGTTGCGGAAATGGAAAGGATAATGGCGCGGGGTCACCGTCACAGTCTCCCGATAGGCATATTCCAGATCCAGCGTCCGACCAAAGTAATGATCCTTTGTCTGATAAGTGACTGCTGTACACATAGGCTCCTCCTTAGCGCAGTCCTCGCTGCGCGCCGCCGGCGGCATCGCCCCCGGCGCATCTGTCAGTTTTCATCGGCGGAAATCATCGCCGTACTGCGCATATTCTCGCTCTGTCCCCTGAATCCTCTCGATGGTACATTGACCGCATCAAGGTTCACAGATACTTGGATTCTATGCGGAAAGGCGGTGTTTCATGCCTGAGCCGTGCATTTTCCTGTCGGATCGTGTCGCTGTGCTTGTATTGTATCATATGGAAAGCCACATGAACAGGAGCAACATCACCAATCCTTCGCCAAGCGTATCATGTCACACGCTCTTTTCAATCAGCTCTGCCAGACAGCGGATATTCCGCGATTCCAGCACCGTATCCCGCGTGGAATGAATCCGGTCGAGGTACAGCACACGCCTGCCCTTGAGCGCCGCAATGGCCGCGCCGCGCGGGAAAAGCATCTGATCGGACGGGTATACCCATTGCGGAAACGCCCCTTGGGTCGCCGCCATGCCGTACTGCGGTGCAATCTCCTCCATCGCCCGGCAAAGCCGCACCGCCTGCGGCATACGAAGCGCCGCCTTTGTGCCGGTACACAGCAGCGTGCCGCCGTCGCCCACACAGTCCAGATTCAAAAGAAAACGCCGCGCTGCCGCCGGATGCGCCTTGATAAACGCCTGCGAGCCCCACAGACCGGTTTCCTCGTTGTCAAACAGCACAAACGCCACATCCTGCCGCCCCTTCATCCGCGCCAGAAGCAGCAGCATGAGCAGCACGCCGGAGGTGTTATCGTTCGCCGTGTGCGGGTTGGATGGGCCAACACACATCAGCACCAGCAGCGGCAGCAGCAAAAGGAGCTGCACCAGCTCCATCACCACCAACAGCGGCCAGCAGCCCGGCGTGATCCCGCCCACAGGCGTCCATGCGCAGGTATCATAGTGCGCGGTAATGATCGTCCGCGCCTTCTCCACATCGCCAAAGACGATGTTGCGGGAGCGCACCCACCTGCCGCTCTCCTCCACGGTCACCGGCACGCCCAGCTCCCGGGCATATTCCAGCGCCCATGCCTCAAACGCGGCCTTCTGCTTCCTCGTCCTGCGCACCTCATAGGGACCAAGCAGCGCACTGCGCAGCCTTTCTTCCATCCGCTCGTCTCCTGTTCCGCAGCGCTTCAATCGCGTGCCTTCCTGTCATTATACAAACCTGTGCTGCGCCTTGTCAATGCCGCCGCGATTGACAGCGCACTGCACCGTTGCTATAATACAGGCACGCATCTGAAACGAGAAAGGAAGTCTTTGCATGACGTATGACGAGGCGCTCTCCCTGCTGAGAACGTACAACACCGAAGCCTTTCACATCACCCACGCGCTGACCGTATCCAAGGTCATGCGCCGCATGGCCGACGCGCTCGGCTATGGCGATGAAGCGGATTTCTGGGCCATCGTGGGGCTTCTGCACGACATCGACTTTGAACGCTGGCCGGATGAGCATTGCCGCAAGTGCGTCGAGCTGCTGGAGCAGGCTGGCTGCGATGAGCGGCTCATTCACGCCGTCGTATGCCACGGCTACGGCCTGTGTACGCCCGTTGAGCCGGAGCACGAGATGGAGAAGGTGCTCTTTGCCTGCGATGAGCTGACCGGTCTCATCGGCGCCTGCGCGAAAATGCGCCCCTCCGGCAGCATCACGGATATGGATCTCAAGAGCCTCAAAAAGAAGTACAAGTCAAAGGGCTTTGCCGCCGGCTGCTCGCGTGAGGTCATCGCGCAGGGTGCGCAGATGCTCGGCTGGGAGCTGGACGATCTGCTCTCCCGCACGCTGGAGGCCATGAAGCCCGATGAGGCGGCCATCATCGCGGAGGTCGCCGCGCTGGAGGCCTCTCCTGTTTAACATCTGAAGCCGTTTTGTTTGCTAAGAGAACCGTGAGAGCTGCGATTTCCGACGTTCAACTTGTCTGTTTGGGCGAGATAACGGATTTTAGAATGAAGGGATTTGCGCTTCACTCGCAGCGTTTCGCTCACTCTCGGCTCTCCCCATGGGTTCAGGGCCGCAGCCCT
>JAXJLD010000078.1:0-1735 GCA_036297385.1 Christensenellales bacterium | reverse complement strand
GTTCTATACCGCTGCGGACGGTGCGCTGACCATCCCCCTGATGACGGGCATCAGCCGCGAGCTGATGAAGGTCAACGACCACGACGACATTGCCCGCTGGTGGGAAGTCATCGACCGCACGACGGGCGAGCCGTTGGATGCCGCCGCGTGGCATTATGACGCAGCAACCGAGAGCGTTGTCATCGACGCCCCCGCCGCCTACCACGAGTACACGGTCAGCTTTTTGGCATACCTGATCTGGGACCCCGTGCACATGTACAACTCGGTCATCAATGACTGGAAGGATGTCGAGCACCAGATCCCGTTCGATGTGCGCCAGCCCAAGACCCACGCCTACACAATGCGCCGCCTGCGCGAGTATCTCGAAAGCCACCCCTATGTCAACGTTGTGCGCTTTACGACCTTCTTCCACCTGTTCACGCTGGTGTTTGACGAGCTGCGCCGCGAGAAGTACGTGGACTGGTACGGCTACTCTGCGTCCGTTTCTCCCTATATTTTGGAGCAGTTTGAGAAGGAAGTCGGCTACAAATTCCGCCCGGAGTTTATCATTGATCAGGGCTACTACAACAACCAGTACCGCGTGCCCACCAAGGAGTACAAGGACTTTCAGGCGTTCCAGCGCCGTGAGGTGGCCGGTCTGATGAAAGAAATGACCGACATCGTCCACGAATACGGCAAGGAAGCCATGATGTTCCTGGGCGACCACTGGATCGGCTGCGAACCGTTCATGCCGGAATTCCGGAAGTCCGGCGTCGATGCCATTGTCGGCAGTGTCGGCAACGGCAGCACCCTGCGCCTGATTTCCGACATCCCCGGCGTCAAGTACACCGAGGGACGCTTCCTGCCCTACTTCTTCCCCGATACCTTCCACGAGGGCGGCAACCCTGTGCGCGAGGCCAAGGAGAACTGGGTCACCGCCCGCCGCGCCATCCTGCGCAAGCCCATTGACCGCATCGGCTACGGCGGCTACCTGAAGCTGGCCTGCGAGTTCCCGGAGTTCCTCGACTATGTCGAGAGCGTCTGCGACGAGTTCCGTGAGTTGTATGAGAACATCAAGGGCACGACGCCCTACTGCGTCAAGACCGTGGCTGTGCTGAACAGCTGGGGGCAGCAGCGCGCGTGGGGCTGCCACATGGTCCACCATGCGCTGTACCAGAAGCAGAATTACAGCTATGCGGGCGTGATCGAAGCGTTGTCCGGCGCACCGTTCGATGTGAAGTTTATCAGTTTTGACGACATCAAGGCCGACCCGAAGGTGCTGGACGGCATTGACGTCCTTATCAACGTCGGCGACGGCGACACTGCCCACACCGGCGGCAAGGTCTGGGAGGACCCGGAAATTTCCTCTGCTGTCAAGGGCTTTGTCCATCGTGGCGGCGGCTTGATCGGCGTCGGCGAACCGGGCGGCCACCAGTATCAGGGGCGCTATTTGCAACTGTCCGCGCCGCTTGGCGTGGAGAAGGAAACGGGCTTCACCCTAAACTACGACAAGTACAACTGGGACGAGCACCGCGACCACTTTATTCTGGCCGACTGCCCCGACCATGATGTGGACTTTGGCGAGGGCAAGAAGAACATCTTTGCATGGGAAGGCACAGAAATTCTCATTCAGCGTGACAAGGAAGTCCAGATGGCTGCGCATGAGTACGGCAAGGGGCGCGGTGTGTATATCAGCGGTCTGCCGTACAGCTTTGTGAACAACCGCGTGCTGTACCGCGCCATCCTGTGGGCTGCC
>JAXJLD010000077.1:0-3393 GCA_036297385.1 Christensenellales bacterium | reverse complement strand
GAATGGGAGAAGCGGTATCTGGACTGCGTCAATGACCCGCGCATCGAAAAGCGCAGCGTCACCGTCAAGGACATCGTGCGGCTGGTGCTTCGCTCGGCAGTGGAGACCGGCACGCCCTTCGCCTTCAACCGTGACAGCGTAAATCGTATGAACCCAAACGGCCACGCGGGAATGATCTATTGCTCCAATCTCTGCACGGAGATCGCGCAGAACATGGCGCCCATCGAGCATATCAGCACTGAGGTGCACACGGAGAACGGCGACACAGTGGTGGTGACGGCCACACGCCCCGGTGAGTTTGTGGTCTGCAACCTGGCGAGTCTGTCTCTCGGTAATCTGCCGGTGGAGGACGAGGCCTATATGGAACGCACGGTGGAAACGGCCATCCGCGCACTGGATAATGTGATCGACCTCAACTTCTACCCGTTGGAATACGCGCGGCTTACCAATCAGAAGTACCGCAGCATCGGCCTGGGCGTCAGCGGCTACCACCACATGCTGGCAAAGCGCGGCATCCGATGGGAGAGCGATGAGCACCTTGCCTTCACCGATGCGGTGTTCGAGCACATCAACTACGCCGCCGTCAAGGCGGACGCAGCACTGGCACGGGAAAAGGGTCGTTACGCACTCTTTGAGGGCAGCGACTGGCAGACGGGCGCGTATTTTGAAAAGCGGGGTTATACCTCCGAAAAGTGGCGGGCGCTTGCGAAAACGGTGGCGGTGCAGGGAATGCGCAACGCCTATCTGCTGGCGGTCGCACCGACCTCCAGCACATCTATCCTCTCCGGCACGTCGGCGGGCATAGATCCAATTATGAAGAAATTCTTTTTAGAGGAAAAAAAGGGCAGCATGCTGCCCCGCGTTGCTCCGGAGCTTTCTATGGACACATGGTGGTACTATAAGGCAGCGCATCTGATCGACCAAAGCTGGTCGGTACGCGCCGCGGGCCTTCGCCAGAGACATATTGACCAGGCGCAGAGCATGAATCTCTATATCACCAACGACTATTCCATGCGTCAGGTGCTCAGACTGTATTTGGAGGCGTGGAGGGCCGGCGTCAAGACCATTTACTATGTCCGCAGCAAGGCCCTTGAGGTCGAGGCCTGCGAAAGTTGCTCGTCATAAGGAGGATAGCATGACGGAACTGAAGAAAAAGCCCCTCTTTAACCCGGAGGGCGACCCTGATGTGCGCCTGCGGCGCATGATCGGCGGCAATACCACCAACCTCAACGACTTCAACAATATGAAGTACGCTTGGGTCAGCGACTGGTACCGGCAGGCCATGAACAACTTCTGGATCCCTGAGGAGATCAATCTCTCGCAGGATGTGAAGGACTATCCCCGCCTGCTGTCAGCCGAGCGCAGCGCCTACGATAAAATTCTGAGTTTTCTTGTCTTTTTGGATTCCATTCAGACAGCGAACCTGCCTAATATCGGCGCCTACATTACCGCCAACGAGGTCAATCTCTGCCTGTCCATTCAGGCGTTTCAGGAGTGTGTCCACTCACAGAGCTACAGCTATATGCTCGACACCATCTGTTCCCCCGTGGAGCGCAATGACATCCTCTACCAATGGAAAACGGACGAGCATCTGCTGCGCCGCAACACCTTCATTGGGGACTGCTACAACGAGTTTCAGGAGAGGAAGGACGCTCCCACGCTGCTGCGCGTGATGATGGCAAACTATATTTTGGAGGGCATCTATTTTTACAGCGGCTTTATGTTCTTCTACAATCTCTCCCGAAACGGGAAGATGCCCGGCTCGGCGCAGGAGATTCGCTACATAAACCGCGATGAGAACACGCACTTGTGGCTGTTCCGCAATATCATCACGGAGCTGCAAAAGGAGCAGCCGGAGTTGTTCACCGCCGAGAGCGTACAAGCGCTGCGCGAGATGATGCGTGAGGGCGTGGAGCAGGAGATCGCATGGGGGCATTATGTAATCGGCGACGACATCCCGGGGCTGAACCGGCAGATGATCAGCGATTACATCCGCTATCTCGGCAACCTCCGCTGGACGAGCCTTGGCTATCCCGCATTGTATCTAGGCTTTGAGAGCGAACCGGAGAGCATGGAATGGGTCAGCCAGTACGCCGACGCCAACATGGTCAAGACCGATTTCTTTGAGGCACGCAGTACCGCCTACGCCAAGAGCACCGCACTGATAGACGATTTATAAGAAAACCAAAGACATCAGAATAGGAGATATTACTATGAATTACAGCGCTATGATCCAAAATCGCAGATCCGTTCACGCATTCCGCGAAAAGGAAGTTCCGAGCGAGGCTATCGGCCAGCTCCGATCCTACTATGAAAAGACCTGCCCCCGTCTTGTCCCGGAGATTGCAACGGAGTTGATCGTCTTGGACAAGGATGCACAGCCGGCGCTGGAGAGTTCAGCGGGCTATAATCAATTTCTCATCGGAGCACCGCACTACCTGCTCCTTATGTCTGCCCCGCATTCCTATGCGGCTATCAACGCCGGCTACATGATGGAAGATCTCGTCCTCAAGCTGACTGAGTTGGACGTTGACACCTGCTGGATGACCTTCACCGACAGCGACAAAATCAAAAAGGCACTGTCTCTCGCCACCCCGTTAGAGGTGGCGGCAATCGTTGCCTTTGGCTACGGGGAAAAGACCGCAAAAAAGCTGCGGCTGAATATCCTAAGTATGTCTCAGATCGATGTGCGGGCCGAGCAGCAGTACTACGCGCCCAAAAAGGGCGTGAACGATTTGGTTCACATGGGGAGCTGGAGCAACAAGTCTGGGCTTGACGAGATGATGGACTTCTACGACGATATGCTCTGGCAGTCCTTCTACGCCGCTTCGCTCTCCCCCAGCTATCTCAACCGTCAGCCCTATGGCTTCCTTGTGCAGGATCACAGCATCTATTTGGTGCAGCAGGAGGATGCCTACACCGATAATTTGGATGCCGCATTGGATCTCGGTATTGTCATGCTCCACTTCTCCGCCGTCGCCTCCCAGTGGGTGGGGCAGGTACGCTGGGAACTTTCACCTGCTGCGCCCGACGGCCTGCCGGAAGGACTTCGCTCCGCTGCGGTGTACCACATGTAACGACTCTGGGGGAAGCAAGGCAACGGTAAAATGCGCGACCGTCGATCTGCGGTTGAGCGTATGTTTCATTAGAAAAGAAGAACCTATCAGTCAGAGTCTGAGTAAGGAAAATAGGAGGTATTTTTTATATGGCTACCGTCATCTCAGGATGAGGTCACAATGTGGTGTGGGGCGAGACCGGAGTCTTGAGAATACCCAAACAAAGGAAAGGAGCTGACAGATATGGCAGCTATGAATATGAATCAGGAGCAGTTTAAGCAGTTGATCCGGGAGGAAAAGCCTGTTTTGGTTGATTTCTGGGCACCCTGGTGCAGCT
>JAXJLD010000076.1:0-25406 GCA_036297385.1 Christensenellales bacterium | reverse complement strand
TGCCTTGAGAGGGCAGCGTCTTGACCGCTTGACCATGGAGGCTTATGGCTGGGGAACTAGGATTCGAACCTAGACAATACGAGTCAGAGTCGTAGGTGCTGCCGTTACACAATTCCCCATCGGATGAACTTGCGTCATCAACGAAGATGATTATAGCAAATTCTGCCGTGCCTGTCAATACACATTTTTCATTTTTTCGAAAATTTTTATCTTGCTTTTATCTTCTGCCCGATTGGCTCAGAGCATCCGGCTTCCATTTGCCGTCAGCCTGAACCGGCAGCCCAGCATTTCCGCTGCACGGCGGCACATCACCATCCGCTCCAGGAAGATCTCAAAGTAATCCATCACGCTGCACATCGCATCGTCGAGCGTGATATCCAGCGTGATCGTCTTGGCCTCGTCGTTCACGCTCAGCGCGGAATTGACCGCCGCATAGTTCACGCGGTCGTGGATGTCGAATTCCGCCTGATTGCGTGCACGCACGCGGCTGCGCCGCACGTCACACTTGTCCGCCAGAATCAGCGCTGCGCTCACCGCATCCACCGCCGTGCCGGTCTTTTCATCGTGATGGCCGATGGCGGCAATCACCACCGCCGCCTCCTGCGCCTCCATGCCCAGCCCGCGCAGGATGCTCATTGCCATCAGCGCACCATTGTGCGCATGGTCGTGCCGATTGATGCAGTTGCCGATGTCGTGCATATAGCCCGCAATCCGCGCCAGCTCAATCTCCCGCTCGCCTCTGCCCAGCTTCGTCAGGATATCCGCCGCCGTCTGCGATACACGCATGGCGTGCGCAAACGCGTGCTCCGTAAAACCCAGCACGCCCAGATTCTCGTTGCCCTTTCGGATATATGTCCGAATTTCCTCACTGTTTCGGATCTCTTCAAATGTCACCATCGTTTGTCCTTTCCTGCGGCTTCTGCCGCCCGTTCATCGCACCACCCGCTCGAAGCTCACCGTAATCGTCGTGCCGCTGCCCAGCTCGCTCTCCATGGCAATGGTCGCGTCATGCTGCGCCGCGATGTGCTTGACGATCGCCAGCCCCAGGCCCGTGCCGCCCGTTGCCTTGGATCGGCTCTTGTCCACCCGGTAAAAGCGTTCAAATACACGTTCCTGATTCTCCCGTCCGATGCCGATGCCCGTATCCTGCACCACCAGCAGAATCCGCTCCCGCACAGGGCGCACCTCCACGCGCACGCTGCCGCCGCGCACATTGTAGCGAATGGCGTTATCGCACAGGTTGTAGATCAATTCTTCCATCATGCCCTTGTCTGCCATCACCCATGCAGGCTTCACGTCCGTCGTCAGCGTCACATCCATCTTCTGTGCGCTGATGCGAAGCTGCTGCACGGTGTTCTCCGCAATCTGTCCCAGATCCACCGCTTCCCGCTCGACCTTATAGTCCGGCGCATCCATCTGGGAGAGCTTGATGATGTCGTTGATCAGCGTGAGCAGCCGGTTGGCGCTCTTGTGAATCTCTGCGGCAAAGCGCTGCGCCTGTTCACCGGACGCCATGCCGTTTTCAATCAGCTCTGCATAGCCGGAGATGCTCGTCAGCGGCGTCTTGAGTTCGTGGCTCACGTTCGCCGTGAATTCCACGCGCATATTTGCGCTCTTGAGGATCTCCTCGTGCTGGCTGCGGATGGTGTGCATGAAGGGCTGAAGCTCCGGATAGGAAGCGGCGCTGTGCTCGCCGTCCATATCCGCCGTCAGCCGCCGGATGGGCTCCACCAGCCTATCCGTCAGCAGGTGCGCCGCAAAGATGCTCAGCGCGATCATCAGCGCCATCACCAGCAGAATCAGCGGCAGCGCATTCATATAGACGCTCCAGATGCTGGAAGCCTCCTTTGCCACGCGCAGCACCTTGCCATCCCCCAGCCTCGACGCATAATAAAACGTGCTGGTGTCCATCGTCTGGCTGTCGCGCACGTCGCGTCCCTCGCCGCTGCGCATGGCCTGCTGCACCTCCGGGCGCTCCAGATGGCTGCCCATCTGCGCTGCGTCATATCGGTTGTCATACAGCACCACGCCATCCGCGCCGATCACCGTCACGCGCAGCGCACCGTCCAGCTCGCCCATCACCCGCTCCGCGTTCTCGCTCTCCATCAGTGCGCGCAGCACCTGCGCATCCACGCTCAGGTCAGCGATGATCCGTGATTCAAACATCCGGTATGTCAGCAGCGTCATCAGCACCGTTGTCACCGCCACAGCAACGGTCAACATCCGCATGAAGTACGCCTGAATTCTTCGCTTCATACCCGTCTCCCCCCCTTTTTTGAAAAAAACCTTCCCATCTGGTCTGGGAAGGTTCACTTGGCCGATCAATCCGGCTGATGCCGTATTCCAATGAACCCGCCTTACAGGAAGCCCCGTCAGACAGCAGCTTCGCCCTTATGGCGCGTTTTCATCCGAAAACAGCATTATTTTGTATGGGTCGCATCAAACATATAGCCCACGTTGCGGATGGTCTTAATCAGTGCGCCGCTCTCGCCCAGCTTCTGGCGCAGCGTGCGAACGTGTACGTCGATGGTGCGGCTCTCGCCTTCAAAGCTCGAATCCCAGACTCGCTCCATGATGACGTCCCGGGAGATCACGATGCCGTGGTTCTTCATCAGCAGCCGCAGCAGCTCGAACTCCTTGAACGTCAGCTCGACCGGCTCGCCGTCGGCATACACCATCCGCTTCTCCTTGTCCAGCGTCACGCTGCCGCAGGTCAGCAGGCCGTCGCCCGCGCCGCCGGAGCGGCGCAGCAGCGCCTTCACGCGGGAGATCATCTCCATCACGCCGAAGGGCTTGGTGATGTAGTCATCCGCACCGCCGTCCAACCCCTTCACCTTGTCGATCTCCGCGCTCTTGGCTGTCACCAGAATCACCGGAATCCGCTGTGTATCCGCACGGGTACGCAGCCTGTGCAGAATGGTCAGCCCATCCTCGTCCGGCAGCATGATGTCCAGCAGAATCAGCTCCGGCAGCTTGGTTTCCAGCGCCTTGAAAAACTCCTTCGCCGTCTCAAACCCCGCAGCGGTATAGCCGCTGTTTTTCAGCGCAAACAGTTCGATCTCCTGAATGTTGCGGTCGTCCTCTACGATGTAGATCATATCCACCTAACTCCCCGGCTTCTCACTTGTTCTCCGGCAGTGCATAGAGCAGCTTGTACGCGCGTCTGGCATCCCGGAAAGCGGAGCTGTTCTCCTGACGCAGGCTCTGCAAATACTCATGCTCGTTCAGCGCATCCTGCGGCACCTCAATCTGGTACACCGCGATGTTGGAGCAGTGATCCGACACGCGCTCCAGATCGGTGCAGATGTCCTGCAAAATAAAGCCCAGCTCAATGGTGCAGATGCCGCTTTGCAGGCGCTCAATGTGGCGGTTCTTGATCTGCACATTGATGGAATCAATGGCACTTTCCAGCGGCTCCACCGAGGCCGCCATCTCCAAACTGCCCGTCTCAAAGCTCTTCATCGCCCGGACGATGATATCCCGCGTCGCGTTGGCAAAGATGTGCAGCTCCTTGGCCGCCATCGGGGAGAAGCTCAGGTTCTTCTCCGCCATCTCCTTGGCCGCGTGCATCAGGCTCACCGCATGATCGGAAATGCGCTCAAAATCGCTGATGGAGTGCAGCAGCAGGGAGAGCGTGTGGCCGTCGTGCTTGGAGAGGCTTGCATGGGACAGCTTCACCATATAGGTGCCCAAGTTGTCCTCGTAGTGGTCGATCTTCTTTTCCAGCGCGGAGATGCGCTCGGCCTTCTCATCGCTGTACTTTTCCACGTCAATCAGGCTGATGGCCTCAAAGATCGCCTCCTGCGTGAGCTGCGCCATGCGGTTGGTCACCACGCGGCACTGCTCCACAGCAAAGGCCGGCTGCGCCAGAAAGCGCTCGTCCAGAAGCTGGAAATCGTCGATCTTCTCCACCTTCTCGTCATCGCGCACGGTGAGGCACGCCAGCTTCTCCAGAACGCTGCTGAAGGGCAGCAGCACCAGCGTCGCCAGAATATTGAACGTCGTGTGGATCACGGCAATGCCCGTCACGCTGGCCGCCTCATCGAGGAACGCGAAGGGAGCCACCGCATTGATCGCATA
Source organism: Christensenellales bacterium (assembly GCA_036297385.1). GTDB lineage: Bacteria > Bacillota > Clostridia > Christensenellales > Aristaeellaceae > Ventricola. The sequence goes on along the minus strand of JAXJLD010000076.1, from coordinate 21,326 downwards.
GAACACCGCCATGAACAGCGTCGTGCCGATCAGGTTGAAATACAGGTGAATCAAAGACGCACGGCGTGCGTTCTTGCTCGCGCCCACGGAAGAGATCAGCGCCGTCACGCAGGTGCCAATGTTCTGGCCCATGATGATGGGCAGCGCAGCGGAATACTTCACCGCGCCCGTCACGCACAGCGCCTGCAAAATGCCCACAGAGGCCGAAGAGGACTGGATAATCGCCGTCAGCGCAAGGCCCGCCAGCATACCCAGAATCGGGTTGGTGAACATCAGCAGGATGTTGGTGAATTCCGGCACATTGGCCAGCGGCTTCACCGCAGCGCTCATCATGTCCATGCCGTTCATCAGCACCGTGAAGCCCACCAGAATCTGTCCGATGTTGTGCTTCTTTTCGTTCTTGGTGAACATGATGAACGCCACGCCCACCAGCGCCATGATGGGCGTAAACGAGCTGGGCTTGAGCATCTGCACAAATATGTTGCTGCCCTCAATGCCCGTCAGGGACAGAATCCAGCTCGTAATCGTGGTGCCGATGTTGGCGCCCATAATCACGCCGGCCGCCTGCCCCAGCTTCATGATGCCGGAATTGACAAAGCCAACGACCATGACCGTCGTCGCGGAGGACGACTGAATCACCGCCGTTACAGCCGCGCCCAGCAGCACGGCCTTGATCTTGTTATTGGTCAGCTTTTCAAGGATGGTTTCCAGCTTGCCGCCGGACATGCGCGTGAGCCCCTCGCCCATAATGTGCATGCCGTACAGGAACAACGCCAGACCGCAGATCATGTGAAGAACGCCAAAAATATCCATGTGTTTCTCTTCCTTCGACTCAAGATTTTGCCTAGGTATGTCTGATGGAACGGAAAACGCAGGGCTGCAAAGCCCACGATTTCTATCTTAGCAATGCTCTGTAAAGCCGTCAAGAAGAGAATGTAAAATCTAGGTTAAATCTCATGTACCTCGTGCTCGCCGCGGATGGCAAAGATCGCCCATTCCGCAATATTCGTCGCATGATCGCCGATGCGCTCAAAGTACTTGGCCGCCATCAGCAGATCGACAGCCTCCTCGCCCTCGCCCGGGTCGGTGCGAAGCGCATCAATGATGTCCTTTTTCACCCGAAGGAACAGCGCGTCCACCGTGTCATCCATCGCGATGACCTCATGCGCCTTGTTCTCGTCCCGGTTGACAAACGCCTCGATGCTGCCCAACAGCATTTCGCAGGTCTTGCCCGCCATCTCGCGCAGGTCGCCCGCGCCCATGCCCGGCTCGCCGCCGAGCATCAGCGTCAACTCGCTGATATCCGCCGCATGGTCGCCGATGCGCTCCATGTCCGTGATTACCTTCAGCGCGGCACTCACGCGGCGCAGATCGGTTGCCACGGGCTGCTGAGAGAGCAGCAGCTTCATGCACAGCCCTTCAATGAGGCGCTCCTGCTGATCCACTTCTTCATCCCCGGCGATGATCGTCTTGGCCTTTTCCACGTCATGCGTTTCCAGCGCACTCACCGCGCCGAGAATCGCCTGCTCGATCATGCCGCCCATGCAGATGATCTCCTCGTGCAGCTCTGCAAGCTGTCCATCAAATCGCTTTCTCATGCTATCCTCCCATCAGCCGAACCGGCCCGTGATGTAGTCCTCCGTCCGCTTATCCTGCGGGCGCGAGAAGATGCGCTCGGTATCGCCGCTCTCGATGACCTCGCCCAGCAGGAAAAACACCGTCTGATCCGATACGCGTGCCGCCTGCTGCATATTGTGCGTCACCATGACGATCGTATAACGCTCCTTCAGCTCAATCGCCAGATCCTCGATGTGGGAAGTGGAAATCGGATCCAGCGCACTCGTCGGCTCATCCATCAGGATCACCTCCGGCTCTGCCGCCAGCGCCCGCGCGATGCACAGGCGCTGCTGCTGTCCGCCGGAAAGACCCAGTGCGCTCTTGTGCAGCCTGTCCTTCACCTCGTCCCAGATGGCCGCAGAACGCAGGCTCTTTTCCACAATGACATCCAGCTCGGCGCGCTTTTTGATTCCGTGCGTGCGCGGACCGTAGGCGATGTTGTCATACACGGACATCGGGAACGGGTTCGGCTTCTGGAACACCATGCCCACGCGCCTGCGCAGCGCGTTCACATCCATATCCGGTGCATAGATATTCTGTCCGCCCAAGCGGATATCACCGGTAATGCGGCAGCCTTCCACCAGATCGTTCATCCGGTTCAGGCTGCGCAGGAAGGTCGATTTGCCGCATCCGCTCGGCCCGATGAACGCGGTGATCTTGCCCGCACCGATGTCGAGGTTCACGTCCTTGAGCGCATGAAAGCTGCCATAGTGCAGGTTCATATCCCGTACGGTAAATGTGTTTTCCATTGCTTCTTATCCCCGTCTCTTGCCAATCATCGCGGCTACCTTGCCCGATGCAAAGTTGATGAGCAGCACCACCGCCAGCAGCACCACGCTCGTGGCATACGCCTGCTCAATGTAGAGTCCCTCACTCGCCTGCTTATACATATGCAGCGCAAGCGTGATGCCCGAGTCTCTCAGGCCGGCGATGCGGGCCACCGTGCCGCTGGTGTACATCAGCGCCGCCGTCTCGCCCACAATGCGTCCAATCGCCAGAATCACGCCCGACACGATGCCCGGCGTAGCCGAAGGCAGCACCACGGTCATCACCGTGCGCAGCTTGCCCGCACCCAGCGCAAAGCTACCCTCGCGGTAGGAATCCGGCACGGAGAGCAGCGCTTCCTCCGTCGTGCGCAGCAGCAGCGGCAGAATCATAATGGACAGCGTCAAAATACCGGACAGCAGGCTGTATCCCAGCCCCATCACGCCGTTGAACAGCAGCATACCAAACAGACCATATACAATGGAAGGAATGCCCGACAGCGTCTCTGCCATCGTCCGCACCAGCTTCACCAGCCAGCTTCCCTTCTTCGCATACTCCGTCAGATAGACAGCCGCGCCGATTCCAACTGGCAGCGCCAGAAGGAGCGCGCGCACCGTCATGGTGCAGGTGTTGATGATGGCCGGAAGCATCGACTGGTTTTCGCTGGTGTAGTTCAGCGCAAACAGCGAGGGGCGCAGATTCGGCACGCCGCGCACCAGAATATAGACCACCAGAAAGCCCAGCGTCAGCACCGTAATCGCCGCCGCGCCGCGCACGGCCCAGCGCAGAATCGCGCTCTGTGCGCGGATGCTGAACGCAGTCCACGCCTTGCGTCGCGCCTCTTGCCGCTGCTTTTTCTCCTGCTTTGTCACGCCTTGTTCCTCCCCTTCAGCGCCGAGAACGACAAATTGATGAGCAGGATGAACACGAACAGCACCACGCCCGTGGCGATCAGCGCCTCTCGGTGCAGCCCTACCGCATAGCCCATCTCCAGCACAATGTTGCCCGTCAGCGTTCGCACGCCTTGGAAGATGCCCTTGGGCATACGCGCCTGATTGCCGGCCACCATGATGACCGCCATCGTCTCACCCATGGCACGTCCCAGTCCCAGCACAATGCCCGCCAGCAGGCCGCTGCGTGCCGCAGGCAGCACCGCCTTGAACACGCTGCGCTCATGCGTTGCACCCAGCGCCAGCGAACCCTCATAATAGCTGCGCGGTACTGCGCGGATCGCAGGCTCCACCACGCCAATGATCGTCGGCAGAATCATCATCGCCAGCAGCATCGAAGCCGTCAGGATGGCGTTTCCCTTTCCATTGAAAGGCTCACCCAGCGCACGCACCAGCGGCACCAGCACCGCAATGCCGAAAAAGCCATACACCACGGACGGGATACCCGCCATCAGGTCAATCGCCGGCTTGACAAACCGATACGCCTTCGCCGGGCAGAAGTACGCCAGATACACCGCCGTCAACAGCGCGATGGGCACGCCGATCAGCAGCGCCAGTCCAGTCACATACACGCTGCCCACAATCATCGGGAAAATGCCGTAAATGTCGGCACCGGGCTTCCACACGCGCCCCAGCAGGAAGTTCTTCCAGCCGATCTCCTGAATGGCCGGCAATCCGCTCGCCAGCAGGAAGATGCAGATCAGCGCAACGCACGCCACGCTCACCAGCGCTGTCAGCAGAAAGACAAACCGCATCGCGGTTTCGCTGAATTTTTTCATCCAAGTCCTCTCGCTCTTCAAGCCGCAAAACAGCGGGGTCGTCCTCACGACCCCGCCGCGCTTACAGGGTTACAGCTCGCTCCACACCGTCGCTTCGCCGGTGTAGATCGCGGCAATCTGCTCCACGGTCAGCTCTTCCACCGGGTTGCTGTTGTTCACGATCACCGCAATGCCGTCCATCGCAATCGCCTCATGCGTCAGCGCCGTCGCCTCAGCTTCCTTCAGCTCGCGGCTGGCCATGCCGATCTCGCAGCTTCCCTCCATCGCGCCGGTCATGCCGGTGGTGGAGTCGCTCGTCTGGATCTCGATATCCACGTTGGCGTTCACAGCCTTGTAGGCCTCAGCCAGCTTCTCCATCACCGGAGATACGGAGGAGGAACCAGCCACAACCACCTTGCCGGAAACATCCTTCGCCTCATAGGCCGGAGCATCCGCGCTGCCAACGTAGCCATTCTCGTTCACAATCGCCTGACCCTCCGCGCTCATGATGTAAGCGATGAAGTCGCGGCCCGCATCGCTGAGCGCGTCTTCCTTCCAAGCGATGTTGAACGGACGCGCCAGCGTGTAGGTGCCATCCGCCACGTTCTGCGCGGTGGCCTCAGCGCCCGCCACCTTGACAGCCTTCACCGTCTCGTTCAGGGAGCCCAGAGAGATGTAGCCGATGGCGTGCTCGTCGCCCGCCACGGTGGTCATCATGACGGCGGTGTTGTTGGTGATCTGCGCGTCCTCGGTGGTCATATCCACCTTCTTGCCATCCACCTTCTGCTCCACGCCGGTCAGCTCCACAAATGCGCCGCGGGTACCACTGCCGTCCTCGCGGGCAATGACGTCAATCGCCTTATTCGCATCAAATTCCGCCATTGCCGCACCCGCCGTCAGGCACAGGGCCGCCGCCGCACACAGCACACGCTTCATCATGTTCTTCATCTTATGACACACTCCTTATCGTTTCTGTCTTGCTCGTTGTCTTGTCGTCCCCGGTCTCGCTCAGGAACATGGTCATTGTATCGCGCCCATGTTAAGCGCAAAAGCGCCGCTGTGTTAAAAACAGGAAAAGAATATCTGAAGCATTCGCCCCCTCAATACAAAAAAGCGCCTCCGAAAACTCGGAAGCGCTTTGCGATTTGAGGGGGAAATTACAGCATACTCAGCACGCCCGTGGCGGTCGGCACATAGCCGCCCAGCACCTTCGGGATGAACAGAGAGATGTCCGGGATGAACGTGATGAGCAGCAGCGCGATGATCATGCACAGGTAGAACGGCAGGGTCTCCTTGACCACCTTGTCCATCGGACGCTTGCCAACGGCACAGCCGATGAACAGCACGGAGCCGACCGGCGGGGTCAGCAGGCCGATGCCGCAGTTGAGAACGACCATGATACCGAACTGAATCGGATCGATGCCGATGGACGTCGCCACAGGCAGCAGGATCGGGGTCGCAATCAGGATGATCGGCGCCATGTCCATAATCATGCCCAGCACGAGCAGGATCACGTTGATCAGGATCGCGATCACGATCGGGTTGCTGGAGATGCTGGTGATCAGGTTCGCCGCCATATCCGGCACGTGCAGCGTCGTCAGGCAGTAGCCGAACGCGGAGGAGGTCGCAATCAGGATCATGACGATTGCAAGGGTCTCCACGCACTGATCGAGGCTCTTCCAAACGCCCTTCCAGTCGAGTCCCTTGTAGATGAACACGGACACGAACAGGGAGTAGATAACCGCGATAGCCGCAGACTCGGTCGCCGTGAACACGCCGCCAACAACGCCGAACACAACGATGATGACCGCAGCCAGCGCCCAGATGGAGACGCGGAGCTGCTTGAAGAAGTTACGCAGCTTAAACGGATCGCCCTTCGGGTAGTGGCGCTTGACGGAGATGATGTAGGAACCGACCATCAGCGCACCAGCCAGCAAAGCGCCCGGCAGGTAGCCCGCCAGGAACAGGCTGCCCACGGAGATGCCGCCCGCCGTCGTCGCGTAGATCACCATGTTATGGCTCGGCGGAACCAGCAGACCCTCGCAGGAGGAAGTGATGGTGACGGCGATGGAGAAATCGTCGTCATAGCCCTCGTTCACCATCATCGGGATGAGGATGGAGCCCAGAGAAGCCGTATCCGCAGAAGCAGAGCCGGAGATGCCGCCAAAGAAGTAGGAGGCCACGATGTTCACCATCGCCAGGCCGCCGCGCATCCAGCCAACCAGAGAGTTAGCCAGCGCGATGAGCTTATCGGAAATACCGCCGGTGCCCATCAGCACGCCCATGGTGATGAAGAACGGGACCGCCATCAGCGAGAAGGACCAGATGCCCTTAACCATCTGCTGCGGGATCATGGACAGATCCAGACCCTGCTGCAGCAGGCAGATGCAGGTGGACAGGCCAACAGCGTACGCGATGGGGAAGCGCAGGAAAATCATGACGAGGAAACTGCCCAGCAGAACGAGCGTCGAAACAACCTCAGGATTCACTTACGCCACCTCCTTCACAAAGAACGCCTTGATGTGCTGATAGAGCTGCTCCAGCTCAAAGATGATCATGGAGCCGCCCGCCAGCGGAATCGGGACGTACATCCACACGCGGCTCAGCCACGGGAGGGACTCGTACTTACCAAACTTGGCCAGCGGAGAATTGCAGACCTCGATACCCTTAACCAGCAGGACCACGGCCAGAATCATCACGGCCACGTCGGACACCACGTCCAGAGTCTTGACGGCCTTGGGCGGGAGATACTGGTCAAAGACAGTCATACGGATATGCGAATTGGTATGGATGGCCAGCGTTGCAGAGAGCACAGCCATATACACCATGCAGGTCAAAACCACCTGCTCCGACCACGCCGGGTCCGGAATGAACGAGATGTATCGGCCACAGACCGCCATCGTCGTGACAAGAATATCCACAATCAGCAGGATCTTACAGATGAACATGACGACCTTGTAAGTCCAGTTGTAAAGCGGTTCGATCTTGTCGAGGGTGTTGAAAATCTTCGGCATGACTTTCAATTCCTTTCGTAGTTAAGATCTCTTAGCGGACAAAGTAAAGGGGCGCGGGGTTCCCCCCGCACCCCCATTGACTTCATGAGTTTACCGGGATGTCGTTTGAATCACTCAGGGCTTCATGTCCAGAATCTGCTGGTAGGTGTCTTCCATGCCCTTGGTGGCTTCCTTGATGATGTCGGCGCAGGCATCCATCCACGGGGTCTTGTCGGTGACTTCGACCACGTTCACGCCCTCGGCCTTCAGCTGCTCCAGCACCTTCGCCTCTTCCTTCTCGGAGAGCTCAGCGTTGAAGGTGGACGCGTAGTCCGCAGCCTCCATCACCCAAGCCTGCTGCTGCTCAGAGAGCTTGTTCCAGGCCTTGTCGGTGATGACGATCTGAATGGCGCCCAGGGTGTGGCCGTCCAGGATGAAGTTGTTGGCAACCTCCGGGAAAGCGTTGGACTTGTAGTTCGCGGTCGGCTGCTCAGCGCCGTCGACAACGCCGGTCTGCAGAGCAGAGTACAGCTCGGTGAAGGTCACGACGGTCGGGTTCGCACCCAGGCCCTTGACCATGCCCACCATGATCGGGTCCTCGGAAACGCGGATCTTCTTGCCCTTCAGATCCTCGATGCCGTTGACCGGGAAGTTGGTGAAGAAGTGACGGAAGCCCTCCTCGCCGTAGCACAGGCCGCGCAGCGGCAGGCCGATGGTCTGCGGCTCCATCAGGAACTCCTTGGCCAGATCGCTCTTGGCGAACGCCCAGAAGTGATCGCGGTCAGCGAAGGTGTACGGCACGTTGAGCAGGGACGCCTTCTTGACGCCGTAGTTGCTCAGCGCGAACGCGGACAGACGAGCGATATCAACGGTGTCGCCGCCCATCAGGATGCCGTCCAGAATCTGAGCCTCGGAGCCCAGAACGCCGGAAGCCTGAACGTCAACCAGCACTTCGCCGCCGGAGATCTCCTCCAGCTTGGTCTTGAAGGCGGTGGCCGTCTGGCCAACGATGGTGTCGATCGGGTTCACCTCAGCGTAGGTGAGCGTGACCGGTTCAGCAGCAGCCACGGCGCAGGTCAGCGTCAGCGCGGCAGCAGCAGCGAGAGCGAGAAGCTTCTTCATAACAGGTTCCTCCTAAATCTTTTATCAGCAAAGTGACATAGTATGCCCGTGCTGATTCATTAAACTTATCATATCACATTCCGTCGCTCTTTGTCTAGAGTGCGCTAAGATTTTTTATAAAATTTTATAAAAACATATTGACCGCCCTGATATAGGCTGATTTCAGCCCTGAATCACTTGCTTTTCTGCACTATTTGTGTAAAAATACTGTTCATTGGTCTATTTGTGCCCGTCCATCGCCAAATTCAGGAGGTTGTTTCCATGTCCGATCGTTTTCTCACTGTTCATGTGAAGATGAACGCGCGCATCTTCCGCCGCTTCGCCGTGTTCGATGCCTTCCGCCTCAAGCGGCGCTGGCTCTCCCCCGCCGTCTTTTGCCTCATTCTCTTTGCCTTTTCCTTTGTCGCCATGGCCAGCGGCCGGGAGCAGTCCGGCATGATCGGCACCGTGCTGCAGGTCATCGGTCTGGGGCTGCCCGTGTGCTATGTGCTGTCCTTCCTGCTTCAGGTACACGATCAGAGCAAGCGTCTGGGGCTGAAATCCCCGCGTCCTGCGTACACCCTCAGTTTCGCGCAGGATGCGCTGCACGTTGTCAATGATATGCAGCGCGAGCCGGAGGTAACCCTGCCCTATGCCTCGCTGCACGGCGTTTGGCGCGTTTCCGGCGCATTCTATCTCTACGCCGCGCCTGCGCGCGCCTTCATTCTGCCGGATGGGCAGTACGCCCTTTCCCCCGCTGATCTGTATGATTTTCTCAAAGCACATCTTCCGGAAGGTGCGCTCCATGGCCGCCGCCCGTAAAGCTGAACAACAAAAAATCCGTGCGGACTTCCACACGGATTTTTTGATATGCATTTCCCGATTCGATCAGTAGTTCTCGCCAACGGCCTTGATCGCGTCGATCACGTCCTGATACTCCGCGCCGTACATCTCGTAGAGGCTCTTGCCGTCGTCAATGCCCTCAACGCCCGTCACCGGCGTGGTCATCGCGTTCTGGAACTCCGCAAAGGCCTCCGGCGTCAGCTCGGTAATGGTGCAGCCCGCCTCGCGCACGATCTGCTCGGAAGCGGCCTCCTTCTCGGCCCACTTCTGCTTCTCATACGCCTGCGTTTCCTTGGCACATTCCTTGATGATCTCTACATCCTTTTCGTCCAGTTCCGCCAGCGCCGCCTCGGAGGCCAGCAGAATCTCCGGAACCATGGTGTGCTTGTCCAGCACATAGTATGGTGCCGCCTCGTAGTCGCCCATGTTCTGGTACGTCGGCCAGTTGTTCTCCGCGCCGTCAATGGTTCCCTGAGAGATCGCAGAATAGACCTCGTTCGGGCCGATTCCGGTCACACCCACACCGCCCAGCACATTGGTCATCGCCACCATCATGCGGTTGTTCTGCATACGGATCTTCAGGCCCTTCATATCCGCCACGCAGGTCACCGGCTTATTGGTATAATAGGAACGTGCGCCCGCATCATACCAGCACAGCCCCACCATGCCGGAGCCGGAAGCCTGCACTTCCGCAAGCATATTCTGTCCGATTTCGCCGTCCAGCACCGCCCACATATGGTCGGCATTCTTATACAGGTACGGCATCTGGATAGCGTTCATTGCCGGCACATAGCTGGATACCGGAGAGGCAGATACGCGGGAGAACGCCAGATCGCCCAGCTGCAGCGCCTCAATCGCGCCGGTTTCCTCGCCGTAGAGCGAGCCGCCGGAGTACACCTCGATCTTCACGCGTCCTTCGGTGCGCTCCTCCACCAGCCGTGCGAATTCCTGATCCGCCAGCGTCGTCGGGTAGCCCTCGGCGTGTACCTCGCTCAGCTTGAGCGTCACCGCGCCGGCCGTTGCCGCGCACAGCACGAGCGCCAGCGCCAGCATCAGAGTCATCAGTTTCTTCATGTGGATTCCCTCCATGGTCAAAATGTATTTTCCGCCGCATCGCCTTGGCCGACTGCGGGCAGATTCGTGTGTTATGCGCTGTAACCCATGATGAGCCTCGGCAGCAGCAGCGCCGTATCCGGTACATAGGTGACCAGCAGCAGCACTGCCACCATCACCATGTACAGGGGCATCATGTTCTTTGCCGTGCGCTCAATCGGCGTTCTGCCAATGGCACAGCCCACGAACAGCGCAGAGCCGACCGGCGGCGTACACAGGCCGACCGCAAGGTTGAAGATCATCACCACGCCAAAGTGGACCGGATCGACCCCCAGCGGCGTCACCACCGGCAGCAGGATCGGCGTCATAATGGTGATGAGCGGCGCCATGTCCATGAAGCAGCCCAGCACCAGAAGCAGCGCATTGATGATGAGCAGCAGCACATACTTATTGTCCGTGATGGAAAGCAGCGCCGTGGAAATGGCTGCCGGAATCCGCAGCTCCGTCATCATGTAAGCAAATGCCTTGGCTGTCGCCAGCAGCGTCATAACAATGGCCAGCGTCTTGAGGCTGTTTTTGATGATCGCCATCACCTGACTGAGCTTTACCGTGCGGAACACCACGATGGACAGAAACATCGTGTACACGCACGCAATGGCAGAGGATTCCGTGGCTGTGAACACGCCTGCGCCGGTACCCACCATGATAATCACCAGCGTCATCATCGGCAGCACGCCAGCCAGCAGCACCTTCATCCGCTCACCCTTCGCCACACCCAGCCCCTTGGGGAAATTGTAGCGTCGGCTCATCAGGAAGCAGATGAGCATCATGCCCAGCCCCAGCAAAATGCCCGGCAGCATACCGGCCATGAACAGCGTGCCGATAGATACGCCACCGCCCGCAGCCAGAGCATAGATGACCATGTTGTGGCTCGGCGGAATCAGCACGCCCTGACAGGCCGTTGTGACTGTCAGGCCAACGGCAAAGTCCTCATCATAGCCTTGCTTCTTCATCATCGGAATGACCATGGAGCCGAGGGAGGATACATCTGCCACGGCGCTGCCGGAAATGCCGCCGAAAAACATAGAATCCAGCACGTTCACATAGGCCAAACCACCCCGGAAGCGTCCCACGGCCAGATTGGCCAGATCGACGATCTTTTCAGAAATGCCGCCCGCACTCATAAACTCGCCCATCACGATAAAGAACGGGATGGACAGGAGCGAAAAATTGTTGGCGCCGTCCATCATCTGGCGCACCATTACAGATAGATTGGTATCCATCACCAGTGCGCTGCCCAGCGTCGAGAGCAGCATGGCAAAAGATACCGGCACCTTGAGCAGCATCAGCAGCGCAAAGCCGCCGATGAGGATGATACCTGCGATCGTTGTCATTTGCCTTCACCCTCCTTGCGCAGCTTCTCCACGGCCTTTTCATCGGTAAAGTCGATTTCCGGCTCGGAATACAGCAGATCATCCCTGCGGATCACACCAGTCAAAAAGAGGAGAGAGTCAAACGTCATCACAAAACCCGCCACCGGAATGGGCAGATACTGCCATGCCGTAGAGATGCCCGTGATGGGCATCGTGCCGGTCAGCGAGAACAGCTTCATCGTACGCTGTCCGCCCGCCACCAGCATGAACACACCGCACAATAGCGTCGCCACATCGGTCAGCACATCCATCGTGCGGCGCGCTTTACCGCCGATGGGAAAGCGATTGTACACTGCGTCCACCGAAACGTGCATATGGTCGCGCACGCCGATGGCGCAAGCCATGAACGCAAACACCGTCACCAACAGGCGCGGCACTTCTTCCGCCCACGAAAGCCCTGTGTTGAAGCAGTAACGCAGCACAACCGTCATGGTGACAATCACAATCATCGCCAGAATCGAAAGCTGCGCGATGATCAGCATCACCCTGTGTGTCAGATGGTTCAGGCGTACCAGCAGCGCGCACCATCCACCGCACGCACCGCCGCCCCCTTTGCCCTGTGCCATAGAAACGATTCCTCCTTTGTATCCCGCGCACACGGCGCGTCGGATGCCAGCCCGCATATCCGACGGGCTTTTTTCTCAGTCTATCCCGTTTTCCCCACTCCAGCTATACAAATTAACCCTTCTTGTCACTTCACTCCTTCGGTTTTACCGTTTCTTTATATCGTTATCTTGATTCATATATCTGTATAAAGGACTCCAAATACCCTTCCAGAAAAAGTACGCAAAAAGCGGCGCTGTTTCCAGTGCCGCCCTCTGTATTTTCCCTTCGCATTCGATACGAATATCAACAGGCTCACGATAATATGCCGTTCTTTTCCTCAATCTGCCAAGCCTGCGTCATGCCGCATTTCCATCATGTGCGCCAACAGCGTCAGCGCCAGCAGATCGGCACAGCCTCCCGGGCTGATCCGTGCGCGCGTGAGTTCTTCGTCCCAGCGCACCAGCCTGCCGCGCAGCGCCGCCATCTCTGCAGCAAGCGTTTCCCGTTCAAGCGCTGCCGCAATCTCACTATCCAGCGATGCCGCAGCGGTGCGCAAAGCCTCCGCCGCGACCTCGCCACCCCGCCGAACGGCATTGGTGTCCTGTGCACGCGCCATCAGCGCAACCAGCGCACACAGTCCCGCATCATTGAAGGATAGCCCCGCCTCCAGCGCCGCACAGAGCCGCGGCAGTGATCCCTCCCGCACAGAAGCGAACCCGCTCGCCACCTCCGTGCGCACACCGCCAACGCGGCGCTTTTGGTAGAGCTGCTCGCCAAACGTGCGTGCTGTCATCCCCGACGTGCGCGCCAATTCTTCTTCCATCCGTGCGCGGGTCATCGCTCCGCAGCGCACGAGCGCCGTGCGCACATCGCTCGTCTCGCCGTCATAGCCCATGCCCAGCGCTGCTGCATACACGCCCAGCGAAAAAATGGCGCCTTTATGCGTGTTCACGCCGCCCGTCGCCCGCTTCATGGCTGCCTCTGCCAGCAGCCCCGGCGCACGCAGCGCGTCAAAGCAGGCCGCCGGGTCGCCGCCGCGATGGGCCAGCCCCACCTTCACACATTCTTCAAAGTACGGGCGCAACGCGCAGGCGCTGTCCATAAACGTAAACACGTCCATGTCCTCATGCGCACCAGCATTCATGCGATCCACCAGCCCCGGTTTGGGGGCAATCGCCGCCTCATACAGCAGCGCACGCTGCGCCTCCTGCGCCACACGCTGAGCGTATGTCTCAGCAAAGTGCGCCTCGATGATCTCGCAGGCCTTGGAAAACAGCTCGTCCGCCGTGTGTGCGCGGCTTCTGGCGCATACCGGCGCATCCTCTCCGCACAGCAAGCATCGGCGCGGCGGCAGCCCGATCTGCGTCCGCGCAATCTTCTCGCCTTCCGGCGCAATCACATCGATATCCAGCAGCCGCCCCAACGCGCTGCCATCCTCCAGCGCACACAGCCTGCGCTTGATTTCCCACGCATCGCCCCGCACGACAAACACGGCCTCCGGTCCGGTCTTTTCGTGAATATCCGCGCCGAACACCACCTCATGGCCTCCCAGCACCGCACGAATCTGCTCCATCCCCCACGCAAAGGCACGCTCGATCTCCGGCGTGGTCTTAACCGGCCCCGCTATATTCATCGTCAGGCAAACCAGCGCCGCATCCGGATAGCGTTCAAGCATGATCCGCTGCATCGCCGCACGCGCCTCCCGCGCCTGCATCATATCCATCACTGTCACGCTTCTCGTCTCTGTCATGCCCGTTTTCTCCCGCTTTCCCCATCATTTCATACGATCTCATATTGCGTCATATTGTAGCAGAATCCCCTTCCGCACGCAAGGCAGCCCCCGGGCGAATCGGCAAATTCAGTATGCGCCGACCGCGTTTTCATGATATAATGAATAGAAATGACTTTCAACCGCAGGAGGAACGCCATGAGCGAATACTTTGCCAGCGAAATTTCCCCGCGCAACCGACGCGCACAGGCACAGATGGACGCGCTGCTTGAGGCCGAAGGCATCATGCGCGATCAAAATCTCACTTACTCTGCCGGCATCTTCAATGAGGATGGCGAGATGCTCGCCACCGGCTCCATCTTCGGAAACACGCTGCGCTGCATGGCTGTCTCCTCCGCCCATCGCGGCGAGGGGCTGATGGCCGATCTGGTATCGCATCTGGTTCAAGTGCAGCTCTCGCGCGGCAATACGCATCTGTTTCTCTATACCAAGTGCGAAAGCGCCAAGTTCTTTGCACCATGCGGTTTTTATGAAATCGCCCGGGTGGACAACCGCCTCGTGTTCATGGAAAACCGCCGCGATGGTTTTGATCGCTACATCCGCGAACTGGCTGCCCAGATCCCCGATTCCGACGTTCCTGGTGCAGCGCTGGTGATGAACTGCAACCCCTTCACCAACGGTCATGCCTATCTGCTGGAGCAGGCCGCCCGCCAAAACGCACGCGTGGTTCTCTTCGTCCTCAGCGAGGATCGAAGCCTCGTCCCCTTCCGCGATCGCTTTGCCATGGTGCAGGCCGCCGCCAAGGCATATCCAAACGTGACGGTCGTCCCTTCCGGCGGCTACATGATCTCCTCTGCTACATTCCCGTCCTACTTTCTTAAGGATGATGCACTGGTGACGCGCACGCACGCAGATCTCGATGCAGCGCTGTTCGTGCGCATCGCCAAAGCGCTGCACCTCACCGCCCGCTATGTCGGTGAAGAGCCATTCTCCACAGCCACAGCCGCTTACAATACAGCGCTTGCCACAGCCCTTCCGGGCAGCGGCATCGCGCTGCACATTCTCCCCCGCCGGGAAATGTCCGGTGCGCCCATCAGCGCCTCTCACGTCCGCCAGCTCATCCATGATGGGCAGATGGAGGCCATTCGCCCGCTGGTGCCGGAAACCACCTACGCTTATCTGACCTCCCCGCAGGGCGCACAGGCTGTGCAAAACATCTGCGCCTGCGGCGATGTCATCCACCATTGAGCTTGACAGACGCGCCGAATCATGGTATCGTGTCCCCGTTTGTCCGTTGTTTCTGCACGACCCGCTGAGGTTTTGATATGTCACTCTTTATCCTGATTGCTTTTTCATTTCTGTGCGCTGCGCTGTACTACCTTTGCCCTGCCCGCTTCAAGTGGATGCTGCTGCTGGCAGCCAGCATGGCCTATTACGCCTACTGCGGCGCCAACGCGCTCCCCTTCATCCTGCTGACCACCCTCTCTACATGGGCGGGCGCACTGCTCATTGGGCGCATCGGTTCGCAAAACCGCGCCGCGCTCAAGGCGCAGAAGGGGAGACTGGATGCCGCCAGGCGAAAGGCGCTCAAGGCGCGGGGCAAACGCCGCCAGCGCACCGTGTTTCTCGCCGTGCTGCTGCTCAATTTCGGTCTGCTGGGCCTGCTCAAGTATGCGCCGCCGCTGGCGCGTACCATGGGCCGCCCCGCGCTCAACCTCCTGCTCCCGCTGGGCATCTCGTTTTACACATTCCAATCGATGGGCTACCTGATCGACGTGTACAACGGCAAGTATGCGCCGAAGCGCAATCCGGTGCGCTTTGCGCTGTTCGTCTCCTTCTTCCCGCAGCTCATTCAGGGACCAATCGCACGCTATGACCAGCTCGCCACGCAGCTCGCCCAGCCGCATCGCTTCGATATCGTCAACATCGAGCGCGGCATGCTGCTCATGCTCTGGGGCTTCTTCAAAAAGAAGGTCATCGCTGACCGCGCACTGCCGCTGGTCAGCGAGGTCTTTGCCCATCAGGAGGGCTATGGCGGCGCGGTCATCGTGATCGCGGTGCTGTTCTACTCCCTCCAGCAGTACTGCGATTTCTCCGGCGGCATTGATCTGGTCACCGGCATCGCGGAGCTTTTTGGCATTCGCCTTGCGCCCAACTTCAAGCGCCCGTACTTCTCCATCTCTCTGGGCGATTTCTGGCGCAGGTGGCACATCAGCCTCGGCGCGTGGATGCGCGACTACGTCTTTTATCCCTTCGCGCTGACCAAGCCCATGACGCATCTGGCTAAGGCCGTGCGCCCGCGTCTGGGGGCAGATGCCGCGCGTGCGCTGCCCGCGGCGCTGGGCAACATCCTCGTGTTCCTGCTGGTGGGCGTGTGGCACGGCGCAAGCATGAATTACGTCCTCTGGGGGCTGTACAACGGCCTGATTCTCGCGTTCTCCGCGCTGATGGAGCCGAGATACAAGGCATGGAACACCGCGCACGGAAAGCTGGCTGCTTCCAAGTCCTTCCATGTGTTCCGCGTGCTGCGCACGTTCGTGATCGTCAACATCGGCTGGTACTTTGACCGCGCCCTGCGTGCGGGCGACGCCTTTGCCATGCTGGGCAAGACGCTCTTCGCCCCCCATTTCGCCCAGCTTGCGGACGGCACGCTGCTGACCCTCGGCCTGACGGGCGCGGACTTTGCCGTGCTGGCCGTCTCCACGCTGCTGCTGCTGACCGTCTCCATCCTTCAGGAGCGCGGCATGGGCGTGCGCAGCCGGATGCTCGCCCTGCCCGCGCCTGTGCGCGTCATTCTGCTTTACGCATTCCTATTCTTTGTGCTGTCCCGCTTTGTCGGCGTTACAAACGCCAACGCCGGCTTCATGTACGCGGTCTTTTGACGGAGGCTCATCGTGAAAAAACATCCGAACCTTTTGGGCCTTGCGCACCTTGGCCTCTTTGCCGCGGGCTTTGCGCTGCTGATCGCGCTGGCCAACACGCACCTCATTCAATCCGACACCGTCGCCTGCCTGACGCTGCACGAGATGAAGCAGCGCGACGACATCGAGCTGGCCTTCGTCGGCTCCTCCATCGTGCGCGACCACTTCAACGCGCAGCTCATCACCGAGGAGACCGGGCTGACGGCCTTCTGCGCCACGGTGCCGACCGCCTCCATGCCCGCCTCCATCGCGCTGACCCGCGAGATGCTACGCACCAGCTCGCCGGAATGGGTGGTACTGGTGGCTGAGCCGTACAATTTCCATACCGTCCGCGAAGCGCCGGAGGCACAGTACCGGCTGATGCCCTATCTCTCCGATCCGCTCAACCGGCTCGACTACTACCTGCGCACCTGTGACGAGGACAGCTTCTACGTCGATCGCCTGCTCATGTTCCGCCAGTATGGCGCCAAGAGCCTGCGGGATGTGGTCAAGACCATCGGCCTGCGCCATTTTCCCCAGCAGACCTATGAAAAGCTCAAGCCCGCCATGGACCCGTCGCTCCACTATCAGGGCAGCGGCTTCCTGCGGCACGAGACGGACGAGCGCGCCGATGCGCTGCTGCGCGCCGTGATCCGCGAATACACCGGCTATACCTACGGGCTGTACGATGGCTCCAAGGAGCAGCTTCGCCTGTACCAGCAGCTCTGCGAGGAAAGCGGTGCCAAGCTCATGGTCGTCATCTTCCCCAACCACACGGCGCACGCGCTGGCCGAGCCGGGCTTCATGGACTACAACGACAGCCTCATGGACTTCTGTGCGGAAATCGGCGTGCCGTGCTTCAATTTCTCGTGGGCCAAGCCGGAGCTGATGCCCAATCTGGACGGCTATTTCTTCGACCTGTACCACATGGTGGGCGAGGGCGCAGACCTCCTCAGCAATGCGTTCTGCCGGGTGTTCAACGCCTATACTGCCGGGGAGGACGTGAGCGGCCTGTTCTACGAAAACCGCTGGGCGTATCTGGATACCGTCGATTTCACCACCAATGTCTGGCTGACGCGCTACGAGCCGGGCAGCGAATGGAACAAGGCGCTGGAGCAGGACGAAGTGCGCGTAACGGCGCTGGCCCAAGAGCAGGACGTATTCATGGCGGACTGCAACCACTACGTCACCTACACGCCGGAATACCGCTTCGTGCTTCTGGAGGATGACGGCAGGGAAACGCTGCTTCAGGACTACGGCGAGGACACCCTCTACGCCTGCGCCAAGGGTGCGCTTGATGGACGAACGCTGCGCGTATACGCCCGGATTCAGGGGCATGAGGAGAACGGCGAAGTCTGGTACGATTTGCCCATCGCGCAATCTTCCCTTGATTGAACCCGGTATATCCTGTATAATACAGGCTGCGGAGTTTTGTTCCGCAGCCTGTTTTTTGTTTGATTTCGGGCGGGCGCTTCCTCCCGTCCCGATAGAATTTGGAGTGCTGACGATGAAATACCTGATTCTGGATTATCTGGAGGCGACAGCCTCGCGCCTTCCGCAGAAAACCGCCTTTGCCGATGAAGCCAGCAGCGTCACGTTTGAATCGCTCGTGCGCCTGTCCCGCGCTGTCGGCTCTGCGCTCTGTACGCACGCTGCACCCCGCACGACCATCGGCTTTTACATGGACAAATCCGTGCAGACCGTGGCCGGTTTCATGGGCGCGGTGTATGCTGGCTGCGCATACTCGCAGCTCAACCTGCGCCATCCCGCCGTGCGCATCCGCTCCATCCTCGAAACGCTCGCTTCACCGGTCGTCGTAACCGACCGCGCACACGAGGACGCGCTGCGCACGATGGACGTGCCGGGCAAGATTCTCATTCTGGAGGATCTGCTTGAAACCCCTGTCGATGAACCCACGCTTGCCCGCGTGCGTGCGCAGATGCTGGATATCGACCCGCTCTACGTCAACTTCACTTCCGGCTCCACCGGCACGCCCAAGGGCGTCGTCATCGGCCACCGCAGCGTGATCGACTTCATCCCCTGCTTTGCCGAGATCTTTGGCATCACGGAGCGGGATGTGCTGGCCAATCAGGCGCCGTTTGACTTTGACGTATCCGTGAAGGACATCTACACCGGCCTGTTCACCGGCGCGACGGTGCAGATCGTCCCGACCGCCTACTTCACCCAGCCGACCAAGCTGATGGACTTTCTGTGCGACCGGGAGGCGACGGTGCTGGTCTGGGCGGTTTCCGCGCTGTGCTTCCTGACGACGATGAACGCGCTGGATTACCGCGTGCCCACCGCCCTGCGCACCATCATGTTCTCCGGCGAGGTCATGCCCATCAAGCACCTCAACAAGCTGCGCCACTACCTGCCGGATGCGATGTGCGTCAACCTCTACGGCCCGACGGAAATCACCTGCAACTGCACCTACTACATCGTAGACCGCGCGTTTGAGCCGGGCGAAAGCCTCCCCATCGGCGTGCCGTTCCCCAATGAGCGCATCCTGCTGCTGGACGAGCAGGATCGTCAGGTGGCGCCCGGCGGCGTGGGCGAGCTGTGCGTCAGCGGCACCGCCGTAGCGCTGGGCTACTTTGGCGATGTCGAGCGCACCCGCACCGCCTTTGTGCAGAACCCGCTCAACAAGACGCACATGGAGATCATCTACCGCACGGGCGATCTGGTGCGCCTGACGGAGACGGGCGAGCTGGTGTACGTCTCCCGCAAGGACTTCCAGATCAAGCACATGGGCCACCGCATCGAGCTGGGCGAGATTGAAACGGCACTCAGCGCTGTGCCGGGCGTGGAGCGTGCGCTGTGTATGTACCTGCACGACAAGGGCAAGATCCTCGCTTTCACCACGGGCGAAGCCGACAAGGCCGCCATCACCGAGGCGCTGCGCGAAACGCTGCCCGCATACATGATCCCCAACATCTTCATGCCGGTCGAGGAGATGCCGCTCACCAAGAACGGCAAGATCGACCGCAACGCGCTCATGGAGCGCTATCAGAACCGGAAAAGGAGCGCCCGCCATGCATAAAGAGCAGCTTGCGGCCATCGCCGCCGAGTTCGGCACGCCGTCCTTCGTCTTTGATACCGTCGCACTCAGCGAGCGTATGGGCGCCATCCAGCGCATCGTGGGCGAGCGCGTCCACCTGTGCTATTCCATCAAGGCCAATCCCTTCCTCATCCCCGCCATGCGCACCCTGACGGAGACGCTGGAGGTGTGCAGCCCCGGCGAGCTGGAAATCTGCGAGGCGCTGCACGTTGATCCGTCCTGCATCCTCTTTTCCGGCGTGAATAAGACGCGCGAGGACATCGAACACGCCATGGACGCGGGGGTGACGCGCTTCACCGCCGAATCCCTGCTGCACATCCGCCTGCTCAACGAGGCGGCGCTGGCCCGTGACCGCGTCTATCCCGTGCTGCTGCGGCTGACAGCCGGCTCGCAGTTCGGCATGGACGAGGGCGACCTGCTGCACGCCATCGCCCATCAGGCGGATTATCCCGGCCTGCGCTTTACCGGCCTGCACTACTTCTCCGGCACCCAGCGTGCCAAGCTGGACAAGGATCAGCGCAAGGAGCTGGTCATGCTCGGTGCGCTGATGGACAGGCTGAAAAGCGAGTACGGCTTTGTCTGCGAGGAGCTGGAGTACGGCCCCGGCCTGTACTTCCCCTATTTCGATCACGAGGATCACAGCGACACCCTCGCGCCCATCCGTGCACTTGCGCCCGATTTGCAGGCGCTGGGCGACCGCTGCCGCCTGACCATCGAAATGGGACGCTTCTTCGCTTCCGAATGCGGCACCTACCTGACCACCGTGATGGATACCAAGGTCAATCGCGGCAATCACTACGCCATCCTCGACGGCGGCATCCACCATGTCAACTACCTCGGCGGCGCAATGGGGATGCGCTGCCCCATCCTGACGCACATTTCCGGCGCACAGCACACGGATGAGCAGCCTGCGGACTGGACGCTCTGCGGCAGCCTGTGTACCACCGCGGACGTGCTCGTGCGCCGCACGACGCTCTGCGGCCTTGCCCCGCAGGACGTGCTCGCCTTCCACAACATCGGCGCGTACTCCGTCACCGAAGGCCCGGCGCTGTTCCTGAGCCGCAATATGCCGCGCATCGTGATCCATGACGAACACGGCGCACGCCTTGTGCGCGATACCCTCCATTCCTCCGCCATCAATCAGGGCAATCTCTGATTTTTTTACCCATCATCAACATCATAAAGGAGACATCACCATGAAAGACACGATTCTTGACATCCTCTCGGACATCATCGACGAAGACGATCTGGACACCTGCACCACGCTGATTGACGACGGCGTGCTGTCCTCGCTGGACATCATCCAGCTCATCGGTGCGCTCAACGACGAGTTTGACATCTCCATCCCGGCGACGGAGATCGTCCCGCAGAACTTCAACTCCGTGGCGGCGATGGCGGCGATGGTCGCGCGTCTGGCGGACGAGTAATTATCTTCGCGCTTACAGATGCTTTTGATCTGATCCTGTTTTCTGATAGAAATGCGTGATAGGCGCGAAGCGAAGAAGGGAGTCTGAGGGACAGCGTCCCTCAGGCAGGTTTGGGCGGCAGCCCAACGTATCTCCGAAACCCTTTATGCAAAG
>JAXJLD010000075.1:0-12055 GCA_036297385.1 Christensenellales bacterium | reverse complement strand
GGGATTTCATCCCCAAACCCCTTCTTCGCTTCGCGCCGATCGCTCATTTTTTCAGAATAAAGATCAGGCTATGGCATGAAAAAAGGGGATACGCCGCTGATGCGGCATACCCCCTCTTATGCGATTCCCGCGCCATCCGCGCCGGGATCAATACTCGATCTTCTTGGCCAGATACGCCGCCAGATCGTCCACGTGTACCTTTTCCTGCTGCATGGTATCGCGGTCGCGGACGGTCACCACGCCGGTCTCCTGCGTGTCAAAGTCCACGGTCACGCAGTACGGCGTGCCGATCTCATCCTGACGGCGATAACGCTTGCCGATGGAGCCGGTCTCATCGTAATCAACCATGAAGTGCTTGGAGAGCTTCTCGTACACCTCGGTCGCCAACGCGCCCAGCTTATTCTTCTGCAGCGGCAGCACCGCGCACTTATACGGCGCCAGCGCCGGATGGAAGTGCAGCACATTGCGCACGTCGCCGCCCTCCAGCTCCTGCTCCTCATAGGCGTTGCACAGGAACGCCAGCACCATGCGGTCAACGCCCAGAGACGGCTCGATGCAGTACGGGATGTACTTCTCGTTGGTCACCGGGTCCATGTACTCCATGCTCTTGCCGGCGTGCTCCTGATGCTGCTTGAGGTCATAATCGGTGCGGTCAGCAATGCCCCACAGCTCGCCCCAGCCGAACGGGAACAGGAACTCAAAGTCCGTCGTCGCCTTGGAGTAGAACGCCAGCTTCTCCGGCTCATGGTCGCGCAGGCGCAGGCTCTCCTCCTTGATGCCCAGCCCCAGCAGCCAGTCGCGGCAGAAGGAGCGCCAGTAGTCAAACCACTCCAGATCCGTGCCCGGCTTGCAGAAGAACTCCAGCTCCATCTGCTCGAACTCGCGCACGCGGAAGATGAAGTTGCCCGGCGTGATCTCATTGCGGAAGCTCTTGCCGATCTGCGCGATGCCGGCGGGGAGCTTCTTGCGGGTGGAGCGCATGACATTGTTGAAGTTGACGAAGATGCCCTGCGCGGTCTCCGGACGCAGGTAGATCTCGTTGGTGGCGTTCTCGGTCACACCCGCGTGCGTCTTGAACATCAGGTTGAACTGACGGATGCCGGTGAAATCCTTCTTGCCGCACACCGGGCAGACGATGTCAGCGTGATCGGCGATATACGCCTCCAGCTCGGCATTCGTCCAGCCATCGCCGGTCTCCTCGCCCTTGGTGTAGTCCTCGATCAGCTTATCGGCGCGGAAGCGGGCCTTGCACGCCTTGCAGTCCATCAGCGGATCGTTGAAGCCGCCGACGTGGCCAGAAGCCACCCACACCTCGCGGTTCATCAGGATGGCCGCGTCCAGACCGACGTTGTACTTGTTCTCCTGAACGAACTTCTTCCACCACGCCTTTTTGACGTTGTTCTTGAATTCCACGCCCAGCGGGCCGTAGTCCCAGCTATTGGCCAGACCGCCGTAGATCTCGCTGCCCGGGAAGATGAAGCCGCGGCCCTTGCACAGCGCAACGACCTTGTCCATGGTGATGTTGCCCATAATCAAACGCTCCTTTTTCTGCAAAGCCCTCCCAGCGGGAAGGCCGTTTTTCGAGGATCATCCACAATACAAAAGAACCGCGAAAAGACACGTCCTCGAATCCGCATCTTCGCATGGATTCAAGGGACGAAAGTTGCCTTCCGCGGTTCCACCCTTGTTGACGCGGGCCAAACCGCGTCCACTTTTGATCTCAATAAGACTCGCTCCGGGCTGCCAACCCCATCACAGCGATGCAAGAGCATCATACTAAAGAAACGGCCGTTTGTCAAGTCAGCGCCGCATTTTTGCGCAAAACCTGCCGTCAAGCCGAACTGCCAGCATCGCCAGCACCAGCGCGATGCAGCCCACAACCAGCGCATCCACCGAGCGCACCACACCGTACACGGTCAGCATGGAGAACAGCTCCACGCCCAGCAGGAGCAGCCCCATGCCGTTGACCGCATACGCCGAAACCGTCTCCCCATATGCGCCGAAGCAGCGCATGGAAAGCATCCTGATGCGCCCGCCCAGTATCGGCTGGATCGCCGCGATGGCTGCCGGATACACAAACACAGTCAAGCCTCCCGGCGAAAAAAATCAGGTTCTCCGCCGGTTTGTCCTTCGAGGCCGCCTGCCGCTGATTTTCATCATGTGTGAGAGCTTGCGCCCATCCCACAGCAGCACCCCCGTGGATTCCGCCAGCTCACGTGCGCTTCTGGTAAACTCGCCGGGGCAGATCACCGCCGCCTCGTCGCAGCCGTAAAACTGCGCCCCGGCATACGCCTCCTGCACCGCGGCATTGCCCACCGCGCCCGCGTAGTTCTTGCACTGGACGGCGTACAGCTTGCCGCCGCGCTCCGCCAGAATATCCACGCCCTGATCGCCGCTGGTTCGGGTCACCTCCACGTGCTTAAAGCCGTTGTCCTCCAGCACACGAGCCACATATGCCTCAAACTCCGCGCCATCCAGACGCAGACAACGCGCCGCGCCGTTGCTCGGCGCAGTCAGCTTGCGGATCACCCAGACCGGCACGCTCAGCAGCATCTTGACCGCCGCGAGCAGCATCCGCACCACCGAGCTGAGCAGAAAGCCCAACGCACGCAGAATCAAACGCATCAGCGCCACTAGTGCGCCCGCTATACCCTCACAAATCCAGTCCACCACGGAGAGCAGCCCCTCCATCAGCCGCGCCCCCGCGCTCCGTTTTCCCCGTCTTGCCAAGCCGTATCCCTCAAACCTTCTCGATGCAGGCCACGGCGTGCGCGGAAATACCCAGCATTTCGCCCTCGAAACCGAGCTTTTCGGTCGTCGTCGCCTTCACGTTCACACAGTCCTGCTCCACGAACAGGTGCTGCGCGATGTTGGCACGCATCTGCTCGATGTAGTCCTTGAGCTTGGGCTTCTGCGCGATGATCGTCACATCCACATTGCCCACGCGATAGCCCTTCGTCTTGAGCATCGCCATCACGCAGTCCAGCAGCACGCCGCTGTCCGCGCCCTCATACCGGGGATCGGTGTCCGGGAAATGCCGTCCGATATCGCCCAGCGCCGCCGCGCCCAGCAGCGCGTCGCTCAGCGCATGGTAGGCCACGTCCGCGTCGCTGTGTCCCAGCAGCCCCACCGTGTGGGGAATCTCCACGCCGCAGAGGATCAGCTTGCGCCCCTCCACCAGCCGATGTACGTCATAGCCATGTCCAATCCGCATGGTCTTTTCCTCCTTTTCACCTCTGCCTGCCGCCTCTCCACGGCGGATGAGCACCTGCTCAGCCAGCAGCATATCCTCCGGCGTGGTCAGCTTGATGTTCTCGACATCGCCCTCCGTGAGATGCACCGTCCGGCCCATCCATTCGGCAAGCGTCGCATCATCCGTCGCCCGCTGTCCCGCGTCATTTCCGTTTGCAAAGCGCGTATGTGCCTCCCTGATGAGCGCCGCATCGAACGTCTGCGGGGTCTGCACGGCACGCAGGCCGTCCCGATTCGGCGTATCCAGCACGCAGCCCTGCGCGTCCACGCGCTTGACCGTATCCTTGAGCGCCACCGCCGCCACGCCGCTGCCATGGGCCGCCGCGCTTTCCAGCGTCCGCTCGATCACCGTGCGCGTCACCAGCGGCCTCGCGCCGTCATGAATCGCGATGAGCTTGGCACGCGCATCGCACGCCGCAATTCCCCGGCGCACGCTCTCCTGACGGTCTGCACCGCCCTCCACAACCGCGCGCACCGGCACGCCCGCCTCCGCGAACATCCTCTTCATCTCGTCCATATCGCACGCACCCGTGACGACCACCACGCCGCCATCGAACAGCCCCGTCTGCACAAACGTGCGCACTGTGCGCACCACAATCGGCTCGCCGCACAGCGGATAGAGCACCTTGTTGCGCTCCATGCCCATCCGCGTGCCGCGTCCCGCCGCCACGATCACCGCCGCATTCATCCCAGATCCTCCTCGCCGGAAAGCAGCTCGTACATCAGTCCCGCGTCATTCTTGCGCACGGTCTCCGCCACCTGCAAAATGCGGAATTTCGCCGTCTTTTCGCCAAAGCGGATCTCCAGCACGTCACCCGCCTTCACCTCGCTGGAGGGCTTGGCGGTCTTGCCGTTGATGCTCACGCGCCCGCCCTCGCTCGCCTCCTTGGCAACCGTGCGGCGCTTGATGATGCGCGATACCTTCAAATATTTGTCCAGTCTCATGATCTGATCCTTTCTGCGGGAAGAACGCTCCCCGCGCTCGTTTTCACATGGCTTGCCAATACCGGCAGGCAGCAGACGAAGGGATAGACATAGCGCCCCGCCATCACCGGCCCCAGCAGGAACGTACCCCACAGCAGCACCGGCAGCAGCGCCGCCGTCAGGCTCGCCCAGCGCCCCATGTACGCCTCCCGCAGTACAAAGTACAGCATGACCCACACGATCACGCCCATGTTGAACAGATAGCCCACCAGCGGGATCTGCATCGCGCCCTGCGCACCAAAGCGCCACGACAGCGACGCCAGCACGCGCGGCGCGGCGCTCCTTGAGGAGATCCGCTCAAAATCGCACCAATCGTAGTAGTCGTCGGTCACGCCCATCTGCAAATAATACCCAGGCACACGGTATTCGCCGTAGGGATACCAGAAGGAATAGGTCAGCATCAGCAGCGCATCCGCGTAGTCCTTCGGGCATTTGGCCCCGATGGACGCATACACCCGCGCAAAGCGGCCCATGTCGCCGCGCAGCGCGTCCGTATCAAAGGCAAACTTCACCGGATCGGAGATCATCGGATCGTACAGACGCCAGCTCTCCTCCGGCATCAGCGCATCCACGGCCTGCCTTTCTTCCTCCGTCAGCCGCTCGCCGTGCAGGCTGCGCGCACGTGCCATCTGCTGAATCGGCCACGAAAGCATCTCGCGCGGGTCGCCGTCCTGTGCGTTCGTCGCCGCCTGAAGTGCGCCGCCCATGCCTATGCACAGCGCCAGCGCCGCCAGCGATGCGGCAGCCGCCCGCAGCGAACGCCGCCGGAGCAGCAGCAGCGCCAGCACCAGCCAGACCGCCATGGCATAGAGCGCATTGTTGCGCAGCAGCAGCATCCCTGCACCACATAGCGCAATCGCCGCCAAGCGCCGCCCGTCCTTCTGGCTCTCCGTCAGTTCCTCGCGCAGCAGCGCCAGCGTCAGCGCAAACAGACCGGAAAACAGCACGTCCTTCGTCGCGTTCACCGCCATCATCATGTGCAGCGGATACAGGGCAAAAAACACGGCGCTCCGCCTCGCTGCACGCACACCGCTCTGCCGCGCAATCGACGCACAGGCCGCTGCGAAGCACGCCGACAGACCCGCCATTTGCAGCACGGTATACAGCGCCGCGCCGAGGTTGATGCTGCCCAGCGTATGCCCCAGCCGCACACAACCGCCCATCAGCAGCGTGTGCAGCAGCGGATGATGCGTTGAATACGCCCCGGTGAACACCTGCTCAAGCTGAAACGGCACATCATAGGCAAACGAGCCGGGAAACGTCAGCAGGAATATCGGCACATCGCAGAGGAAGAAGCATGCAAATACCCGCAGGGGGCGAAAGCGCACCTGCGCTTCATCTGCCCGGCAAGCACTGTTGCGCTCACTCAGGCGAAACAGCCCCGCAAGCGCCGCCATCGCAAACGGCAGCAGCACTGCTGCTGTCGCCAGAGCACGCAGCGGACGGCTTTCCCCCCATCGTTCCGCCTGCCAGCCCAGCGCCGCCATCAGCGCATACATTGCGCCGCCCAAGGCGATCACCGCGCCCTTTCGCATCCTATGCACGCGTTTCTCTCCTTCCACCGTTTTGGACAGTTTATCACAATCGGCACGAATAGACAATTCCCCGCGCCTCTTTTCCCGGCTGACCGCCGTATCGCTCGCATTGTTTTTCCTTTTTCAACATATTCCTGTCACATTTCAGCACTATACTTACAGTCACAAAGGTTGAAACCCCATTCACCTTTGCGGCCTTCGCCATTCCCCCTCCGTGCGAAGGCGAGTATCTTCCTTTTTCTTCCCCTTCCTCATTATTTTCCCTTCCACAAAGAAAAGCGCCGCTCCCTTCCCCGGGGCAGCGCTTTTCATCGTTTTTGGGGACGTGTAATCACTCATCCGCACACATTTTTTCATTAAAAAAGGAAACGGTGCGCCGCCGTCTCCTCACGTTCTCATGATTCACGCTTGTGCTTATTCGCTGTCCAACTCGCCCAGCTCGCCCATGATCTGCTGATAGATCTTCGGCGCAAGCGTAGGCCACCGCCCGCAGAACCGCTTGGCCTGTTCCTTGGTCGCCGCTGTCAGCTTCATGGAGAAGATTTCCTCTCCGGATTCCAATGCACGCAGCGTCACCGTGTAACCGCTGCCCGAGGGCGAATACTGCGCCGGAGTGGACAGCTCATCGCGGACGCGCTGCCGCCATACGGGGCCGTTTTCCTGGAGCTTCTGCTGCTGAGAGGCGCGAATACGGGAAGCAAACATCTCCATGCTCTGCCGTCCCTCCGGGGTCAGATACAGCAGCATACCTTCCAAGTGATGCGATTGGCGCACAAAACCCGCTTCCTTCAGGCCGGACAACGCCAGATAAAACTGAAACTGGCTTTGCAGGCCGGTTTCCACCGCAAAACGAAGAAGCTGCTCTTCCGTACAGCCGCCCAGATAATCCATCGCGCACAGGAGAACAAGCTTGTCCTCCTCTTCTGTGGCATGCGCATCAAACACAGGCACACCTCCCGGGGTTCAGTCAGTCGTCCTTCGCCTCGTCCTCGACCAGATAGCCCTCCAGCGCCTTGAGCAGATCATCGCAATCATCGCTATAAATATCCATGCGAATCGGATGCGACAGGTCGATGGAGAAGATGCCCAAAATGGACTTCGCATCCACAACATAGCGACCGGAGCGCAGATCCATATCATAAGGATAGCGATTGACAAAGCTCACAAAATTCTTGACGTGATCAGTCATCGTCGTCAGGCGAATATTGACAGATTTCATACAGACGATCCCTTCCTTTTCCAGCATATGCGTATTATACCCGAAACATACGGGGATTGCAAGCGCTGACAGCCGTGATCCAATCTCCCACATCTTTTTCAAAAAATTTGCTGAAAAGGGTTGACTTCCCGCCCATGATGCGATATAATACACTTCGTGCTTGGGGTCGTAGCTCAGCTGGTCAGAGCGCCACGTTGACATCGTGGAGGTCGTAGGTTCGAGCCCTATCGACCCCACCAAGCATCGTTGGTCTTGTCAGCCAACAAATTAGATCGGTGAATAGCCGATCTTTTTTTATACCCTTTGGGTAAATGGATGAGAATATGCGAAATCAAATGATATCCTGTGATACAGCAGAGCCGCCTGACTGACGAGCGCCCGGTGAGGAGAACAAGCCCTATCCCCCCCACCAAACCAGAAATGCATTCATCGCCACACTATACGCCACTTTCAAAAGAAAGAGGCTTTTTGTTCGGTTGTTTTCAGTTGTTGTGGATAGAAAAAACGCGCTTCTCTTTTCCCTCCTCGGGATCAGCAAGCGCGTTTTTTTAGTGATTCATGCAAGATGGCAATCTTCCTGCTCTGCCTTGGGCAGGTACAGGGAAAAACAGCAGCCCTTCCCCAGCTTGGTACGAACTCTGATATAGCCGCCCTGACGACCGAGGATCTCGCGCGTCAGGTACAGGCCGATGCCCAGCCCCTCCTGCGCCCTGACATTCGTGCCGCGATAAAATCGGCTGAAAATGGCGGCCTGCTCTTGCTCAGGGATGCCGGGGCCATCATCCGACACCTCAATGGCGCAGAACATCGCATATTCGCGCACACGCAGGCGAATATGCCCGCCGGGCTGGGTGTACTTGAGCGCATTGTCCACCACGTTGTACAGCGCTTCCGCCGTCCACTTTGCGTCCATGCAGGCGGCAGCCTGCGTCGGCTCCAGCGTCAGGGCGATGCCCCGCTCCTCGGCACGCGGCAAGCCCTGCAGCATGGCCTCATGCAGCAGCGGTTCAAGCGGACAAACGGCGGGAGACAGGGTCAATATGCCGGTTTCCAGCCGGGAAGCGCGCACCAGCACCTGAATGAGAAAGGACAGCTTCTGCGCCTGATGGCAGATCATCTCCGCCTGCTCCCGTTGATCGGGCGGGAGCGGCGCTTCCTCTAGCAGGGAGGCATAGAGCAGGATGTTGGCGATGGGCGTCTTGGTCTGGTGGGAAATATCCGCCAGCAGGGATTGAATAGCGGCGCGCTCCTGCGCCAGATTCCGGGTGGAGGCGGCGGTGCCGTTGAGAAAGCGCGCCATCTTGGCCTCCAGCGCGGAGGCGGAAGATTCGTCAAACGCACTCTCCTGAAACGCGCCCGTGATGGCGGCGGTCAGCATCGCATCCAGCCGCCGCAGGGTGCGGCGCGAAGCAAGCATCTGATACAGCCCCAAAAGCAGCGCCAGCAGCCCGGCCACCGCAAGCAGAAGCGACCCCATCACCGAACCTCCCATGTGTAGCCCACGCCGTACACCGTCTTGATCGGCGCATCCACCAGCTTGGCACGCAGGCGGCGCACCGCCACGGACAGCGCGTTTTCATCCACAAACTCGCCGCCGTCCCAGACGCGGTCAAGGAGCTGATCCCGCGTCAGCGTCTGCCCCCGGCGCTCGACCAGCAGGCGAAGCAGGCGCTGTTCGGTTTTGGATAGCTCAATGACCTCTCCGTTTCGGGCAAAGGCCATGGCCTCAAAGTCAAAGGAAAAGGGCGGAAGCTCCAGCAGCCTCGGCGCGGAGGCAGGCGCACCGCGGCGAAGCAGGCTGTTGACCCGGGCGCGCAGCACCGCCAGCGAAAAAGGCTTGGTCACATAGTCGTCCGCGCCCAGCTCCAGCCCCGCCACCTGATCGTTCTCCATATCGTTGGCGGTCAGCAGCAGCACGGGCACGGCGCTCGTCCGGCGTACCTCCTCAAGAAGCTGCAAGCCGCTGCCATCGGGCAGATTGACGTCCAGAATCAGCAGATCAAAGGGATGGACGCGAAGCGCCTGACGCGCCTCGGCCAGCGCCGCGCACAGCGTAATGGACAGCTCCGGCGCTTTAAGCGCCAGCGATACGCCGCGCCCCAGCGGCGCATCATCCTCCACCAGCAGAATGTTCTTCACAGAATGCCTCCTCAGGAGAAACGGCAGGCGCGGTGCGGTTTTATGGCAAGCCCTGCTTGGCGGGGATGCCGCATTTCCATCGCAGACCATCATTGGCCCTGCCGTTTTGTTTAATCCGCCACATCAACCCGCAGGCCCAGCTCCTTGGGCAGGAAGCGCGGACAGACATTTTCGCTGGTGGTAATCACCGACGCGGCGAGCTGCGCACCGATATTGATCGCCTCCGGCAGGCTCTTGTCATACGTCAGGCCGATGGACACGCCGGCACAGAATGCATCGCCCGCGCCGGTGGTATCCTTCACCTGAACGTCGATGGCGGGGCAATAGCCCTTCATGCCATGCAGATCCGCGTATACCGCGCCGTCGCCGCCCAGCGTGACCACCATCGCCGGAATCTGCGCCTGAACGACCTTCTCCGCCAGCACATCGCGCATCTCCTCGCACGTTTTCCCGCTGTAATCATCGAAGAAGAACATCCCCGCCTCCTGCTGATTGCAGATGAAGCAGTCAAACTGCTTGATGAAGTCGCGGCGTTCGACGGCGAGGCTCATGTTGGACACCAGCGCAAAGCGCTTCTTGCCGTGCCGCTGCGCCAGCTCCAGCACCTTTTTCACCAATGCCTTATCCAGATCGACCTCCAGCACCACCGAATCGGCCTTTTCAAAGATCTCATCGCCCTTTTCGTTCAGCAGATCCACCAGCGGCAGCATATTCGGGCGCTTGGAGATAGATCCTGCCACATCGCCGTGGTTGTCAAACACGGCCAGCCATGTTCCCATGCCGTCCGGCCGGGTCATCACATAATCGCAGTTGACCTTGTGGTGCTGTAGCTTCTGCACCACAGCCGCCCCCATCGGCGTATCATCCACGATGCCCAGATAAATCGGCCGAAGCTCCACGTTCGCGATATCCTCCACCACGTTGCGCGCCACGCCGCCGTGAATGTACTCCACCCGGCCCACGTTGCGCCCATCCGGGATATAATTGTCCTGTGGAAATCCCTTGATATCCATGAATGCCGCGCCAATGACGAGAATGCCCATTGCATCTATCTCCTTCGTATCCTCTTGATTTTTGTTCCCATAATACCACATTTTTTGCCGATTGAAAACACTTCTTCTCCATATCCTGTTCGGCCTTTCCTGCTGACCCGCCCCATTTCCCTGCTTGACGGTGATCCTAGAGCGCGATATGATTAAGGTTAATGCACATCCTCCTTGGACACAATGATGCAGCACTCAACGAATGAATGAAAGAAGGATCTTCATGAATCGTGATCTCCAGAACAACGCGTTTCTGGGCACAGAGCCGGTCGGTCGGCTGCTCCTGCGCCTGTCCGTGCCTACCGTCGCCGCCCAGCTCATCAATATGCTCTACAACATCGTAGACCGCATCTACATCGGGCATATGCCCGGCTCCGGCAATCTGGCGCTGACGGGCGTAGGCGTGTGTATGCCCATCATCATGTTCGTCTCCGCGTTCGCCGCGCTCATCGGCGCGGGCGGTGCGCCGCGTGCCTCCATCTTCATGGGGCAAGGCGATCAGGAAAGTGCCGAAAAAACGCTGGGCGGCTGCTTCTCGCTGCAAACGCTCGTCTCCCTGCTGATGACGGCGCTGCTGCTCCTGTTTGCCAAGCCGATGCTCATGACCTTCGGCGCAAGCGAAAACACCATTGGCTATGCCGTGGAGTATATGCGCATCTATGCGCTGGGCACGGCGTTTGTACAGCTCACCCTCTCCATGAATGCCTACATCACCGCACAGGGCTTTGCCAAGACCGGTATGCTCACCGTGCTCATCGGCGCACTGCTCAATATCGCGCTGGACCCGCTGTTCATCTTCGGCCTGAACATGGGCGTGCGCGGCGCGGCGCTGGCGACGATCATCTCGCAGGGCGTGAGCTGCATCTGGGTCATCTCCTTCCTCTGCTCCAAGAAGTCCACCATCCGCATCAAGCGCCAGAACCTGCGCATCCACCGCAAGGTGGTGCTGCCGTGCATTGCGCTGGGCGCCGCCCCCTTCATCATGCAGGCCAGCGAGAGCGTGATCTCCGTGTGCTTCAATTCCACGCTGCTGCGCTACGGCGGCGACGTGGCCGTAGGCGCGATGACGATCCTCACCAGCGTGATGCAGTTTGCCATGCTGCCGCTTCAGGGACTGGCGCAGGGCGCACAGCCCATCACCAGCTTCAACTACGGTGCGCGCAATGTCGCCCGCGTCAAGCAGACCTTCCGCCAGCTGCTCACCGTCAGCCTGATCTACTCTGTCTCCCTCTGGGCGGTCATCCAGCTCTTCCCGCAGGGATTCGCCGCGCTCTTTGCCACGGATGCGACGCTGCTCGCGTTCGCCGCGCGTGCGCTTCGCATCTACTGCGGCGCACTGTTCATGTTCGGCATCCAGATTGCCTGCCAGATGACATTCGTAGCCATCGGCTATGCCAAGTCCTCGATCATCGTCGCCGTCATGCGCAAGTTTGTGCTGCTGCTGCCGCTGATCTACATCATGCCCCTGTTTGTGGCTGATAAGACGATGGGCGTGTACATGGCCGAGCCGGTTGCCGATATGCTCGCGGTACTCTTTACCGCCGTGCTGTTCCGCAGCCAGTTCAAAAAGGCGATTGCCAGTATGCAATAATCCAATAGGCCGCTTGCGAAGCTTCGCGGGCGGTCTTTTCGTTGCCGCCTGCCGCTTTTCGTGCTATACTAATGCTGGTTTTGTGGGCTTTGCACGCCAATCTCAAGCTGTTGATCTTCTAAACCTTTTACTCAGCGCGAAGCGAAGAAGGGGTTTGGGGATGAAATCCCCAAGCAGGTTTTAGGGCAGCCACCCTAACGTAATCGCATCCCCCCTTCTTCGCTCCGCGCTGACGGAGCGCTTTGATCGGCGCATCACGCAAAGCACACAGTCCGGGATATGTCCAACACGT
>JAXJLD010000074.1:0-2757 GCA_036297385.1 Christensenellales bacterium | reverse complement strand
CCGCCACTGGCGGCGGCAGGCTCCAGTCACCAAACCTCTTCTTCGCTTTGCGCTGGATAAAGGGTTTTGAATAAAAAGAGTATTTTGATAAAACCGCATGAATCCATTCAAAAAGGGACCTGAGCGTTCGTCCCTTTTCCTTTATGGGGTTGTATTTGCTTATTCGCCCTGCGGCGCGATCATTTCGATGCCGCGCAGAAGGGTATCATGGTCGATCATGCCGCGCGCTTGTGCAACCACATAGCCCTGTGCGTCGATGAAGAATGTGGTCGGCAGGGCATACGCGCCGTAAGCGGAGGCGGCTGCGGCCTTCGTATCATAGAATACGGGGAAGGTATACCCCTGCTGGGCGACAAAGCTGGAGGCGATCTCCACCGTCTCACGCGAGCCGTCCGTCATGTTGATCATCAGGAACTGGACATCGTTGCCGATTTCCTGATAGACCTTGTGAAAGTCCGGCATTTCCGTGCGGCACGGGCCGCACCAGCTCGCCCAGAAGTTGAGGACGATGGGCTTGCCGATGTAGGTCGAGAGGCGTACCTCGCCGCCGTCCGCATCGTATACGGTGAAATCCGGTGCAATCGCCTTCTGTGCATCTCCGGCGTCGGTCTGCGAAGTGGCGAGCTGGTTCGCGGTGAGCTTGGAGCCGAGCTGCGTGTAGAGCGCGTATGCGCCGCCCAGCAGCAGAACAAAGACCAGAATGAGAATCAGAACGGTTTTCTTGTTTTTCATAGTGCCTCCTAGCTGAGCAGGTTCATCAGCCGCCCGAGCGTTCCGGTTGCCATCAGCACGCCGATCAGCACCAGCAGTGTGCCGCTGACCATGTTGATCGCCCGATAATGCGCTTTGATCCATTGGAATGCGGATTTGAGGTAATCAATCAGCAATGCGCTGAGGATGAAGGGGATACCTAAGCCCAGCGAATAGGCCAGCAGCATCAGCATACCTTGAACGATGTGTCCCTGCTGAGAGGCCAGCATCAGCGCCGAGCCGAGGAACGCGCCCACACAGGGCGTCCAGCCCACGGAAAAAACCATGCCAAAGAGCATCGCAGAAAAGAAGCCGATGCCGCCCGGATGGACGGAACGGCGGCTGCCGCTGAAGAGATTCAGGCGGAACACGCCGAGGAGATTCAGGCCGAAGAAAATGACGATCGCGCCGGAAACGAGGTTGACCGCCGTTTGATGCGCCCGCAGGAAGCTGCCGATTGTACCGGCCAGTGCGCCCAGCGTCACAAACACCACCGTGAAGCCGAGAACGAAGCCCAGCGCACCGGTCAGCGTCCTGCGGATGCTGCGCTCACCGCCGCCTGCAAAGTAGGAGACGTAAATGGGCAGCATTGGCAGCAGGCAGGGGGAGATGAAGGTGATGATGCCCTCCAGAAAGGCGATCACATAGGACATCT
This sequence comes from Christensenellales bacterium, assembly GCA_036297385.1. Classification (GTDB taxonomy): domain Bacteria; phylum Bacillota; class Clostridia; order Christensenellales; family Aristaeellaceae; genus Ventricola. The sequence continues at coordinate 1,352 of JAXJLD010000074.1, read as the reverse complement.
GCCGTCACACCCCTTCCCAAAGAGGCCGGAAAGCAGCCAGCCGACGAAGCCCATATAGAGCATGGAAAGGATGGGGTTGGAGGTGATGGCGCAGCCGCCGGACGGGCAGCCGATGAGCAGACTGTATGCCAGACCGGCCAGCGTGCCGCCGAGGGTGAAGAGGGTGGGACGAAGCCATGCTTTCCGTTTCATCCTCATGCACCTCCCGCCAAATACTCCTCAGCCATGTGAACAGCCATAGCGCCATCGGAGACCGCCGTGACCACCTGACGAAGCAGCTTGGTGCGCACATCGCCTACGGCATACACGCCCGGCACGCTGGTCTGCGTGGTTTCATCCGCGGCGATGTATCCGTTGCCATCCAGCTCGATCTGCCCCTGAACCAGCGCCGTAGCGGGCTTTCTGCCGACGCTGACGAACACGCCGTCGCAGGTCAGCTCGCTGGTTTCGCCGGTTTTCACATCCTTGAGGCGCACGCCCGTCAGGCGGTCATCGTGCAGCAGCGCGTCCACGGTGCTGTTCCAGCGGAATTCAACATTCTCGGCCTTCATCAGCGGATCGTGGTAGACCTTGGTGGCGCGCAGCGTATCCCTGCGGTGAACGAGGATGACCTTGCGGGCGATGCGGCTGAGCAGCAGCGCATCCGCTGCGGCAGAGTTGCCGCCGCCGACGACCACGACCGTCTTGCCCCGGTAGAACATACCGTCGCAGGCGGCGCAGTACGCCACGCCGCGCCCCACGAGCGCCTCCTCGTGCGCAACGCCGAGCGCTCTCGGCCCTGCACCGGTGGCCAGCGTCACGGTGCGCCCTTGCAGCGTGCCCTCACTGGTCTCCACGGTCTTGGGGCTTTCGTCAAGGTTCATGCGGGTAACCTCGGCGTACAGGGTTTTGGCGCCGAAGCGCTCGGCCTGCTTCTGCATCTTCTCAGCGAGCGTGAAGCCGTCGATGCCCTCTTCAAAGCCGGGGTAGTTGTCGATCTGGTGAGTCAGCGCCATCTGTCCGCCGGCGGAGAGCTTTTCCAGCACCACCACGTCGAGTCCTGCTCTGGCGGCGTAGAGCGCTGCGGTATAACCGGCGGGGCCTCCGCCGACAATGATCATATCGTACACGTGCGCCGTATTCATGGCGATTCCTCCTTGACTGTTGTCTGCTTTTGATTACGATATACTGTTTATCCTCTGACTCCCTTATTCAGTGCGAAACGAAGAAGAGGTTTGGGGATGAAATCCCCAAGCAGGTTTTAGGGCAGCCACCCTAACGTAATCGCATCCCCCCTTCTTCGCTCCGCGCTGACGGAGCGCTTTGATCGGCGCATCACGCAAAGCACACAGTCCGGGATATGTCCAACACGT
>JAXJLD010000073.1:0-10277 GCA_036297385.1 Christensenellales bacterium | reverse complement strand
TCTTCAATACGCTGTTGCACTTGACTTGACAATTCAAGGTACAAAAAAAGCATTCGGACTATGAAAACCCGAATGCCTGCGGCAAAATGTAACTGCTATGAAAACACTAAAACCGCAGAATTCCTTGAGTGCCGTTTTTTCTGCACTCTGTTTTCGATTGCCCAAAATTGTTGCGGAAAAAGGCGCTGCCTCTCATGGCTTGTTTTAGCCATTTTGAGACAGCGCCCTTTTGATATATTCTCCGGATTATTGCAGCCAGCCCAGCGCCCGCATACGCGCAGCGGCAGGCTCGTGCAAAAGTGCGTCCTTGAGGTAGACATAGCGTGCGGAGGTGGGTACCTTTCGGCCATCCGGCCACGGGACAAGTCCTGCGCCGCGCTCGTCCAGCCCATAGTGCGCGAGCGTCACACCCTCCGGCGGCACGATGTGCGATACGCGGGCATGACAGCGGTTGCCCAGCAGCAGCTCGAAGCAGCCCGTCTGTGGATCGAGCGCAAAGTGGTTGCCGGTGAAGCCGCTGATGGCGAGCGCACGATCGCTCATGTAGGCGGGAACTTCGCTCAGGCGCTGCTCGGGATGACGCGCGAAGCACAGGAAGCCGAGCGGCTGGCGATAGGTGCCGTCTGGATTCCTGCGCAGCGTGCGGTCGGCGGCGATTTCGGCCAGGGAGGCCGGAGAGATCAGCTCGCCTGCAAGCAGCGCCTGTGCAAAGCGCGTCATATCGCCGCAGGTGGAGAACAGACCGGCATGGCCGCACAGATCGCGCCCGCCGTCGGAAAGCAGCTGGGCCTTGGGGTCATTTGCTTCACCAAGAGCAATCTGCGTGCGCAGGATATAGCGCTCACCCGCGATGCGATGCTCATAGTTGTAGCAGACGCAGCGCGGCAGGCAGTCCGTCGGGACGGTGGCATAGGTCTCCCGCATCCCGGCAGGGGAGAGGATGAAGCGGCGGAGCGCATCGTAGAGCGGCAGACCGGTTTTGGCCTCGATGACGTACTTGATTACCATGGCGTTGATGTCCGAATAGATCCGCACGGCGGGCGAGGGGGCGACGCGCACGGCAAACAGGCGGCGCAGGCCCTCCTCACGGTCGGGCGCATCGTCAATCCGGCCCGGCGTTTGCAGGCAGACGCGATAGCAGAGCGTATCGAACACGGTGACGCGGCGCAGGTGCTCAAAGTGCGGGTCGATCTCGCCCACGCACTCATCGAGGCGGAGCATACCGTGCTCAACCAGAATCATGCACATCACGCTCATGAAGAACTTGGTCAGCGAGGCGAGATCGTAAAGGCTGTCCGCCGTCAGCGGGCGCTCGCAGGCGACCCATTGGCCGTCCGCAAGCGTCACCTCCTGTGCGCGTCCATAGCGGACGGATTCGCTTTTGTCCGCGGTGCCATAGGCAAGCGTGAGGCCTGTGAGCATACGCAGGTCGTCGCAGAGCGTGCGCATACTGTGTTTGATGTGCTGCATCTTGTCCCTCCCTGTCGCCTTACTCGTCGAGATAGGTGTAGCGCACGGTGAGGCGCGGCATATTGTCGTATAGGCCGTAGACATCGCCGTAGATCTTGTAGCGCTGACCAACTTCCCATGTGGTCTTGGAGCTGTTTTCAATCATGACCAGCTTTTCAAACGTATCCGATCCGATATTCATGATGGCCATCTGCGGCGTGGAGCTGATGATGCGCTCCACGGTGCCTATGCCGGTGTAGATCTGCCCCTTGCGGATGGTGATGTAGTTGATAAGATCCGTGTACTGATCCGACAGCGACCACGCGCGGCGGGTGTAGATGTCCGGGTTGGGCATATAATAGACGGTATGAGAGATGACGGAGTCTGCCTTGCCCTCGTAGGAGGCGCGGATGACCACGTTGTTGTTGCCCAGATCGTAGAACAGGGGGTTGAAGCTGAATACGCCGGTCACGGGATCGACGGTCAGGTTTTCGTGCGGGAATTCGACGGTGACGGTTGCGCCGGGCAGCGTGGTGCCGCTGATGGAGGGGCGCTGCATCTTCTGGCGCTCCTCTTCGGTGGCGGCGGCGTATTTTTCGTTGGTGATGGCCTCGTAATTCCACTCGACCAGCACGGTGGCATCCAGCTCCAGCGGAATTTCCTGCGGGGCGCGGTAGAGCGTGACCTCCATCTTGTTCTCGCGGCAGTACTTGCTCTTGACGGAGATGGAGATGGTATTGTCGCCTACGGGCAGCACCTGCACGTTTTTGGAGACGTTGCCGGTTTCGCGGATCAGGGTGGAGACGTTGGTGCCGTCGATGATGACCGTGGAACCGGGCTTCACATTGATGCGCACCTCAAAGATGGACACGCCGACATCGGCGCGTACCGTCGTGGGGTTGAGCAGGTGGATGGGGGAGAGCGGCACGTTCACCGTAAACTCGATGGGATCGAGCTGATACTGTTCACCCTCCTGAGAATAGCGGATGAATGGAGTGATGGAGACGTCCATGGTGTCAGTCTCCACAGGGGTAGCATAGGTGGAAGATTCCGTATCATACCACATATAGTCCGGTACGGTCACATCCACGCGACCATCAGCGATGACGTAGCTGGACTGCATTTCACGCAGGTAGACGGTGGCGTTTTCCTTGCCGTAAATGGTGAGTGTGTGAGCGGGCATATCGTCCACGGTCGTTTCGGTGACGACGATTTTTGTCTCATTGTCCTGACGAACCTGCATTCCCTGCGAAAGCACGAAGCGGCGCGCAGCAAAGATGCCGCCTACGCCCACCAGCACGCAGCATACCAGCACGATGCCCACCGTCGTGAGGATGCGGGCAGTGCGGTTTTTCCGCCTGCGTCCGGAGTCAAACGACTCATAGGCGTCATCACGCACAGCGCGGGTCTGGATTCGGCGGGGCATATATTCCTCATCCGTGAGTGCGCCCTGATCGCCGGAGTCCGGCGTATAGCCGTCATAGTAGATCGGCGCGTCCGCTTCGTTGTCGTCCACATAGGTGAGCGGCGGCTCGGTTGGATCGCCGAAGTAACCGTAGCGGTCGTAATCGTCCGATGCCTGTGTGCTGCCGTCCTGCGTAGCATCCTCAGTGTAATGCGCCTGACGTGCCTGCTGGCGGCGGCGGATTACCGTGCTATCGCCATCATAGGCAGGGCGGTCGCTGGCCTCCGGCACGGGGCGGACGATCTGGGCCTCCTGAAGCGAGCGGCGCACTCGCCCGGCCTGCTCCTTCATCTGGGCGATGCGGCGGCTGCCTTCCTTGCGCCGGGCTTTGAGTTCTTCCAGTTCATCCGTCAGTTCAGCACGGTTGAGGGCATCCGGGTCAAATGTACTATTGTCCTCGCTGCCAGCCTCGGGCGGAACCATGGACTCATCCTCCGGGTCAAACTGCGTGACCTGAAGGGAGGGCTTCTTTTTATGCATGGCTTCCTCCCAAGGAAGCTGCTGCTTCTGTATATTTTCTTCAAGCGGCGCGCCGCACCGGGTGCATTTGGGCAGGTACGCCGTGTTCCATGCGCCGCACTTGGGACATTTCATGCTCTGAACCAACCTCCGAAGAATAGTGTAACATATTATCATTCGCGCCGCGCGGGGTAAAGTCCTGCTTTTGAAACGGGGAAAAGACGGACGAAGCAACGCGCAGGGGTCTTGTCCTTTGCATGGATTTGGTGTTATAATGAACCTATGTTAAAAACGGAGGCGTTTGTCGTGATGGATTGCTTTAAGGAGGATGTGGTCGTCAGCCGCAACAATCTGCTGGGCAACGTGCTGTATGCACTGTGCTGGGTGCTGACGGTGGTCTGCGGTCTGTATGGGCTGATGATGTTGCAGCTTTTGATGGTGGCGTTCAGCGCAGGCGCCGTGATTCTGACGCTGCTGAGCATCGGTGCGGCGGTGCTGCTGTTTTTCGTGAAGGACAATTTCAAGGTGGAGTATGAATATGCGTTCACCAACGGTTCGCTGGATTTTGCCAAGGTGCTTCGCGGCGCCAAGCGCAAGGAGCTGGGCAGCATGAACGTGGCGAACGTTGCGGCCTGCGGCCATGTGGCGCACGACAGCTTCCGCCGCTATCTGTCCATGAAGGATGTGAAGCGCCGCAACTGGTTCCTCAACCGCGATGGCAACCTGTTCTACTTCTACTATGTGAAGGAGAACCAGAAGAACATGATTATCATCGAGCCGAGTGAGGAGATGGTGGAGATGATCCGCCGCTATCTGCCGGCAGGCGTGTATCAGGGCTGAGTGAGCAATTTCCGGATCTCCAGCATGGCCGTGCCGTACTGGAGATTTCTTATGTGAAAGAGGAGAACGGTTTGATTTATCTGGACAACAGCGCGACGACACGTCCGTTTGACAGCGTGGTCGATGCGATGACCGCGTGTATGCGCACGCAGTATTTCAATCCGTCCGCGGCTTACAAGCCTGCGGTGGATGTGGAACGTGCGATGCGCGCGTGCCGAAAGCAGATTGCCGCCCAGCTGGGCGCACAGGAAGATGAAGTGATCTTCACCTCCGGCGGCACGGAGAGTGACAATCTGGCGATTCTGGGCGTGGCGGAGACCCTGCACGATGCCAAGGCGAATTTCGTGTGCAGCGCCGTGGAGCATCCGGCGGTGGGCGACACCATTCGCCGCGTGGAGCGCATGGGGGTTGAAGTGCGCGTGCTGCCCATCGACAGCCGGGGCTGCGTGGATCTGGCGGCGGCGGAGACGGTGATCGACGAACACACGGCGCTTGTCTCCTGTATGCAGGTGAGCAACGAGACCGGCGCGATTCAGCCCATCGAGGCGCTCTCCGCGCTGGCGCACAGGGCAAACCCCAATGTGCGCGTCCACGTGGATGGCGTGCAGGGCTTCATGCGTGTGCCGATGCACATGGGAAAGATGGGCGTGGATCTCTACGCGCTCAGCGGCCACAAGATTCACGGGCCGAAGGGCGTGGGTGCGCTGGTGGTGCGTCGGGGCGTGCGGCTCGCGCCGCAGATGACCGGTGGCGGGCAGGAGCGCAATCTGCGCTCGGGCACCTACAATGCGCCGGGCATCCTCGGCCTTGGCGAAGCGGTCGCGCAGATGGCGCGGCGGCAGGTCGATGTGGAGCGTATGCGCGAGATGAAGGCGCATCTGTGGACGCGGCTGAAGGCCATTCCCGGTGCGCGGGTCAACGGCCCGCTGCCGGGTGAGGCGGATGCAGCACCGCATATCCTCAGCGTGTCGTTTGAGGGCGTGCGCGGCGAGGTGATGCGCAATGCGCTGGAGGGCGCGGGCGTGCTGGTTTCCACCGGCTCGGCCTGTGCCTCGCACAAGCAAAAGACGAGCGCTGCGCTGCGGGCAATGGGGCTGACCGGCGAGCAGGCAGATGGTACCATCCGCGTCAGCCTCGGATTGATGAACACGATGGACGAGATGGACGAGGCGGCGGCGCAGATGGAGAAGATGGCGGCGCTGCTGGCCAAATACAGGAGGAGATAAACCGTGAGAGAGATTCTGCTGGTTCGCTATGGCGAGGTGTTCCTCAAGGGGCAGAACCGCCCGTTTTTCCTGCGCAAGCTGGTCGATCATGTGAAGGCGGCGGTGCAGGAGGTGCATGGCCATGTGTGGCTGAGCGATGGACGCATCTATGTATCCGATTACACGGATCAGGAGGAGGCCATTCGCCGCGTGAGCCGCGTGTTTGGCGTACACTCCGTCAGCCCGGCGGTGGAGATGGAGAAGGACAACTTTGAGGCCATCTGTGCGCAGGCGGCGAAGATGATGGAAAAAAAGGCCGGCACGTTCAAGGTGCTGGCGAAGCGCTCCGACAAGCGCTATCCGATGGATTCTCCGGCGATCATGCGTGAGGCGGGCGGCTATATCCTCGAGCACGTGCCGCATTTGAGCGTGGATGTGAATCATCCCGATCACGAGATCACCATCGAGATCCGCCAGATGGCGTACCTGTCCGTGGACCGCACGATGGCGGTCAGCGGCATGCCGATGGGCACCAACGGCAAGGCGTGCCTGCTGCTTTCCGGCGGCATCGACAGCCCTGTGGCGGGCTTCATGATCGCCAAGCGTGGTGTGGAACTGTGCTGCGTGCATTACCACTCCTTCCCGTACACCAGCGAGCGCGCGCGGGAAAAGGTGCTAGAGCTGGCGCGGATTCTGAGCGAATACTGCGGAAAGATGCGCGTGTACGTTGTGCCGTTCACTGAGATCCAGATGCAGATTCACGAAAAATGCCCGGAGAACTTCACCACGCTGATTATGCGCCGCTACATGATGCGCATTGCGGAGATCTTGGCGCGTAAGGATGGGGCACAGGCGCTGATTACCGGCGAATCCATCGGTCAGGTGGCCAGCCAGACCATGGAGGCGCTGGGCTGCACGGATGAAGTGGTGAATATGCCGGTGTTCAGGCCGTGCGTGGGCATGGACAAGAGCGAGATCATCGCGCGTGCGGAGCAGATTGGCACGATGGAAACGTCCTCCCTGCCCTATGAGGACTGCTGCACCGTGTTCACGCCCAAGCACCCGGCGACGCATCCGCGCAAGGATCTGGTGCGCAGGGCGGAGGAAAAGCTGGATTCCGAGGCGCTCATTGCGGCGGCAATCGAGGGCACGGAGCTGGTGGAAATCGGCTGATCGGCCTAAAACGGGATACCTCCACATATACTGGACGCAGAGCGACGGAAAGCTCTGCGTCTTTTTGATGCAGATGCGTGCCGTTTGCTGGCGATAGGAGGTGTGACCATGCCATATCGGGAGGTGCTTTGCGCACGTCTGCCGCCGAAGATGGCGGATATGCTGCGCACGCTGAATGCGCAGGACGCGGCCAAGCTGGAGGAAATCCGCATCTATGCAGGCTGTCCGGCAGAGCTGGCGTTTGCGGATAGATGCTGCGTGACCGATGTGCGCATGGATAGGGACGCGATGGATGGCCTGCTGGCTGCACTTTGCGGCTGCGCGATGTATCGCTTTGAGCGGGAACTGGCGCAGGGCTATATCCCCCTGCCGGGCGGGCATCGCGCCGGTGTATGCGGACGGATGACGTGGGAAAACGGCGTTTGGCAGATGGGCAGCGTGACATCCGTATGCATCCGCATCAGCCGTGACGTGCAGGGGGCGAGCGCGTCCATACGCCCCTATCTGCTGGGCGCAGGCGGCGAGCCGCTTCGCACGCTGCTGCTGGGGCCGCCCGGATGCGGCAAGACGACGGCATTGCGGGATGCGGCGCTGTGGCTTGCCGGCGAGCGGGGACTGCGCGTAGCGGCTGCGGATGAGCGCGAGGAGATTGCGGGCGGGCGGAGCGGACTGCGGCTGGACGTGCTGGGCGGCATGGAGAAGGCGCACGCCTTTTCGTTGCTTCTGCGCAGCATGTCGCCGCAGGTGATCGTTACGGACGAGATCGGACGGGCAGAAGATGGGGCGGCGCTGCTGGATGCGGTGCGCTGCGGTGTGGGCGTGGTCGCCACCGCGCATACGCGCAGTCTGGAAGAGGCGGCGGAGAGACCGCTGCTGCGGCGTCTGCTGCCCGCGTTTGACCAGTGCATTCTGCTGGGCAAGCACGGCTGCGTGCGGGCGGTAAAAAAGCGAGAGGCGGACGGCGTGACGGGAATCAAGGAGGGTGCGCATGGGCTGGAATGGGGCGGTGATGGCGATGATCGGGGTGACGGCGACGGGCTTTCTGCTTTCGGATGGGGAGAAACAGCGCGTGCAGTGGATTCGCGCGATGCGGCGCTGCCTGCTGCGGATGAACGGAATCATCCGCTATGAGCAGCCGTCGCTGCCCGCGCTGCTGGAGCGGATTGACCTGCGCGCCACGCCGCAGGAACGGGAGCTGACGCGGCTGCTGCACGGCTGTGCCGCGCGCCTGAGGACGAGCAGCAATCCGCAGCTCATGCTGCTCTTTGCCGGAGAGACGGCGCGGCTGCCGGGCTACGGCGTGCTCAGCGAGGAGGACAGGGCGGCGTTTGAGGGGATGCTGGCGGAGCTGGGGCGCACGCGGCTGCCGGAGCAGCTCGCCCTGCTGGATGCGGCGGACGAGCGCCTGCGCCAGCGGGAGGAGACGCTTTCTCGGGAGAGCGGGCGGCGGGCGCGGCTCATCCGCATGCTGGGCGCGGCGCTGGGGGCGGCGGCGTTTCTGATGCTGGTCTGACGGGAGGGAAAGGGATGAATATTGATCTGCTGTTTCAGATTGCGGGTGTGGGAATTCTCATCTTCGCCGTCAATCAGGTGCTGCAAAAGGCGGGGCGGGAGGATATTGCGGTACTTTCCTCGGTGGCGGGGCTGGTGGTGGTGCTGTTTCTGGTGGTGGATCTCATTGCGCAGCTCCTCAACAACGTCAAAAGCATATTCGGCCTATACTGAGAAAGCGGGGGATGGATGTGCAATGGCTTCGTCTGATGGGCTTCTGCCTGCTGGCGGCGTGCATGGTGATGCTGCTGCGGCAGATGCATCCGCAGACGGCGGGGTTGTTGTCGGTCGCCTTTGGGGCGCTGGCACTGAGCGCCGTACTACCCGCGCTGGCGGAAACGGTGCAGTCCATCCGCGGCTTTCTATTGTCGCTGGGGCTGGACACGCAGTATTACCGGATCATGCTGAAGGCGACGGGCATTGTGCTGGTGACACAGCTTGCTGTGCAGACCTGTCAGGATATGGATGCGCCGTCGGTGGCTCGGCACGCCTCGCTGTGCGGGCGCATTGCGCTGCTGGGTGTGGCCGCACCGGTGTTCATGGAGCTGACGAAGATGGCGGTGGACGTGCTGCGGTGAAATGTGCGGGGCTGGTGCTGCTGGTGCTGATCTGCATGCTTCCCACGCAGGCGTGCGCACGAGAGGACGAGATGCAGGCGGAGATCCGCGGCGTAGTGGAAGGACTGGATTTTTCCGGGATAGAGGGCGCGGCGCTGCCCGATTGGTTCGGCTATACGGACGTGAGGGAGGCCGTGCTGGGGCTGGCTTCCGGGGAGACACTCTCCGTGGATGGCGTGCTTTCCGGGGTGCTGGGCGCGTTTGGCGAGGCGGTGCGTGTGCTGGGGCGGACGATGATCGCGTTGATGCTGCCGGTGCTGCTGGTGAGCGTACTGCTGCACACGATCGGTGCGCAGAAGGGGGCGCTCGCCCCGCTTTCGCGCAGCATGTGCTTTGTGCTGATCCTCATTCCGGTGATGCTGCTGGTATTTTCGGAGCTGGCGCATACGCGGGAGACGATCACGGCGATGACCGACCGGATGGACAAGCTGCTGCCGATGCTGCTGACGCTGCTAACGGCGCTGGGCGGGAGCGCGTCCTCGGCATTCCTGCACCCGATGGTGGTGGCGGCATCGGGCAGCATGGTCTTTCTGGCACGGGAGGTCATCCTGCGGCTGGTGATGTGTACCTGCGCGGTGACGGCGATCAACCACCTTTCTGATAGGGCGCACCTGACGCGCCTGGCGCAGCTCCTGCGCGGCGCCGTGTGCTGGCTGCTTGGGGTGAGCTTCACGGTGTTTCTGGGGGCGATGTCGCTTCAGGGCGTGTGCAGCGCATCGATCGACGGCGTGGTGATCCGCGCGGCGAAGTATGCGGTGGACAATTTTGTGCCGGTGGTGGGCGGGATGTTCTCCGATACGATGGATACGCTGGTGGGCTGTACGCTGATCGTCAAGAATGCGCTGGGCGTGGCGGCGGTGATGGTGCTGCTGGACGCGGTGCTGGGGCCGCTGGCGCGCACGCTGGCCGCGGTGTTCCTGATGAAGCTGAGCGCGGCGCTGATGGAGCCCGTGGCCGATGCGCAGATCGTCCACGCGATTGGGGATTTTTCGCGCACGATTGTGCTGTTTCTCATCACCATGCTGTGCGTGGGAACGATGTACTTTCTGCTGATTGTGCAGCTTTTGCTGGTGGGCAACTTGACGGTGATGCTGCGGTGAGGGGGATGCGGCGTGGTGACGCTGATTGCGCGGCTGTGCGCACTGTGCGCGGTCTGTGCGCTGATTCAGACGGCGATGGGCGAGGCGGACGAGCAGGGCGGGTTAAGGATGATCGGCGGGCTGCTGATGCTGCATCTGGTGCTTTCCGGCGTGCGAGATTGGGTGCAGGCGCTGGCGGCGGAGCGGGATGTCATGCGGATCTTCGAGCTGCTGATGGGCTGACGCTGTTTTATTCCAAAATGCTTCATGCAGCGCGAAGCGAAGAAGGGGTTTGGGACTGGAGCCTGCCGCCGCCAGCGGCGGAAACAGGCAGGCGGAACGTCGGAAATCGCAAGGAGCGCGAAGCGCGACTATGCGAGTTTCCCGGGGCGGCAGCCCTAACGTAGACCTCATCCGTCATCCCTTCGGGATGACACCT
>JAXJLD010000072.1:0-19218 GCA_036297385.1 Christensenellales bacterium | reverse complement strand
CTGCTCTGAAACTACGTTTTTTCTAGCCTTCCCCTTTGTGAAAGGTGTCATTCCGAAGGGATGGCGGATGAGGTCTACGTTGGGACTGCGATTCCGGGAAGCTCGTTTAGTCACGCGAAGCGCTTCTTGCGATTTCCGACGTTCTGCCCGCCTGTTTCCGCCACTGGCGGCGGCAGGCTCCCGTCCTCAAGCCTCTTCTTCGCTTCGCGCAGAATAAAGGGTTTTAGAAGATAAACAGTATCGGTGAACATGAAAACGGCATTAAACGCCTTCCAGAATCTCCACCACATCCAGCACCCGCTGCTTGGGCACGCGCGGAGAAGGCTCTCCCCTGTGCGCACAGTCCAGCAGATGCGTCAGCTCCCGCAGGAACCAGCCGCTTTTACCCAGATTGATGCCGCAGTCCACCTGCACAGGTTCGCTCACATCGAAATGCGTCACTTCGCCATCCGCTGCATAGCCGGTCACGCCATGTGCATCGCAGACCAGCATACCGCGCTCGAAGTACACGCGCCAGTGCGCGGTAAACGGAATCGCCGCATTGAACCACGCCGCTTCCGCGCAGACATTCAGGCCGCTTTGATATACATACAGGAAGCGATACTGCTCGGCATACGCCTTCCCTTCGCCCGCGCATTGGGTGAAAATCACATCGTCCGGCTTGCCAAACAGGCTCACAATCACGTCGAGATCGTGGATATGCAGGTCAAACGGAAGCAGTCCACTCTTGGCCTTATCCAGCAGCCAGCCGCCCTGCGACCACTTCGGGCAGGCGGACAGGCGTTCAAAGCAGCCATCCAGCGGTTTGCCGTAGCGCCCCGTCTCCACCACCTCATGCAGTGTTTCGATCTCGCGGGTGAATTGCAGCACCTGCGCGATGTAGAGCTGCACACCATTTGCCTCCGCCGCCGCATACATCGCCTTGGCATCCTTGAGGCTGAGCGCAATAGGCTTTTCGCAGATGATATGCTTTTTCTGCGCCGCCGCCTCCAGCACAAGCTGCTTGTGCAGATAGGTCGGCGCACAGATGTCGATGACATCAATCGCCTCTGCCGCGCAGGCGGCGGCGATATCCGGGTAAATCGGCACACCCCAATCCTTTGCCGCCGCAGCATCCGCCTCCGAGCGTCCGACACAAGCCGCCACATGCGCATCTTCAATATGCTGATAATTCTTGTAGTGGCAGGCGCCCATGCCGCCCAGCCCTACGAGCAGGATATTCATGTTTCATCCCCCCTTATCAGAGCGCAAAGCCCTGTGTGCGCAGGTATGCAGCGCTGTCCAGCACAGCCCGGTTGACCTCCTCCAGATTAGCAGGGCCTTGGGCAGTAAACTCAATCTCAATGCTCATCGGGCTGTCGTTCTTCGCCACATCCAGCAGGCCGAACAGGCGCGGGAAGTCCACGCGCCCCTTGCCCACCGCCGGGAAATCCCACACATCGTCCGCACCAGCCTTATCCTTGAGGTGGATATACGCCACATCCTCCATGCAGATCTTGATATCCTCGCAGGGATCAACACGCCCGTAGAAAATGACGTTGGCCGTATCGTAATTGATCTTGACGCGGTCGCTGCCCACCCGCTTCACAATATCGGACAGCACCTTGCCAGTGCCATGCTCCTTGCCGTGTGTTTCCAGCACCAGCGTCAGACCATAGCGCTCCAGATGCGGCACGAGCGCCGCAATCATCCGCGCCGCCGTCGCATTGTCCGCCACAGCATTGTCCTTGAGATGCGCCTCTCCGATGGAGCTGACGATATAGTCACAGCCAAAGAATGCAGCCAGACGGATATTCTTCACGAAGTCATCCACGCGCGTCTCATCCATCAGGTTGCAGTGTCCGCTCATGGAGAACGGCTTGAGGCCATGGCGCTCCAGATTGTCTTTGATCTCCAGCAGCCGCTCAAAGGATTGATCCGGAAATACGTGCTCCGTCCAGCCCTTGGTCGCCGTCAATTCGATGTAATGAAAGCCTGCTGCCGCAATGCCCTCAATCGCCTCTTCGATGGAAAAGCCGTGATAGCAGTTTGAATTCACCGCAATGATCCTATCCATGCGCAAACTCTCCTCTCCAGCCGATCCCAACTCACTGATTGACGCGAACGGCGCAGCCCTTTTCGCTCGATTCAATCGCCGCAAACACCGCGCGCATTGCAGCCAGCGCACTCTCGCCGGTAATATACGGCGCATTCTCATCCATCACCGCGTTCACAAACATATCAATCACGCCGGAAGCGGTCTGGTTGTCATTGGTCTGAATCTGATCCACGTCATAATACACCGTCTCTCCGCCCTTGCGCATCAACACAAGGGTGTGTTCGGGATGATCGTAAATGCGCAGCACGCCCTTCGTACCCCACAGCACGGTGGAATTATCCTCCGCGCCATAGTCCGTCCACGAGACGGTCATGGTGCCCATCGCGCCGCCGTCCATGCGATAGATGCAGAAGGCGTTATCGTCCACGGTGATCGGCGTGCCATCGGCAAACTTCTTATCCAGCACGCACAGCTTGGCGCTGACCTCGACGATTTTCTGTCCGGTCAGGAACTGAATCAGGTCGGTCTTATGCACGCCCAAATCGGCCATCGCGCCCATCGCCGCGCGCTTTTTGTCAAAGAACCACGTGTTCAGCCCCGGATCGACGCTCCACGTTTCAGGGCCGCCATGGCAGAAAGCCGTCTTGAACGTCAGCACCCTGCCGATCTCGCCCGCCTCAATCAGCTCCTTCGCCTTCATGTGTGCACCGGCAAGCCGCTGGTTATGGCCAATCATCAGGCGCTTGCCCGCTTCGCGCGCCGCCTGCACCATCGCCTCACACTCTGCCAGCGTCGTGGCCATGGGCTTTTCGCACAGCACGTGTTTTCCCGCCCGAAGCGCCTTCATCGTCAGCTCCGCATGGGTATTGTTGGAGGAGCAGATGCTGACCGCGTCGATATCGGAAGCAAGCAGCGCCTCGACGGACGGATATGCCGTCGCGCCGTACTGCTCCGCCAACGCCTGCGCACGTTCCATATTTACATCGTACAGCGCGGCAATGGTGCAATGGGGATTCGCCGCATACTCGGGCAGATGGCGCACCTGACCAATCTTGCCGCAGCCGATCAGACCAACTTTTATCATATTCTTTTCTCCTTTAAACACAAGTTCTGTCCGTCATGGTGTGCAAACGCACATCTCATTCTGTTTCTGAATCGAGAAACTATTGCATCAGAAAGGGTATCAGCTATTCTTCTCCTTCTTTTGCAGCAGCACGGCTGCGATGACGATGAAGCCCTTGAATGCCTCGCGCAGGAACGGCGGCACGCCCATCAGGTTGAGCAGGTTGTTCATGACGGCGATAATCAGCATACCCAGCACGGTGCCCAGAATGGAGCCCTTGCCGCCCGACATACTTGTGCCGCCGACGACAACCGCCGCAATGGCGTCCATCTCATAGCCGCTGCCCGCGTTGGCATAGTCCATCGAGCCGATGCGCGCCACCTGAATGATCGCCGCGATAGCGACCATCACGCCCGAAAGGACATACACCAGCGCCGTAACCTTCTCCACGTTCACGCCAGACAGACGCGCCGCGCGCTCGTTGGAGCCGATGGCATAGACATGGCGGCCAAATGTCGTCTTTTTAGAAATGATATGCAGCAGCACCGCCAGCGCCAGCCAGTACAGAATCGGCAGAACGACCTGACCGCCGATCTTCGTATTGGCAATCGCGAGGAACTGCGTAGGCACCTTGACGCTCGCCGTCTGCATCACCTGCTGCGTCACGCTTCGGCAGATCTTCATCATGCCCAGCGTAGCAATAAACGCCGGAAGCTTCTGCTTGGCAATCAAAAAGCCCGATACACCGCCCAGCGCACAGCCCATCAGAATGCACGCAAGGATACCGATGACAAACGCCGGCACACCGGTGATACCAATGCTGGTCAAAAGTCCGGTGGGATAGCTATTGATGAACACCATCAGCACCGCGCCGACAGCCACCAGCGTGGAGCCGACAGCCAGATCAATGCCGCCGGAGATGATGACAAACGTCATGCCCAGCGCGACAATGCCCACGCCGGCGTTATTGCGCAGAATGTTGATCCAGTTTCTGGACCAGTGGGAGAACCATGCGCCGAAGCTCTCAAAGTCAAAGCCCAGTGCGAAGGTTTGCAGGAGAATCATCAGCACCAGCACGCACGCCGTTGAAAAGAGCGGATTGCTCTTCCACTGCGCCACAGCCCTTTGCAGAATGGTGGGTTTCTTTTCGTTTGTTGTCTGTGTCATGGTTATTGCTCCTCTCAGCCGCCGGTGGCCAGCCGCATCATTTCATGCTCGTTCATGGTTTCGCCTGAAACCTCGGCGCAGACCGCGCCGTGATACATCACCAGCGCACGATCGCAAAGGCGGATAATCTCCTGCGCTTCGCTGCACAGCACGACCACCGCCACGCCCTGTCCGGCCAGACGGAGGATGATTTCGTAGATTTCTTCCTTCGCGCCCACGTCCACGCCCTGTGTCGGATTATCCAGAATCAGCAGGCTCGGGTTTGCGCTGAGCCACTTAGCCAGCACCACCTTCTGCTGATTGCCGCCGGAAAGGCTGGTAATAGCGTCCGTCTCGCGCCCCATCTTGATGCGCAGCTCCCTGCGCTGCCGATCAAACTGCGCAAGCTGTTCCTTCCGGCTGATGAATCCGTGGCGTGTGAGCTGCGGCAGCGTCACAATAGAGCCATTTTCCAGAATATTCATGTCCTTGATGATGCCGTTTTCCTTGCGGTTGCGCGGCAGATAGCCGATGCCCAGCGCCAGCGCCTGCTGCGTGGAGGCGATGGTCACGGGCTTGCCATGCACATAAATCTGCCCCTGCACCTTGCCCATGGAGCCAAACACCGCACCGAACAGCTCACTTCGTCCATCGCCCAGCAGGCCCGTCACGCCGAGCACCTCACCCGCGCGAACAGTCAGGTTCACATCACGGAAATAGGGTTCCTGCGTCAGATGCTCCAGGCGCAGCACCTCTTCTCCCCGCGCCGTTCCGGACGCTTTCACGCCGGTATGCACCTCATGACCGACCATCTCCCGCGCCAGCGCCGAAATGCTCGTATCCTTCACCGCACCATCTGCCACCATCACGCCGTCGCGCAAGACGGTATACCGATCGCAGATTTCCATCACCTCGCGAAGCTTGTGCGAGATGAACACCACGCCGACCTTCTGCGCCTTGAGCGTGCGCAGCATATCAAAAACGCGCTCGATTTCCGGGTCGGTCAGCGACGTCGTCGGTTCATCCATGATGATAATGGAGGCATTCATCATCAGTGCGCGTGAGATTTCGACAATCTGCTTGAAGGAGGCGTCCAGCGTGGAGACCATTGCGCCGGGATCGACGTCGATCTTCATCTGGTCAAACAGTTCCTTCGTCTTTTGGTACATCGCCGCATGATCCAGAAAGCCGCTCTTCTTTTTCAGCTCGCGCCCAATGAACATATTTTCATACACGGGCAGGTCGTTAATCAGGTTCAGCTCCTGATGAATGAACGCGATGCCCGCGTGCAGAGACTGCGCGGGATTGGCAAAGGTCACCGTCTTTCCATCCAGCTCAATCGTACCCCAATCCGCCGGAAGCACGCCGCCCAATATGTTCATCAGCGTCGATTTGCCTGCGCCATTCTCGCCCAGCAGCGCACAGATTTCTCCTTCATTCAGGTAAAAATCGACGCTTTTGAGCACATCGTTCGCCCCAAAGGATTTGACAATCCCTTTCATGGTCAGATTCATGTGTTCACATCCGTTCTGTGAGATCATTCGATGCCAAGATTTGCATCGCGATTCTTCAAAATTCTTGAAAAGAAAGGGCCATGGCAAAGCCACGGCCCTTTGGCGGTTTCAAATCAATAGACAGTGTTGGCCGGGTCGAGGTACTCGTCCACGTTTTCAGCGGACACGATCTGAGACGGGATGACCTTGACGGCGTCCACGGTCTCACCGCCGACAACGGCGATGGCCACGTCCATGCAGTCCTTAATCATCAGCGGGCTGTACAGCGCAGAGCAGGCACCGATCTGATCGGCCTTCTCCTTGATGATGCCGAAGTACTCCTGGCATCCGCCGCCGCCGGTGATGGCCTTGATCTCGGTACGGCCGGCGTCATCAATCGCCTGCAGCGCGCCGATGGAGGTCTCGTCGTCCAGAGAGAACACGGCATCGATCTTCTCGTTGGCGGTCAGGATGTCCGCCATATCCTTGAGGCCATCCTCGCGGGTGAACGCGGTGGCGTACTCAATGATTTTGACGTTCGGCGCGATCTCGGCCATGGTCTCGGCGAAGCCCTTCATGCGCAGCTCGGACACGGAGCCGGAGGACGGAACCGGCAGCGCCACGACGGTGCCCTCGGTGCCGATCTTTTCCACGATATACTTCGCGCCAGCCACGCCCATGGACTCGTTGTCGCCGGTGACCTTGTAGATGCCCTCAGCCGGGATATCCATATCAAACGCCACGACGGTCACGCCCGCGTCAATCGCGTTCTGGGCGGCCACTTCCATGCCCGTCCACTGCGGCGCGATGACCAGCGCCTGCGCACCCCAGAGCAGCGCTTCGTCGATCTGCGTGGTCATTTCTTCCGCGTTCGAGCTGGTGTAGAGCTTGTACTCGATCGCGCCGGACGCTTCCAGCTCCTTGCAGTACTGCTCCGCATTGTAGGTGATGCCGCCAACCCAGCCGTGCGTCACAGCCGGAACCAGCACGCCGAGCTTCACCGCTTCAGCCTGAGCAAACGGAATCATGCCGATGCACAGCACAAGCGCCACCACGATAGCCATCATCTTTTTCACAACAGTTTCCTCCTTGTATAAAGTTGTTTTTTCCGGTATCCGCCCCGGAAAGGCCGTTGCAGCGAACAAACAAACCTCACAGATGCAGGCTCTTTTGTTTGTTCACTTGCGCTAATCGTATGATAGCACGCTGTCATCACTTTGTCAATTCTTATGAATAGTTTTCATAATTTTACATTCTTGCGTACACTTGCTTTTTCGCGAAATCCCGTGCCGTTATCAGCAGCTTCTCCCCCTCATCATGAAAACTTATCATTGTTTTTCCGATTTTGTTTACATTTTCTTTCATTTGATGCTATAATGTTTTCATCCCACCCGAAAGGCGGCGACGAGAATGAAGCGAAAGGGAACGGCGCCCACCATCAAGGACGTCGCGCATCTCGCAGGCGTATCCATTGCAACGGTATCCCGCGTGCTCAACGAGCATCCCTCTGTGCGCCTCGATACGGCGCAGAAGGTGAAAGATGCTATGGATGTGCTGGGCTATGCGCACACCGCGCCCGCCGCGCCGTCCGGCAGCCACTTGGTCATCGCAGCGCTGCCCAATCTTTCCAACCCTTTTTATGCCGAAATCATCGTCGGGCTTCAATCCTCCGCCAAGTCCCACGGGCTGGAGGTACTGCTGTATCCGGAGGGCAATGTTGAACGCCGGATGCCCCAGCTTTCTGCGCTGATTCACAGCACGCGCGCCTGCGGCCTCATTTTGCTCTCGCCGGTGAGCGATACCGATCTGCTCGATGAGCTGAACACCATGATCCCGCTGGTGCAGTGCGCAGAATATAATGAAGAAAGCCCGCATCCTTACGTCGGGGTGGACGATGTTTCCGCCGCACGCAACGCCACTGAGACGCTTCTCCATGCAGGCTGCCGCCGCATTGCGCTGATCAATGGCCCGGAAAAATACAAATATGCGCGCCACCGCCGCCGCGGATACGAGGAGGCGCTGCGTCATGCCGGTCTGGAAATTGATCCGCTGTTGGAGGCCAACGTCACCGAGATGGGGTTTGACAGCTCCATGGCCGTCGCACAGCAGATGCTGCTGGCCAAGGAGCGTCCAGACGCCATCCTCGCCGCGAGCGATATGTACGCCGCCGCAGTGGTCAAAGTCGCCGCCATGGCAGGGCTGTCCATTCCGGAGGATCTCTCCCTCATCAGTTTTGACAACACCTACATTTCACAGATGCATCAGCCCAGCGTAACAAGCGTCAATCTGCCCCGCTTCCAGCTTGGCTACATGGCCATGGAGGTGCTGGCCGAGCGCATGGTCAGCCCGTTCTCCAACGAGCCCAAGCAGTTCCTGCTCAAAACCGAGCTGGTGCTGCGCGATTCGGTATCCACCGGCAGGCTGCGCACGCCTGTCGAGCAATAAACGCAAGGAGGAATACACATGAAACTCGGTTTTGTCAGTGCAATTCTGGACGGATGGACGTTCGAGGAGATGATCGACACCGCCAGCGAGATGGGCTTTGCCTGCGTAGAAGTGGCCTGCTGGCCCTGCGGAAAGGCAGAGCGCCGCTATGCCGGTGTCAGCCATATCGACGTTGATGCACTGGACGACGAAAAAGCGGCCTACATTCTGGATTACTGCGCGAAGAAGAACGTGGAGATTTCCTCGCTCGCCTTCTACCCCAACACCATGGACGGCAACCTTGAAAAGCGTGCCGCCGCCGTCGAGCACCTCAAGAAGGTCATCTGCGCCAGCGCGAAGCTCGGCGTGAATATGGTGACGACGTTCATCGGTCGCGATCAGACCAAGTCTGTCGAGGAGAATCTGGAGCTGGTCAAGGAGGTCTGGCCGCCGATCTTGGCGCTTGCCGAGGAAAAGGGTGTGAAAATCGCCATTGAAAACTGCCCCATGCTCTTTGGGCGCGATCAATGGCCGGGCGGGCAGAACCTGATGACCACACCCGCCATCTGGCAAAAGGTCTTTGACATCCTGCCCTCCCCCAATCTGGGCATCAACTACGATCCCTCCCACTTCGTCTGGCAGATGATCGACTACATCCGCCCGCTGTATACGTTTAAGGACAAGATTTTCCACGTCCACTACAAGGATATCAAGCTCTACCCGGACAAGCTGCGCGAGGTTGGCATCATGGCGTATCCGCTGGACTTCATGAGCCCGAAGCTGCCCGGCCTTGGCGATGTCGATTGGGGCAAATACGTCTCCGCGCTGACGGATATCGGTTATGACGGATGCACCTGCATCGAGGTTGAGGACCGCGCCTTTGAGGGCTCGAAGGAGAAGATTCTCGATTCGCTTCGACTTTCCAAGCGCTATATGGAGCAGTTTGTCATTTGATACAATTTGCTGATTGAAATGCGTTATAAGCACAAAACGAAGAAGGGTTTGGGGCGTTTCCCCAAACCCTTCTTCGCTTTGCCATGCAAAAAGCATTGTCCCCTATGAACGACGCAAAATCAGCCGGACTTATTCCAGCACGTTGGTTTCCGTCACCGTGTCATCCAACAGCACGCTGACCAGAAGCTGACCCTTGCTGGTGCGGCGATCCACAGCAATCTCCTGCACGTTCATCTCCGTTGTATGACCATGCCGCTGGGTGAAAGCCACGCGCCCTGCGTGTGTCACATCCAGCAATGCAGCAAGCTGCGTGCCGATCTCGCCAGACTTGGTCATCGGAAGCAGCTTCTGCCCCTTCGTTGCGCGCTTCTGGCGATCGATATCGTCTGCCAACATACGCTTTCCCCAGCCGCGATCGCTGATAAGCAGCAGCATATCGCCCGCTGCGGGCAGAAGCACCCACGAAAGCGCATCCCCCTCCGCGACATCCACGCCGCGCACGCCCGCTGTCGTGCGTCCCGTCGCAGAAATCTCGCTGAGCTTAAAGCGCACACCCATGCCTTGGCGCGTCACCAGCAGCACATCACCCTTGTCCTCCGGCTGAACCGTCGCCAGCGCCACCACCTCGTCATCGCCCTTGAGCGAAATCGCGCTGAATCGTGCGCGACGAATGCCGTATTCGCCCGCAGACGTGCGCTTGATCTGTCCGCGCTTGGTAGCCAACAGCACATCACCAAACTTCGCCATTTCATCGCTGCGCACACAGAGCATCCCTACGGCGTTTTCGCCATCGGCAAGCCCAGCAATCAGGCCCGTGAGCAGGCTGCCGCGCTCCTTGAGGCGCATCGTTTCAGGAATCTTCGCCACATCCAGCATGAAGCAGTTGCCCAGATTGGTGAAAACATACAGCGACTCATCGGTTGTCGTCTGAAGGAGCTGCACAACCTCTGCCGCCATGCCCGGCTGCTGCACAAACTTCTCCACCATCCGCGGGCTCATCCGGCGAAGCTGACCATCGCGCAGGCGCAGAATGGCCGTATCCTCCGCAACCGGCTTGATCTCCGCAGGCGGGAGCTTCGCGCTGTCGTCCTCAATGATCTGCGTGCGGCGGTCATCGCCAAACTTCTCGCGGATCTCGTTCATCTCCGTGCGGATCACGGCAATGAGCTTCTTCTCGCTCTTGAGAATCCCCTCCAATCGGCTGATCGTCTTGAGGATTGCCTCGTACTCCCGGCGAAGAGCGTCAATCTCAAGCCCCGTCAGACGCTGCAGACGCATATCGAGAATGGCTTGCGCCTGCACATCGGTCAAGCCAAAGCGATTTTGAAGCTGCTCCTTGGCCTCCTTGGGGGTCTTGCTTTTGCGGATGAGCGCAATCACCTCATCGAGATGGTTGACCGCCACCATCAAGCCGGCAAGAATATGCTCTCGGGTGCGCGCCTGTGCCAGCTCATGCTGTGTGCGGCGGGTAATGACGCGCTTCTGATGGTCAATATAGTAGGTCAGCATCGCCTTCACGCCCATCTGCATGGGGCGTCCCTCCGCAATGGCGACCATATTCACGCCGAAGGTGATCTGTAAATCCGAATATTTGTACAGGACGGACAGCACTTGCAGGGGATCGACATCCTTTTTCAGCTCGATCACCGCGCGCAGGCCCGTGCGGTCGGATTCATCCCGGATATCGTAAATGCCGCTGAGCTGCGTCTTTCGCTCCTCGCTGAGCTTCAGGATCTTCTCCAGCATCGCCGCCTTGGGCACCTGATACGGCACCTCGGTGATGACAATCAGCTTCCGTCCTGCCGTGCCATCCTCGATATGCACCTTGGCACGCACGGTCAGCTTGCCGCGCCCCGTCTCATAGGCGCGGGCAATCTCTTCATTGCGAATCAGGCAGCCGCCAGTCGGAAAGTCCGGCGCAGGCATCACCTGCATGATCTGCTCCAAGCTCGCTTCCGGATTATCCATCAGCAGGATGGCCGCGTCGATGGCTTCCCGCAGATTGTGCGGCGGGATGTTCGTCGCCAGTCCGACCGCGATACCCGAAGCGCCGTTGACCAGCAAATTCGGATAGCGGGCAGGCAGCATATCCGGCTCCTTGAGCGTATCATCGAAGTTGAAGCTGAAGGGGACGGTATCCTTGTCGATATCGCGCAGCATTTCCAGCGCCAATGGCGCCATGCGTGCCTCGGTGTAACGCATAGCGGCAGCGCTGTCGCCGTCGATAGAGCCAAAGTTGCCATGGCCATCCACCAGCACGCCGCGCAGGCTATACGGCTGCGCCATGCGCACCATCGCGTCATACACAGAGCTGTCACCATGCGGATGATATTTACCCAAGCAATCACCGACGATGCGCGCGCACTTCTTGTGCGGCTTATCCGGCGTGATGCCCAGCTCATTCATGGTAAAGAGAATGCGGCGCTGCACAGGCTTGAGGCCATCCTCCACGCGCGGCAGCGCACGCTCTAAAATGACGTGTTCCGCATAGGGAATCATGGAAAGGTGCATCACCTCATCCATGGGACGCTGGATGATCTCATGTCTGGGGCGGGTTTCCGTCGTTTCCGGGGTCTTTTTGCGTGCCATTTACTTTCTGTCCTTCCCTTCCTGCGCGAGGAACGTGTCCACCTTATTGAAGTCCGCATAGGTCGTGATGTAATCGCGCCGCGGTTCCACCTTATCGCCCATCAGCAGCGTCACCAGCCGCTCTGCTTCGGCCACGTCCTCCAGCGTCACCTGCATGAGCTGGCGATTCTCCGGGTTCATGGTCGTCTCCCAGAGCTGTGCCGGGTCCATCTCGCCCAGTCCCTTGTAGCGCTGGATGGTGTAGCCGCGCCCGATGGATGCCGTTACGCGGGTCAGCTCCTTGTCATCATAGGCATAGACAATCTTATCCCCCTTGGCCACGCGGTACAGCGGGGGCATACCGATATACACATGACCCTCCGTAATCAGCGGGCGCATATAGCGATAGAAGAACGTGAGCAGAATCGCGCGGATGTGCGCACCGTCCTGATCGGCGTCCGAGAGGATGATGACCTTGTGGTACTTGAGCGTCTTGAGATCAAAGTCCTCTCCGATACCGGTACCCAGCGCCGTGATGATGGAGCGAAACTCCTCGTTGGCCAGCACCTGATCAATGCGCTTCTTCTCCACATTGAGGGGCTTGCCGCGAATGGGCAGAATCGCCTGAAACCGGCGATCCCGGCCCTGCTTGGCGCTGCCGCCAGCGGAATCACCCTCGACGATGAACATCTCATTGAGTTCCGGCTTCTTGCCGGTGCAGCTGGAGAGCTTGCCCACCAGCGGCGCGGCCTCGAGCTGGTTCTTGGCGCGCGCCACCTCTTTCGCCCGGCGTGCCGCCTCGCGCACCTTGCTCGCGCGCAGCGCCTTTTCGACGATGCCGCCGGCCACCTCCTGATTCTTGAGGTTTTCCAGATACTCGGTCATGCGGGCGTAGACAAACGCCTCCACGGCGGGGCGCACTTCGGTATTGCCCAGCTTGCCCTTGGTCTGCCCCTCAAACTGCGGATTGCGCACAAAGGTCAGCAGCACGGCTGTGATGCCCTCGCGGTAATCCTCACCCATGAGGTTGTTGTCCTTTTCCTTGAGCGTGCCGACGCGGCGGGCATAGTCGTTGAGCGCACGGGTAAAGCCCGCCTTGAAGCCCATCTCATGCATACCGCCTTCAGCCGTGGGGATATTGTTGACATAAGAAAAGATATTCTCGGCGTAATCGTCCGTATGCTGAATCGCCAGACAGATGCGCACATCGTCCTGCATCCCCTCCAGCAGAATGATATCCTCATACACCGGCGTCTTATCGCGGTTGAGGTACTTGACGTAATCCTCCAGACCGCCTTCATAGAAAAAGACGTTTTTCTGCTTTTCCGGGTTCTTTTCGCGCTCGTCGATGAACGTGATTTCCAGACCGCGGTTGAGGTACGCCAGCTCACGCAGGCGGCGGCGCACCGTTTCAGCATTGAACTTTGTTTCTTCAAACACGGTATCGTCCGGCAGGAAGGTGACGCGCGTGCCGTGCCGACGGGTGGCGCTCACGCGCTCCAGCGCCGTCACCGGGCGTCCGGATGCAATCTTCTTCTCCTTCGGATCATAGGCGCTTTCAAAGCGCATACGGTAATGCCCGCCGCCGGTACAGCTATCGACCACCATCCATTTAGAAAGCGCGTTGACCACAGACGCGCCCACGCCGTGCAGGCCGCCCGAATAATTATAATTCTCATGATCGAATTTGCCGCCCGCGTGCAGCTTGGTGTAGATCATCTCCACACCTGTGATGCCCAGCTCCGGATGAATATCCACCGGCACGCCGCGGCCATCGTCCTCAACGGAGGCGCTTCCGTCCTTATGCAGCTCCACACGGACGCTTCTGGCATAGCCGTTGGCCACCTCATCAATCGCGTTGTCCACGATCTCCCAGAGCAGATGATGCAGACCGCGGGAGCCAGTCGAGCCGATATACATACCCGGACGCATCCGAACCGCATCCAGCCCCTCCAGCACCTTAAGCATACTGGCCGAGTACGTTTTTGCCATGAAATGAACCCTCCTCATCATGATACAATCATTGATTTTACCAGATTTTCTCCGTTTTGGCAAGGCGATTGGCCATGTGGATTTTGCCTTGTAATTGATGAGGAAAAATGTTGATTTCAACACCAAACGATGGTAGAATTGAAGCGTTTCTAATACCGCGTGTGTTTTCGCGGGGAAAAGAGAAGCGCCCTATCCCATCGAATGAGAGCAGTGCGAACGAGTTACAGGGGAGGAAATGACAATCATGAGGAAAAGCAAGGTCGGGCTTACCATCCTGCTGGCAGTCATCATGCTGCTGGCCATTGTGCCGATGACGGCCTTTGCCGCCGGCGGCGAAGCCACCGCAAACGGTGTGGAATATGCCACGCTGGCCGAAGCGATCGCCCAAGGCGGCGAAGTCAAGCTGCTGAAGAACGTGGACGTAAAGAGCATCATTGAGATCAACAAGTCCACGACGCTGGATCTGGGCGATTATACGATCACTAACTATGTAGAGAAAGAGCGTTGCTTCCATGTGAAGGCGGACAACTTCACCATCAATGCCGGCAAGGGCGGCATGGTGATTCCGTCGTCCAACACGCATTCCTACGGATTTATCCGCTGCAACGCGGTGAAGAATTTCACCATGAGCGGCGGTCAATACAGCGGTAAGACCGAAAACGGCTGTTTCTTCCGACTGACGGGCGGATGCAGCGGAGCAAAGGTTGTCCTGAATCAGGTGAGCGCCTCCTCGAATAATCAGCTGTTCCAAACCTCTCCCAGTACGCTGGACAAAATCGATGCGACCGTCATTGGCGGAACGTACAAGACGGAGACCATAGCATTCTATTTCGATATTATCGATACGAAAACCAGCCCGA
Source organism: Christensenellales bacterium (assembly GCA_036297385.1). Classification (GTDB taxonomy): domain Bacteria; phylum Bacillota; class Clostridia; order Christensenellales; family Aristaeellaceae; genus Ventricola. The sequence continues at coordinate 4,680 of JAXJLD010000072.1, read as the reverse complement.
TTGTATTTAATGGTGTGAGCATTACCGCTGACCGCGGCCCCTGCATTGAGCTGGCGGGCGGCAAGAGCACGTTTGAGAACTGCAATTTCACCGTAACCGGCAATTTCTCCGGCGGAGATAGCTGGGCACGGGCGGCGATCGGCCTGGGATTTGACGCAAATGCTACCGTCAAGAGCGGCACCTATACCGCCAAGAGCAGCGCGATGGGCGCGAGCGAAGGCTACGGCGCGTACATCTACACCTCCGGCGGCACGCTCCTTGTGGAAGGCGGCACGTTCGCTGGATCTACCGCCGCGCTAAGAGCGGATGTGGACTATAAAGATGCCACATCTACCATCACCGTGCAGGATGGTCAGTTCGACGGTGACCTGCTGACCACAGCTACCGGCCGCGAATCCATCACCATCAATGGCGGCAACTTCACCGGCCTTACCGACAAAACGATGAAGGACACCAACAAACTGCACATTGCCGGCGGTTCGTTCAACCGTTCTGTTCGCGAATTTGTCGATGATTCGCTGGATTATGAACTGAACAACACCGGCACCTATTCCTATCATAAGACGATTGCGGATGCGCTGGAGAACGCTCAGTCCGGCGCGGTGATTCAGCCGACGCAGCCGCAGCAGGGCGGCGCAACGCTCTACCGTGCTACGCTCAAGTACAACGATGATTTCGGCACGTCTGTTCAGATTGAAGCTGACGCGGACGGCAAGCTCGTCCTGCCCAAGATCAGCCGCGACGGCTATACGTTCTTAGGTTGGGCGAATGAAAACGACCAGACCATCGCCGCTGGCGAAACCGTCACGCTGACGAAGAACCAAACCTTTACCGCCACTTGGAAGGCGCTGGAAAAGCCGCCGATGATGGAGGATCTGCCGCAGACCGGCGACAACAGTATGTCCGTTACGCTTCTGATCTTCATTGCCGTCATCGCTATGGGCGGCGTTGTGGTGCTGGTTCGCAAGAAGCACTAAGCCTGTTCATACGCGCTGCAAACAGAGGAACCTGTTGAGGCTCCTCTGTTTTTTATTGCCGGAATGATCGTTTTGGGTTGTGATGATGTCTTGCAGCAAAAACAGCGGCAAGGCATCCGCATAAAACGCACGCCGCTTTCGCAGACTAGGCGCACAAACGGTTCAGAAAGCGAGGTTTTGTCATGTCCATCGGCATGATTCTGCTGCTCATCCTCAGCCTGCTCATTCTTCTCGGTGCGCTGGAACGGGTACTCGACCGCATGGCGCTCACCGACAAGCAGGCGCTGGGCTGTGCGGCGGCCATTTTCATCGGCGGCTGGCTCCCGGATATTCCGCTTGGTCTGCTGCACATCAACATCGGCGGCGCACTCGTGCCGCTGACCGTGTGTGCCTATCTGCTCACGCTGGCAGGAACTGGCAAGGAGCGTATTCGGCCGCTGATTGCCGCCGGATTGACGGCGGCTTCCATCTATGCGCTGGGTATGCTGATTCCCGCCGACCCTGTCGCCATGCCCATGCTCGACCCCATCCTCCTATACGGAATCGCAGGCGGCGTGATCGCGTGGCTGCTGGGGCGCTCGCGCAGGAGCGCCTTCATCGCAGGCGTAATGGGCGTGATCCTCGCCGATATCATCGGCGGCATTTCGCTATGGATGCGCGGCGTAAACCAGACGGTATACCTCGGCGGCGCAGGCGCACTCGATGCAGTGGTGATCGCTGGCGTGACCGGTGTACTGATGTGCGAACTAGCCGGAGAAATCATGGAGCGCATTATGGCAGGACGCGCCCGCGCCCCGCACGAGGACGGCGCTATTGAAGGGGGACAGCGCACATGAACATCCGTTTTTCTTCTATTCTCTCGCTTCTTTCTCTGATTCTCTTTGCTCTGCCCGCCTTGGCCGCCGCCGAGAATGACAGCGCCGTATGTACGGTGAGCGGTGAAAATGGACAGACACTGTTCTCTATCTCCCATACCGTCAGCGTTGGTGATGAGTACATCAGCGGTGACAACATCCTCTACCGCATCGAGCAAGTGGACGGCGCAACCGCCCGCGCCAAGCTCATCGGAGAAGAGGCCATGCCGGATGTTTCATGGCTGGAGGTGGGCGAAACGCAGGCAGTCTTTGCCCCAGAGGCGCACATGGCGGCGGCCTCCGTCAAGGACGAGCGCAAGCTGATCGCCATGTATGTCACTCACAGCGACGAGAGCTACGTTCCTACCGACGGCACGGAAAGCATTGAGGGCCAAGGCGGCATCTACGATGTGGCCCGTGAATTCCGCGACGCGCTGCAAAGCAAGGGCATTGACGTGATTCTGGATGAATCCACGCATCTGCCCCACGATTCCAGCGCATACAGGCGGAGCAGGCGTACCGCTGAACGTCTGCTTCAAAAACGTCCAGACGCAATCATCGACATTCACCGCGACGGCATCCCCGATGCGGACCAATATGCCGCCACCATCGACGGCGAACGCGCCTCCCGCGTGCGTCTGCTGGTGGGCCGCAGCAACCAGAACAGCGGCGTAAACCGCGCCTTTGCCAAGGAACTCAAGGCCGTAGCGGACAAAAAATACCCCGGCCTTATCAAGGACATCTTCATCGGCAAGGGCAACTACAATCAGGATCTCTCCCCCAACGCCATTCTGCTGGAATTCGGCACCCACACCATCAGCAAAGAGCGCGTGCTGAACTCTGCGGATGTAATGGCTGACGTGTTCTCCACCACACTCTACGGTTCGCAGACAGGCAGTGCCAAAGCACCTCAGGCGGAAGGCGACAAAGCCGCTGCCGAATCCAGCGCCAAAAAAGGTGCCGAAAAGAACAAGGAGAAGGGTGCTTTCTCCGGCATGGCGCTGCTCATCGGCGCAGCCATCGTGGGGATTCTGCTGTTCGCCCTCGTGCAGACGGGCGGCGGCAAGGCCATGGGCAAAAAGATCGGACGCGGCCTCAGCGAGATGACAGGCGGCATGATGGGCAAGAAACCCAAAGACAAATAAAGCGCAGGGAGCATCACCCAGCATAGGCCGGAGATGCTCCCTTTGGATTTTCGGTTATTTTTCCAATGTCTGGCATTACTTTTTTCTGGCAACGACAACGAAACGTCCGTTTTCCACATGATACGCGCAAGTGACAAGTGTCAGCAGCTTATCGCCGTAGTGCGCCTCCACGCCGGTATCATAAAGCGCCTTTTCGCGCATACTTGCCATGGCCTGATCAAAGTCCGCTTCATCCTTGGCATTGATGAACTGATAAAACTTGAAGCAGGTCTCATGGGTATAGTACACGCGATCTCGGAAAGCAAACATGATCTCATACTCCCCCTCTTCATAGAGGGTATCAAACCGGATCGTCGGATGCTTCTTATAGTAGCTCTCCTTGGCGTAATCAGGCAGCGTGCCGAACATACTGTTGTCCCTCATGTTATGCCCGTGGATAAGGATATTATCGCTGTTGAGCGTGCAGTTCTCGTCGATAAAGGGCAGACCCTTCTTGTCCTCGTTGCCGTCAAAATCCGCGTAGAGGTACTTGGACGGCTCATTCGGCGTGTACATGACTGGATAATCAATCGGCGTATCCTCGATGGTCAGCCAGCCAATCATATCATTATTCTGTGCATATGCCTCCGCATACTGGGGTAAAATCGGCGCGCTTTTCGCCTTGTTCTCTCGCAGATACGCCTGCGCATCCCCCTCTGCGATGGCGCATCCGCCGACGTTCACGATCATGCTTATCGTTGCAAGCAGAATGCCAAGCCCATATTTCATTCGCTTCATTATAAGATTATCTCCCATTGTTTCGAGCATTCTCTATATTTTACTTTTCTTATAAGAGCAAAAGGGCGGCAGCCGTTTCCAGCCGCCGCCCCTTGTTCAGCCGTTCCATGTTGATTGACGGCGATTGAACTTTCATGCTTTTAAGCCAATCCGCCGCACAACATCATGCTCAGCGGTCGCCGCACTTGGGCAGGCCGTCCAGCTCACCCTTCTGCGCCGGGATCTTGGTTACCTGCTCATAGTCGCAGTACTTGCACTCGACATGCTTGTAGCCATCCTTCGTCCAGTAGACCAGTTCATGGCGGTCAGAGCTCAGAACCGTGTTGCAATCGTTGCAGTACGCCCAATGGTTCGTCTCGTCATAACCCATCAGCAAATGCTGGTGACCCGTAGGCATGAGCATCTCCGCCTCAGACATCAGCTTGCCGCAAACCGAGCACTGCTCATAAGCCTCATTTCCACCTTCGGTGCAGGTCGGCGCCTTGGCCGGAACGGTCACGATGGTGTGGCCCAGCGCAGGGCTGGTCTCCACCTTCTCCTGTCCGCAGCCGTTGGTGCAGACGTAGGTCACAGAACCGCCATGCTCGCAGTCGGCCTCAACCGTCGCGCCCACAACCCAGTTGTGGTTCTCCGGGTCGATGGGATATTCCGTCTTTTCCTCGTGTCCGCAGAGTCGGCAGATTTCCAGCTTGTAGCCCGGATTCTTGCAGTTGGCTTCAACCTCTGCGCCCGGCACCATCTCATGCTGGAGCTTCTCAAGCTTCTCCACCTTCTCCGCGCCTCAGCCGTTGGTGCAGACGTAGGTCACAGAGCCTTCATGCTCGCAGTTGGCCTCAACCGTCGCACCCACCACCCAGTTGTGGTTCTCCGGATCGATGGAATATTCCGTATTTTCCTCATGACCGCAACGCGTGCAGATCTCCAGCT
>JAXJLD010000071.1:0-5645 GCA_036297385.1 Christensenellales bacterium | reverse complement strand
GGGATGACACCTTCCCCAACGGGGAAGGTTAGACAAAACGTAGTTTCAGAGCAGACCGCAACGCGGTCTACGATTGAAACGGGTTCAATTTGGATGGAAGGTTTTAGATGCAAAACAGCCTCAGACTCCCTTCTTCGCTTCGCGCGAATAAAGCTTTTAGTATCAAGACCGGCTTCCGCAGGGAGGCCGGTCTTTTATCAATGCTCCAGCGATTGAAGGGTCTCATCCAGAATCGTCTGCCAGCGCTCAAAGTCCATGTTCGGCACATAGAAGGTTTCCAATTCGTCGTGAAGCTGCTTGGCCTGCGCCAGCGCGGCGACAGCGGCCTGCGTGAGCCGCGTGATCTCCGTGCGGCTCTGCTCCAGTGCGCACTCGTGCCGAAGCAGGCGTGCGGCGGGGATGCAGGCGGCAAAATCGAAGGTCTGCTCGCAGGCGAGTGCATCGTTCGTGGTAACGAGGGTGTGCAGCGCGGGGATGCTCAGGTGCAGCAGACAGCCGGGCGACGTGGGATCAAGATGTTCTTCCACATCGTATCCGGCGGCCTGTGCGGCTTGGCTGAGTGCGCGCAGCACCGGCGTGAGGTCCATCGCGAAGTGGGGCAGAAGCCGGATGACGCGCTTCCGGTCGCCGTCCGTGAGCAGGCAGAGCGCTCCCTTGGGGGTGACGGCATCGGTGATGACCGGGCGGGCGACAGGCATTTCGGTCTTTTCGCCCTCGGCTTGCAGCACGGCGGCGATCAGGGCGCGCTGCATACGCAGGCGATGCGCCTCATCTGTGCAGCGTGCCAGTGTGGCGGCGCTGTTTTGCCGGAGCGCCCATGCGGCGCGCAGATGTGCCTGTGCGCGCTGCGTGCAGGCGGAATGATCGGCCATGCAGGCGCGGATATGCGGCAGACGCGGGCGCAGGGCGGCTTCATTCAGGCATACACCCAGATGAATCAAGCTGTCTCGTGCGCCGGGAATCGTGGGCTCGACGGCGTGCGGCGGCGTGCCGTCCAGCGCAAGAATGCCAGAAGATGGCGCGGCAATCGCGTCCAGACTGTCCGGGTCGCCAGAGCAGAAGTACAGCGTGACATCCTCGCCGCGTCCGGTGAGATGGGCGTGCAGGCGGCGCATGAAGGTGGATTTGCCTACGCCGGGGCCGCCCTTGAGGATGAGTGTTCGGCGCAGGAGCGCCGGCGGCATCAGGCGGTCAAAGCAGGACAGAAAGCCCTCGGGTCCCAGCGCCCCTGCAAAACGGGCATTGCTCAAAAACATCCCTCCCTATGGATTGGCTATTGGTCACAGGATATGTATCCGAGCGAGGAATGATGTGAAAAAAAGGAGGACACTTTGCGTGTCCTCCCAAGAAAACGATGGGGTGCGATCAGCGCTTCCTGCGCAGCATGAGGATGATGATGGTTGCTGCGGCAAGGATCAGCAGCAGGATGAGCAGCCCAATACCCATGGAGAAGCCGCTTTCCATGGCAGGCACCGGCGTTGCAGTCGGTGCAGCCGTAGGTTCTGCGGTCGGTGCAGCCGTGGGCGCAGCGGTCGGCGTGGCCGTGGGCGCAGCGGTCGGCGTAGCCGTAGGTGTAGCGGTCGGTGTGGCTGTGGGCGCAGCGGTCGGCGTGGCCGTTGGCGCAGTGGTCGGTGTGGCTGTGGGTGTAGCAGTCGGCGTGGCTGTAGGTGTAGCAGTCGGAGTGGCTGTAGGTGTAGCAGTCGGCGTGGCCGTGGGCGTAGCGGTCGGCGTGGCCGTGGGTGTAGCAGTCGGCGTAGCCGTGGGTGTAGCCGTAGGCACAGGCGTAGGAGTTACGCTGAGCACTGCAATGGCGCTGTCAAGCTGTTCGAGCAGGGCATCCATGCTGCCGGGCAGGATGCTCAGCAGCGTGCTGTCCCCAATGGAAGCGGCATAGAGACCAGCGGCCTCTTCCGTGCCGGGGATCAGTTCGACGCTGTTTTCCGCGGCAACAACGCCGGGGATGGAGGCATCGTTGCCGAAGGCTGTGGCAAAGGCATCCTTCAGCGCATCGGCTGCAAGAATACGGTCGATGACATCCAACAATGTGCTGCCGGAAGCCTGTGCGCCCGGCGTGAGCATGATGGCTTGTACGCCATGATCGTTATAGAGCGCCAGCGCCTGCGCTTTTTTGGCGTTCTTGCCTGCATCAAAGTGCAGGGGCGAGGTGGTTTCGTCGGCCTGCACCTCGCCGGTGGCGATTGCCTTGAGCTGCGCATAGGTCAGCGGGGCGGGGGTAGCTGTCGGTTCGGCGGTGAGCGCCATTTCGCCGGAGGCAACGGCATCCTGCACAGCTTCGATGCTGACCGGATTGCCGCTCGCCGCGCGCAGCAGCGTGCGCAGCGCGTCATCCGAGAGGGAGGCATTCGGGGCGAGGTAGAGCGTGGCATTGCGCTTATCCGCCGTCAGCGGAGAGAGGAAGGAAGCGGAGGAGTCCACATCGGTTTCCACTGCATCGGCAGCGCGGATCAGGCGAATCAGCTCATCCTCGGACAGGCCGGCTTTCGGATCATAGCGGACGATCAGCGAGCCATCGGGCTGCTCCTCGGCGGAGAAGATGGTATCGCCATTGGCTTTGTCCTCATCTGCCGCAGCAAAGACGGGCAGGATGTCCGACACCGTCTGGGGGATGCGGCGGATTTCGCTGCCGTCCAGCGCATAGAGTACGATATCCCCGTTGGCATCCAGCAGCATCACGCCCTCGTGTGCGCGGTAGACATAAGTGATCTGGCTGACGGCAAGCTCGTTGATCTCGCGGGAATCGAAGGTGATGCGCAGCTCCTTGCCGGGCACAGCTTTGCGGGGGAAGTACACGCGATGCACCCAAGCGCCGCTGTCGCGCACGCGCAGTGTGCGATCCGTGTTGACAAAGATGGCAGAGTACAGATAGAAGGACAGCTCAGGGGCACTCGTGCGTGCGGTGACGGTCAGCCGGGCATAGGCAGAACCGGGAATGAGCACGGGCATACCGGAGAGCGTATAGTCCGCATGGGCGTTGTGACCGCCCGCAGCGCGTGTCACATCGAGGGAGACAGACTGCACGCCGCGAGCGAGCTCAGCCATCTTCACAGGATCGGTTTCATACACCGTCTGCGCGGTTGTTTCGATGGCGGCGGGGCCGTAGGTATCGCGGGTGTGGGTATCGGTTTCAATGGCTTCAAGCTGCCAATAGCAGGCGGTACGGCTGTCGGCCATGGCGCAGGCCGGGAGAATCAGCAGCAGGCACAGCGCGAGGAGGCGCAGGAAAAGCTTCATGAAAGGCGCTCCTTTCCGGGTGCGAACAGGCTGTCCGCACATATCCGATGGAAAAATGCAACAATTTATTTATAGCATGTTCAGACAAAAAAATCAAGCTATAATCAGAAAAATGGCTCAATCAGAGGCTGACCCGGAATGCAAAAATCAAATTTTGGTGAAAAAAGGACTAGTCATGGATGTAGATTTAAGCTATAATGTTGGAAACAAGAATAACGTGAAAGGGAGGGATTGACCGTGATCCAGATCATCTTTGGCAAGAAGGGTTCCGGCAAGACCAAGCGTATTTTGGATATGGCAAATGCTTCCGTGATGGAAGCGAAGGGCAATGTGCTTTTTGTGGACGACGACAAGAGCTATACCCTCAGCCTCAAGCCTCAGGTTCGTTTTGTGGATGCGAGTGAGTATGCCGTCAAGGGCAAGGATTCCTTCTACGGCTTCCTGGCGGGCATCCTCGCCGGCAACTATGACATCAGCGTGATCTATGTGGATGCGTTCCTCAAGCTGGTCAAGACGGACGCTTCCGATCTGGTGGACTTCTTTGCCAAGCTCGAAACCCTCGTGGCCAACGCTGGCTGTGACATGATTCTCAGCTTCAGCGAGGACGCGGCGAACGTGCCGGAGAGCATCCGCAAGTATCAGATTTGATTCGGCCCGCACGCAGCAAAAACGCATGACGCAAACGCCGCTTTCCCGTCTATTGACGGGGAAGCGGCGTTCCTGTATAATGAAAAATCATTTTCGTACTGTTTTCTACGAAAAACCGGATGGATTTTGAGGAGGTACGCCCTTATGCAAATGCTTTCTACCCGCGGCGGCGCCGCCGTGTCCCCGTCCATGGCCATCCTGCGCGGTCTTGCGCCGGACGGCGGCCTCTATGTGCCGGAGCACTTTCCCGCGCTGACGGCAGAGGAGATTGCCGGTCTTGTGCCGATGAGCTATCAGGAGCGCGCGGTGTTTGTGCTGGGGCGATTCCTGCCGGATTTCACCGAGAAGGAGTTGAAGGCGGCGATTGCGGGCGCATATGGCACGGGCTTTGATGTGCCGGATGTCGCGCCGACGGTGCGGGTGGGCGCGTGGGCGCACGCGCTGGAGCTGTGGCATGGCCCGACGCTGGCCTTCAAGGACATGGCGCTCCAGCTTCTGCCGCATCTGCTGACATTGAGCGGCCAAAAGAATGGCGAGACGCGCGAGGTGTTTATCCTCGTGGCGACCAGCGGCGACACCGGCAAGGCCGCGCTGGAGGGCTTTGTGGATGTGCCGGGCACGCGCTGCTGCGTGTTCTATCCCGAAGGCGGCGTTTCGCAGGCGCAGCGCCTGCAAATGGTCACCACTGGCGGCAGCAATACGCACGTCATCGCCGTCCGGGGCAATTTTGACGATGCGCAGAGCGGCGTGAAGAAGATCTTTGCCGATGCGGCATTTGCCAAGACCATGGATGCGCAGGGGCGCGTGCTGTCCTCCGCCAATTCCATCAACTTTGGCCGTCTGGCGCCGCAGATCGTCTACTACTTCTCGGCTTATGCCGACCTGCTTGCCAAGGGTGAGATTGCGCTGGGCGACAAGGTCAATTTCTGTGTGCCGACCGGCAACTTCGGCGATATTCTGGCGGCGGACTATGCCGGCAGGGCGGGGCTGCCCGTGGGCAGGCTGATCTGCGCGAGCAACGAAAACAACGTGCTGACCGATTTCATCCGCACGGGCGTGTACGATATTTCGGCGCGCGCATTTTACAAGACCATTTCCCCGTCGATGGACATTCTGATTTCCTCCAATCTGGAGCGCCTGCTGTTTGAACTGTGCGGGCGGGACGGCGCGAAGGTGGCGGCGCTGATGGCGGCGCTCAAGGAGGAGCGCGTCTATCGAATTGACGACGCGATGCGCACCCAGCTTCAGGCGAAGTACGCGGCGGGCTGTGTCGATGAGGACGGCGTGCGCGCAGAGATCCGCCGCGCATGGGAGGAGGATCACTACCTGATGGACACCCATACGGCGGTGGCCTCTGCGGTGCTGCGGCAGTATGTGCAGGAGACCGGTGACAAAACGCCGTGCGTGATCGTTTCGACCGCCAGCCCGTATAAGTTTGGCGCGTCCGTGCTGGAGGCGATTGCGGGACGAGATGCGGTGCAGGGGAAGGACGACTTTGCCTGCTGCGCAGAGCTGAGCCGGATGACGGGAACGCGTGAGCCGGAGCAGATTGCGAAGCTGCCGGATATGCCCATCCGCCATACCGCCGTCTGTGAGAAGGATGCAATGGCTGAGGCTGTGCTGAATGCGGTGAGATAAGCCGCGGAAAGCGTGAAGCGAGGCGTTGCCTGACGGGGGTTTTGCACAGGGCTGTTTCATACTGTTTATATTCTAAATCCTTTATTCAGCGCGAAGCGGAGAAGGGG